>JBJOHC010000058.1:0-7161 GCA_046047955.1 Planctomycetota bacterium
GGCCCGTCACGCGCCATCCGCGCTCGCGCCGCGTGCGTCCGTCAGGGCGCGGCGCTCCAGCCCGCGAGGACATCCGCAAGGTCGGCGCCGTCGGTGTTGCCGTCGTTGTTGAAGTCGTAGACCGACGGGCCGCCCCACCAGTGGAGGATGGCGGCGATGTCGGCCGAGTCGACGACGCCGTCGAGGTTGCCGTCGCCGGGAACCGGCGTGCCCGAGGCGAGGAGCTTGCGCGCGTACGCGTCGAGGGCGTCGAAGGCGAGTTCGGCTTCGGGCGTGAGCTCCGCGCCCGAGCAGGTGCCTTCGGCCGAGAGCATGTTCGCGATCGGGTAGTCGATGCCGCGCCCGCCGAGCAGCTCCGCGAAGGGCGCGGTGGCGAGGTCGTAGAACTCGTACGCGCAGACCTTGCCTTGGTCGCAGCCCGGGAGCTCCTTCACGATCAGCTTGTAGCGCCCGTCGGTGACCGCGAGCGCCGAGGGCGCGACGATGCCGTAGTCCGCGTCGAGGAGGCCCGCGTCGCGAAGGTCGCAGCAGGTCGCGTAGCCGTCGTACCAGACGCCGCCCGAGAGTTCGCACACCGCCGGATTCGGGAAGATCGAGTCGGTGCAGGCCTGGAGCGAGGAGATCACGCAGGCGCGGAACAGTCCGTCGGGGAACGAGATGTTCGTCCCGTTCTGCGCGAAGTTGAAGGCGCGCACCGCGGGCGCCGCGGGATCGGTGAGGTAGCCGATCATGCTCTCGCAGTCGAGCGCGTGCGAGGCGGGCACGGTCGCGCGCACATCGACGCCCGCGACCTCGCCGAAGAGCTGGAAGAAGTCCGCGACATTCACCATCGCGTCGACCGAACGGCCCGGCGACGCGACGCCCGCGCCCGCGATCACGAGCGGCACGCTCACGCCGGTCTGGTTCACGTAGCCCTTCGCCAGCAGCGCGTCGTATGGAAGGCGCACGACCGGGCCGTAGGTGCCGTTGTCGCCGACGACGGCGACGAGCGTGTTCGGATCGGTGAGCACGACGCCGCTGCCGTTCCACTCGGCGAAGCCACCCTCGACGAGGAGGCGGCCGATCTCGCGGTCGGACGCCGAGAGCATCTCGTTCGCCATCGCCTTCTTCGACGGGCCGAGGTTCGCGTCCTCGTAGCCCGCCTGCGTGTCGCAGACGAAGGGCAGTCCCGCCGGCCACTCGGCGTCGGGCTGCAGCAGGTCGCCCGGCGCGGGCTGGTACGGATCGTGGATGTTCACGAAGCCGACCGTGCACATCCAGGGCGCGCCCTTGGGCCGCGCACCGATCCACGCGAGCGCGTCGTCGACGTCGTTCGTCGGCGCATAGCGGCGCTCGAAGCTGGTGACGGGCTCCTCGCCGTCGATCGCGAGGACGCGGTCGTTGACGAAGTAGCCGTTCGTGATCGTGAAGTCGACGCGCGCGACGGCCTTCGCGGATCCCTCGAGGACCGGCGCGCCGGACGCGTCGACGAGCGGCACGCCGCCGGCCGCGAGGCAGTCGACGGCATCCATCCCGTCGACCCAGGTCTGGTCGGGAAAGCCGCACGAGCAGACGGCGGGCGCGTTGGTGACGGGGTCGACGGGGAACCCGCAGGAGTAGATCGGCGCGGCGCCCGCGGCGGGCGGCGGCATCTGGCCCGAGAGCGTCGTGTCGGCGAGCGAGGCGCCGCCGAGCGGCGTGCCCTGGAAGTACGGGAATCCGAGGCCGTTCGGATAGCTGTCGCCCTCGGGATTGAGCGCGGGGTCGCCGAGGTGGAACTTCCCGATGTAGCCCGAGGCGTAACCCCCCGCCGCGAGGAGGCGCGGCAGCGTGAATTCGTATGGCGACGCCTGCGAGCGCGGCGGCGCGGTCGCGAGGCAGGCGTTCATCACGCCCGTCCGGAACGGAAAGCGGCCCGTCATCATCGCGACCCGCGAGGGCGAGCACTGCGGCATCGACCACACGTTCGAGAAGCGCACGCCCTGGTCGCAGAGCGAGTCGATGACCGGGGTCTTCGCGAGTTCGACGCCCGCGGGATTCCAGCGTTCGAACTGGTCGACGCCCGCGTCGTCGATGATGACGAAGAGGATGTTGGGCTTCGCGGGGGTCGCCGCGGTGCGCGGCTCGACCCGCGCGGGCTTGGCGACGGGCGCGGACGCCGCGCCGGCGGCGGGCGCCGCGACCGCACGCGGCGGCTTCACGGGACCGACGCCCGCGGCGACCATCGGGATCGCGGCGGACACGACGAGGAGGGAAAGGACGGAGACGCGGGCGAGAAGCAAGCGCGTGGAGTTCGAGATCGACATGCGGCGGGACTTCGGTCGGGTTCCTGGTTCAGGGGGATGCGCGGTGGGTCGGGAGCGGTCGGGGTCGATCGGACGCCCCCGCGCGCACAGCCCGTCGAGGATCGGCCAGAACCCCTCGCGAGACAAGCGGTGCAGAACGGGATTCATCGGGATCGTGCGGATCGTGTCGCATGTTCGGGGGACCGGTCGGGCCATGGCCGCCGGTCGCGGTCGATCGCCCGCGATCGGCGCCCGTCTTCCGGCGCCCGTCTTCCAGCGCCCACCGCCCGACGCCCGACATGCAAGGATGCGCCGATGCGCGAATCCCACCAGCCGCTCGACATCCGCGACCCCGGGGTGCTCGCCGCCATCGGCAGCACGGCGAATCTCGTCGTCTGGGAGATGCTCCGCCGCATCGACCGTCCCGTGACCGCCGACCAGCTCGGGAAGTGCGCGCAGCTGCCCCGCGCCGAAGTGCAGTCCGCGCTCGACGCGTTCGAGGCGATCGGGCTCGTCGGTCGGAAGCGCGGCGTGCGCGGCGGCGGCGGGGCGCGCGGCTTCGGCTGGGTGGTGACCGCGCCCGCGATCGTGGTCCAGTACCGCGTCGGCGATCCGCACGACCAGTCGCTGCTCGCGCGGCTCGACGAGCTCTTCGACAGCAGGCGGCGCGAGGAGGTTGCGGCGCACATCAAGCCCGAGGAGACGCGCACCGCCCGCGACTACTCCTGGACGAGCATGCACGCGGGCAGCTTCAACGCCGAGGAGATCCGCGAACTCTGGGAGCTCCTGCAGGGACTCGCCCGCTTCTTCGCGCGGTCGGCGGAACGCTTCAAGGGCGCGCCGCTCGGCACCGACCACGGCTGCACGCACCATGTGAGCGTGAGCGTCGATCCGCTCTTGCCGGGCGTCCTGCCGCTTCCGAACCTCCAGATCATCGGCCAGCAGTTCGCGGCGGGCGTCGCCGAGCGCCTCGCGGGAGGATGGATGCAGTCGCTGACGAAGCGAGAGGTCGGCATCGCCCGCAGCCTCGCCCGCGGCGCGACCACGAAGCGCGTCGCCGACGAGACGGGGCTCTCGCAGCACACGGTCGTCGAGTACACGCGGCGGATCTATCGCAAGCTCGGCGTGAGGAGCCGCGCGCAGCTGGCGGCGCGGATCCATTCGGGCGGGTGACGCGGGAGGTCGGCGGCCGGCCCGCGCGACTGGAGGAACGGCGGGCGATCGGGCGATCGGGCGGGCGCGATGGTCGGCGCATGCCGATCCGCGCCATCCGGCGGCGCACGCGCCCCGCGCGCTTGCGGCCGTCCGTGCGGTGATTCCCGCGGCCTAGGATCGGCGAGCCCATCGAGGCCAACGCATCCAGTCCAACACATCCAGTCAGGAAAGGAAGAGATCCATGGCGAAGAAGTCCGTGCAGGGAAATCCCGCGGCCCGCGAGGTCGCGTCGGAATCGGGCGACGCGCGTGCGCCCGCGCGTGGCCGACGGGCGGCGCGCGAACGCAGACCCGCGCCGCCCACCGTCCTCGTCGGACGCGCGCTGATCCCGCAGATCGTCGCGCACTGCATGCGGGGCACGCGGCGCACGCGCTGGGAGTTCATCGAGGAGGTGGAGTGGAGCGAGAGCCCCTACCACTCGGGATGCGCGTCGCGCGAGATCCAGCGCGCCACGGGTGGTCACTGGATCCTCAGGGAGGTCACGCGCAACTCGGAGCTCGACGGCGTGACCGAGGAGGATGTCGAGGAGGGCGCCCTCAACGACGACCAGATCCAGGCCATGCGGGGCATGACGCTCGAGAAGGCGCAGAACCAGACGAGCGAAGAGGTGGTGGCGATCTGGCTCGACGCGCCGCGCGGCACGATGAAGGAGGAGGCGATGCTGGTGCTCTGCGAGGCGCTCGAGCGGACGCGTTGAGCCCTTTCCGCCGCACTGTCGGACGCGATCGCGGCGAACGCGCCGTAGAGTGGAGCCATGCCGCACCCTGCACGCCGCCTCCGTCCGCTGCCCCCGCTGACCGCTCTGGCGCTCGCACTGGCGACAGCGGGGCTTCCGCCGCGAACGGCGCACGCCGCGGGTCCGGTCGAGCCGCCATCTGGCGAGGGTTCGGTCGGGGGTTCGGTCGGGGAATCGATGGATGACTCGATGGATGACTCGATGGATGGCTCGATGGAGGTCGGAAGCAACGCCGCGCCGCCCGCCGACCTCCTGCGTGGACCGGCCGTCACGGAGGACCTTCGGCCCTCCCTCGTCGCGAGCGACATGGAGGGACGCTTCCGCCGCATCGAGGGGCGGCCCGAAGAGGCGGCGCTCGCGATGCTCGTGCTCGATCCCGCGGTGCGCGAGGCGGCGAAGGCGGTGCTCGACGCGCGGCTCGAGGCGGTGCGCGCGCACCTCCTCGCCGAGATCGACCTCCTGCGCGACGCGTCCGACGCGACGCGCGCGGGCGAACGCAAGCGCGCCGAGGAGATCCAGGCCGAACTCGCGCGACGCTTCAGGTATCTCGGGAAGGGGTCGGAGGAGCGCGCGCCCCTTCTCGCTCCTCTCGCCGAGGTACTGCCGCCCGAGGCGCACGCCGAACTCAGGCGCATGGTCGACGAGTACTGGACGGCCTGGATCGCCTCCGAGACGCGCGGTGATCGCCGGCGCAAGCCCGAGGCCGTCGAGGCGCGACTCGTCCTCCAGCTCCTGCAGGGCGAACTGACGGGCGCGTACAACGCCGTGCTGCGCCCGCTCCAGCAGAAGATCGACCGGATCCACGACATCGCGAAGTCGACCGACGCGCAGCGCGCCGCGATCCGCATGGCGCTCATCGCGCACGCCAAGGCGACGGGGCTTCGTCCGAACGAGGAGGAACGCGCGGCCTTCGCGCGCGCGATCCTCGCCGAACTCGACGAGGAGCAGCGCGCGAGGATCCTCGCGGCCGCGCTCGCGGCGCTCTGACGCCTCTCGACGCAGCGCGCCCTGCATACGCTGCGCGCCGTGCACGAGCTCCTCGTCCACATCGTCATCCTCCTTTCGGCGGCGCTCGCGCTCGGGATGGTCGCCGAGCGGCTCGGGGCGAGCGCCGTCCTCGGCTACCTCGTCGCGGGCACGCTGGTCGGCCCGAACGTGCTCGGCTTCGTCCGGACGGGCGAGGACATCGACCTCCTCGCGGAGCTCGGCGCGTCGCTCCTCCTCTTCACGATCGGCACGGAATTCAGCGTGCGGCGGCTGAAGCGGCTCGGTCCGCGCGCGTTCGTCGCGGGCGTCCTGCAGATCGCGCTGACGATCGCGGTCGGCATGGCGGCGGCGATCCTCGCGGGAGCCGCGGGCGTGCCCGCGTTCGCGCTCGGCGCGATCCTCGCGCTGTCGAGCACCGCGGTCGTCGCGCGGCTCCTCGTCGACGCACGCGCGCTCGACTCGAACTACGGCCGGGCGGCGATGGGCGTCCTCCTCGTCCAGGACATCGCGGTCGTTCCGATCGTCCTCGTCCTCGCCTTCGCGGGAACGGGCGGCGACCTCCGCGAGATCGGTCTCGCCGCGGGGCGAACGCTGGCGTTCGCCGCGGGTGTCGCGTTCGTCTTCCTCCTGCTCGTCCGTCACGCGATCCCGCGGCTCATGGGCGCGCGCGCCCTCGCCCGCAACCGCGACCTCGCGGTCGTCCTCGCCATGGTGTGCGCGCTCGGAAGCGCGATCGGCGCGGAGGCCGCGGGGCTTCCGCCCGCGCTCGGCGCGTTCATCGCGGGCGTCCTCCTCGGCGGCTCGCCGTTCGCGACGCAGATCCGCGCGGACGTGGTGCCACTCCACACGCTGCTCGTGACGCTCTTCTTCGCGGGCATCGGCCTCGCGGGCGATCCCGTCTGGGTGGCGCGCAACGCGGGGCTCGTCGCCGGCGTGCTCGCGGCGGTCCTTCTCGTGAAGTCGCTGCTCACGGCGGGCGTCCTGCGCGCGCTCGGCGTCGCGGGCGCGACCGCGGTCGCCGCGGGGGCGACGGTGGCGCAGATCGGGGAGTTCAGCTTCATCGTCGCGGAGTCGGCGCGCGCGGGCGGATTCCTCGACGACGCGGCCTTCCGCCTCGTCGTCTCGGTGACGGTGGGAAGCCTCGCGCTCTCGCCGCTCCTCGTCGCGTTCGCGGGACGCCTCGCGAGGCGGACCGACGGTCGTCGCGCGCAGGCTCCCGCGGACGAGCCGGATCCGCACGACGCCGCGCTCGACCGCATCGAAGTCGTCCTCGTCGGGTTCGGTCCCGCGGGACAGGCGCTCCTCGACGCGATTCCCCCCGCGCGCCGCGACCGCGTCCTCGTGATCGAGTCGAATCCCGCCGCGTGGCCGCGCATCACGGGGCTTGGCGCGATCGCCCTCATCGGCGACGCGCGCCGCCGCGATCTCCTCGAGCACGCACGCGTCGACGGGCGCTCGGTCGTCGTCGTCACGGTGTCGGACCCGGTGGCCGTCGCGCAGATCGCGGGACTCGTGCGGGCGGTCGCGCCCGCCGCGCGCATCGTCGCCCGCGCGCGCTACCACGGCGCCCGCGAGGAGATCCTCGCCGCGGGCGCGTCGGCCGCGGTCGACGAGGAGCGCCTCGTGGGGCTGCGTCTCGCGGAGGAGACGCTGGCGATGGGCGCCCTGCGGACGGAGTGAGGCGCGCCCACGCTCGCGGGCTGCGGCGCGCCTCGCGTTTGAAAATCAGCGGCCTGCTGAGAGATCGCCCGCACGCCGTGCGGAAGTGCGCGTCGCCCCGCACGCCGCGGGGCCCCGTCCCCCCAGTGCTGAGGAGCACACCATGCACACGAAGAACCGCACCGCCCTGACCGCGGCGACCGTCGCCGCCACCCTCGCCTCGACCCTGTCGGCCGACTTCACGACGCGCCGCTGGACCTCGGGCACGAACTACGAGCTCTCGATCAGCCACATGCCCGA
>JBJOHC010000059.1:0-4888 GCA_046047955.1 Planctomycetota bacterium
GAACTCGGGGCTCCGCCAGACCTCGTCGTCGCGCTCCTCGAGGCACATCGTGCAGGGCTGACCCGCCACGCGGTCGTTGCGGCCCTCGAAGACGATCGCGCGGTACGCAAGCGACAGGCACTCGCCGCAGAGATGGCTTCCGTGATGCCCCTCGATGAGCGGCCGCGACGGATCGTCGGGGTCCCAGGGGCGGTGGCAGAAGTTGCAGAGGACGTCCTCGTACTGGACGTTCGTCTCGTCGGTGCCGGGTCGGAACATGCGGAAAGCCTCGGAGAATGCGCGGGGCGCGCGGCAAGTAGAATCGCCGCGGGATGGCGCAGGGTATCTCGCTCGCCAACAAGTGCCAGATCGTCTTCGGAGCCGCGGTCCTCGCGCTGCTCGCGGGGGCGCTCAGCGTGCCCTGGCACCGCACCGGCGAGATCGTCACCGAGAACCAGCTCGAGGTCTCGCGCCAGCTCGCCGACACCTGGTTCGAGAACGGCTTCTCGATCGGCCGCAGCGAGGGCAGCCAGATCCCGATGCGCGTCGTCGAGGTCGACGAGATCCTCTTCGGCTCCGACGAGGCGCTCGGCGCGGGTGCGGACGAGGGCAACGGCGAGGCCGGCGGCGAGGTCCGCGACGGCATCGTCGAAGACGGCGACGACGACGACGCCCGCCGCTTCCTCGCCGCGAGCCTCGCCGTCTTCGAGGGCGATCCCGATGTCGTCGAGCGCTTCGAGCGCCAGCGCGTCGGTGCGGGCATGCGCTACCGCTACGCGCGCGCGATCCGCGAGCGCGAGTGGCGCACCATCGCCGACCGGAAGTACCTCGACTGGCGCCCGCGCGGGCCGAGCGTGCGCCGCGAGGACGCGCTCTCCGCGATCCTCCTCATCGACCGCACGAGCCAGCTCGCCGAGGCGCAGATCCTGCAGAACCGGATCTACATCGCCGCCGCGGGCCTCGGCGCGTGGGGGCTCTCGATCCTCGTCTTCCACCTCATCCTGAAGCGGCTCATCTTCCGGCCGGTCCGCGCGCTCGCGGCGGTCGCGACGCGCGTCGAGCAGGGGTCGACGAGCGCGCGCGCGCGCCTCGCGACGGGCGACGACTTCGAGCGGCTCTCGCGCGCCTTCGACGGCATGCTCGACCGCCTCGAGGAGGGGCAGGCGCAGCTCCGCCGCGTGAACGAGAACCTCGACCTCAAGATCGGCGAGCTCGCCGAGTCGAATGTCGGCCTCTTCGAGTCGAACCGCCTGAAGAGCGAGTTCCTCGCGAACGTCTCGCACGAGCTGCGCACGCCGCTCAACTCGATCATCGGCTTCGCGGAGCTCCTCGAGGAGATCGCGCGCAACGATCCCGCCGCCGATCCGAAGCGCACGCGCTACATCGAGAACATCCTGCATTCGGGCCGCAATCTCCTCGAGATGATCAACGAGCTCCTGCAGATGGCGAAGATCGAGGCGGGGCGTCTCGAGGTCGCGATCGGACCGACCGCGGTCGGCGACATCGTCGAGGGCCTGCGCGCGATCATGCGGCCGCAGAGCGAGAAGAGGCGCATCGCCATCGACACGGTCGTCGATCCCGCGATTCCCGGCATCGAGAGCGATCCCGGCAAGCTGCAGCAGATCCTCTACAACTTCGTCTCGAACGCGATCAAGTTCTCGCCCGAGGGGACGCGCATCACGATCGACGCGCGCCGGACGGTCTCGCCCGACGGCGTCGCGTCGGTGCGCGTCTCGGTGGCCGACGAGGGGCCCGGCATCCCGCTCGACATGCAGGACACGATCTTCGAGAAGTTCCGCCAGGTCGACGCGAGCCACACGCGCGCGCACTCGGGAACGGGCCTCGGGCTCGCGATCTGCCGCGAGCTCGCCGAGCGCCTCGGCGGGCGCGTCGGACTCCATTCGGTGCCGGGGCAGGGGGCGACCTTCTTCGTCGAGGTGCCCGTCGAATTCAAGGGGCGCGAACTCGAACCGCTCATGGGCGGCGAACCGGTGCGGAGCTAGGCGATGGCGGCGTCTGGGATGGCGTCTCTCGTTGCGGGCGGGCCATGCGCGGAATGCGCGGGATGCGCGGGATTCGCGAGTCTCGCGGCGCACGCGGCCGCGTTCGATGCGTGGATCCCCGTGCCCGCGGTCGCGGGCGACCCGACGCCGCTCGGCTGGACCGTGACGATCGGCTACGCGGTCGCGGCGTACGCGGCGTGGCGCGCGCGCACGGCGGGCGTGCGGAGCGCGGGCGAGCGGCGCTTCTGGGTCGCGCTCGCGGGTGCGCTCCTCCTCCTCGCCTTCAACAAGCAGCTCGATCTCCAGATCGCGGTCACGCGGCTCGCGCGCGACTTCGCGAAGGAAGGCGGCTGGTACCGCGAGCGGAAGACGCTGCAGGTCGCGCTGAGCGCGGCGGCGCTTCTCGCGGCGACGGGTGCGTTCGCCTGGGTCGCGTGGCGACTGCGGGCGGCGCGCGCGCGCGTCTGGCCCGCGCTCGCGGGACTTGCCCTGCTCGCGGCGTATGTCGCGCTCCGGCTCGTCTCGCTGCATGCGGTCGACGCGTGGCTCCGCGCAGGGCCGATTCCCGCGCGCGATCTCGCGGAGCCGTTCGCGCTCGCGCTCGTTCTCGCGGGTGCGCTTCGCCGGCCGCGCGCGGTCGCGGGTCGTGGCGGGGCCTGATTCGCGGTCTCGCGCGAGGGGGAGCGCGGGAGGAAGCGCGGGCGAACTCCGTGCGGCGCGTCGATGCGTGCGCCGACCCGCGCGTCCGTCGCATCGCACAGGGCGATGCTTCATGCGCAACGCTCGCGGAAGACGCGCCGGGCGATCGGGTGCCGTCCTCGATCGGGGATGATCGAACGGACCTGCCGGTCAGGGATGCCGCCGCACCACGCGCCGCGTTCGTGCGTTCGCCTCGTCGGCATCCGCGCCCGTGAAGCGCTCGGTCACGGGATCCCACGCGAGCGGGCGCCCGAGCTCGTAGCCGATGTTCGCGAGCTGGCAGACGGTCGCGGTGCGATGACCCGTCTCGGCGGTGGCGATCGGATCGCGGCCTTCGCGGATCGCCGCGAGAAAGTCGGCGACATGCGAGGCGTTGCGCGGCAGGCGCTCTTCGCTTCCCGTCGGTTCCGCGAGGATTTCAGGCGCATCGGGCGCCGAGCGATCGACGCCGCGGTACGCGCGCAGGTGTCCGCGCGAGACCTCGATCGTTCCCTCGGTCCCGTGGAAGGTGCAGTCGGTCGGACCGCCGTGGACCATCTCGACGCCGTTCGCGTAGTGGAAGACGAGCCCCGTCTTCGCGCCATCGGCGGGCGGCGTCACCGAGACGGGGCCCGACCCGTCCATTCCGAGCGCCCACTGCGCGATGTCGAAGTGATGCGCGCCCATGTCGGCGAGGCCGCCGTTGGCGAACTCGCGGTAGTTGCGCCACGCGGGATAGTGGCCGTGCATGCCGATCGGGCAGAGGATCTCGTTGAAGCCGCGCGCGGGCGCCTGCCCGAGCCACGCGTCCCAGTCGGTGTCGGCGGGCGTCTCCTCGGTCGGAAGGTCGCAGGGGATCGGCGGCGCGCCGACGCCGATCGTGATGCGCGAGATCGCGCCGATGCGGCCGTTCCGCACGGCCTCGGCCGCGCGCACGAACATGTGTCCGTACTCGGAGCGCTGCTGCGAACCCGTCTGGAAGCGCACGCCGCCCGCGCGCGCGGCGTCGGCGATCGCGCGCCCCTCGGCGATCGTGAGCGAGAGCGGCTTCTCGCAGTAGACGTGCTTTCCCGCGAGCGACGCCGCGATCGCCGGCTCGGCGTGCCAGTGATCGGGCGTCACGACGATGACGCCGTCGATCGCGGGATCGCCGACGATGTCGCGCCAGCTGCGCGCGATCGCGCACACATCCTTGCCGCGGCGCTCGTCGATGCGGCGCTTCCCCTCGGCGGCGCGCGTGGAGCACGGATCGCAGATCGCGACGATCTCGGCGGCCTCGTCGTCGAGGAAGGCGCCGTGGAGATTCCTGCCGCGGATGCCGAAGCCGATGAGTCCGAACTGGAGCCGTCCGTTGATGGGCGTGCGTCGCGGCGCGCGTGCGATGGGCGTGGATGCGGTCGCGGGCATCACGCCGCCGCCGATCGCGGCGGCCGCGGAGGCGAGGGCGGCGGTGCGGACGAAGTCGCGGCGCGAGCGGGGGAGGTCGGCGTGCATGCGGGGAGGTTCGCGCGGGGCGGGGTTCGGCGCAAGTCGCGGGCGTCGGGCCTTCGCCGCGGTGCGGGGCCGACGATCGACCGGCGGTCCGTCGACTCGGGCGTCGCGCGGCGAGGCGGCGCGCTTGACGCACCCGCCCGCATCGGATGCAGTCTCCGCATGCCGCGCACCATCGACGCCGTTCCCGCCCTCGCCACGCTCGCGCCGACCGTCGCGTTCCTCGCGTGCAGCGCGATTCTGACGACGGCGGTTCCAGGATGCGGCGCGTCGCCCGCGCGGACTCGTGCCTCGGCGGTGGAGGTTTCGGCGCGCCCACTCTTCGAAGTCGAGCCCATCGACCGCTGGCGCGTCGTCGGCGGCGCCGCGCGCTTCGAACTCGAGCGAGGCGCGCCTGGGCAGGAGACGCTCGTCGGTCGCGGGCCGATTCCGCGCAACGGGTTCCTCGCGAGCCCGCGCCCGTTCGGCGACTTCCGTCTCGCGGTCGAGGTGCGCATCGGTTCCGAGGCGAATCCGACGGGAGAGAAGATGAACTCGGGCATCCAGATCCGCTCGCGCGATGCGGGCGACCGCATCGTCGGGCTGCAGATCGAGGTCGATCCGTCGCCGCGCGCATGGTCGGGCGGGGTCTACGACGAGGGCGGTCGCGCGTGGCTCGCGCCGCTCGAGGGAAACGACGCCGCGCGCGCCGCGTTCCGCCTCGGCGAGTGGAACCGCTACGAGATCGAGGCGATCGG
>JBJOHC010000060.1:0-14403 GCA_046047955.1 Planctomycetota bacterium
GGAAGCGCGGGATTGTCACTCTTCACGCAATTGACGATGTTGCCGCGGTCGCAGAAGGGTGTCGGACGCTCCGCGCGTGATCTTCGGACCCTCGTCGTCGGTCGCCGTCCACCGATGCGGAAAGTCGCCCGTCCTATAGTGCGCGTCATGCCGATTCCGCCGCGTCCGCCGCATCGCCCGACTTTCACGGACGGGCGCACCGCGACCCCTCGGTCGTCGAGCCCGGCTTGGAGTGGCGGTCCTGCGCGCCTGATCGCCGCGTTCGCCCTCCTCCTGCTGTCCGCGCCATGCGCCGCCGAGGCGTCCTGTCTCCAGGTGGCGCCTCCCGAGGTCGCGCCGCCGTCCGCGGCCGCCCCATCCGATCCCTTTCCCAACGACCCGCGGCTCGACCAGGCGCTCGTCATGCTGCGGCGCGGTGCGTTCGGTCCCGCGGCCACGGTCGCGCGCACCGTGCGCACGCAGCGCCCCGGCGTCGATCGCGCGACCGCGATCCTCGCCATCGCGCTCGAGAAGGAGAAGCGCTACGAGGAGGCGCGCGCGCTCCTCGAGGCGGCCGCCGCCTCGACGCAGCCGTATCCCGAGCGTCGGCATGTCCCGCATTTCCTCGGCTGGTGCTGCTACCACCTCGGCGACCTCGAGGCGGCGAAGGCGGCGTTCGAGGCACATCTCGCGCAGGTGCCCGACGAGCCCGATTCGACCTTCGGTCTCGGACTCGTCGCGCTCGGCGAGGACCGTCTCGACGACGCCGACCGCCACTTCGCGAAGGCGCTCGCGGATTTCAGCGAGCCGAAGCCGAGGCCGGTCGATCAGGCGCGCGTCCTCACGCGCATGTCCGATGTCGCGCTCCGTCGCGACGATGTCCTCGGTGCCGAACGCCTCCTCGAGCGCGCGATCGCGGCGAGCGCCCTTCAGCACGAGACCTGGTCGAAGATGGCGCGCGTCCGCGACCGTCTCGGCAAGCATCGCGAGGCGGAGGCCGCGCGGAAGAATGTCGACCGCATCCTCGAGTCGCTCGGTCGCCGGGCGCCCGCGAATGGCGACGGCGCGTCGCCCAACACGCCGACCGATCCCGCGAAGCCGACCGATCCCACGAGGCCGACCGATCCCACGAGGCCGACCGATCCCACGAGGCCGACCAATCCCGTGAAGCCCGCCGTCCCCGCGGAGTCCGCACCCGTCGGGTCGGACGCGCCCGCGGCACCCTCGACGCAGCCGCCCGCCGCGACCGTGCCGTCGAGCGGCGATCCGAAGGAGCCTGCGTGATCACCGCCACCGCCGTTCTCGCCGCGGTCCTCGCGGCCTCGTCGCAGGAGGCTCGTCCGTCGGACGGCGGTGCGCCCACCGACGCGATCCGCTTCACCGACGTCACGGCGACGAGCGGCATCGACCTCGTGACGACGAGTGGGACGCCGCCCCTCACGACGATCCTCGAGGTGAAGGGCGGTGGCCTCGCGCTGCTCGACTACGACTCGGACGGCGACCTCGATCTCTTCGCGCCGAACGGCGCCACGCTCGCCGATCCCGAGAAGGGGCCCGGCGCGCGGCTCTTCCGGAACGACGGCGGACTCCGCTTCACCGACGTCACCGCCACGAGCGGCATCGCCCACCGTCGCTGGAGTTTCGGCACCGCCGTCGGCGATGTCGACGGCGACGGCCACGACGACCTCTTCATCGCCTGCTTCGGCCCCAACGTCCTTCTCCGGAACAGGGGCGACGGCACCTTCGAGGACATCACCGCGCGCGCGGGCGTCGGCGATCCCGCCTGGGCGACGAGCGCCGCCTTCGCCGACCTCGATCTTGACGGCGACCTCGATCTCTTCGTCTGCAACTACCTCGCGTTCGATCCCGCGCAGCCGCTGCCGCCCGCGAGCTTCAAGGGCATGCCCGTCCTCGCCGGGCCGCGCGGCTACGCGCCCGCGCCCGACCGCGTCTACGAGAACCGTGGCGACGGCACCTTCGTCGACCGGAGCGTCGAGTCGGGCATCGCCGCGGGGCCCGCGCGCTTCGCCCTGAATGTCGCGATCCTCGACTTCACCGGCGACGGCCGCCCCGACATCCTCGTCGGCAACGACTCGCAGGCGAACGCGCTCTGGACCGCCCCGCGCGGCGAGCCCGCGCCGTGGCGCTTCACCGACGAGGGGCTCCGCTCGGGCATCGCCGTCAACGGCGAGGGCGGCGAGCAGGCGACGATGGGCATGGCGGTCGCCGATGTCGACGGGAACGGCCGTCCCGATGTCTTCACGACGAACTTCTCGAGCGACACCAACACGCTCCACCTGAACCTCGACGGCCGCAGCTTCGACGACCGCACGAACCAGTTCGGCCTCGGTGCGCCGAGCCGCACGCTCGTCGGATGGGGCGCCGCGTTCGCCGACCTCGATCACGACGGCGACGAGGACCTCCTCTCGGTGAACGGGCACGTCTATCCGCAGGCGACGAAGTCGCTCATGGATTCGGACTGGGCGCAGCGGCCGCTCCTCATGGAGCGCCGTGGAAGGCGCTTCGCGCCGCTCGCGAAGGCGGGCGCGTGGCCGCTCGCGCCGCGCGTCGATCGCACGCTCGTCGTCGCCGACCTCGACGGCGACGGCGACCTCGACGCGGTCGTCGCGGGGCTCAACGAGCCGCTCCAGGTCCTTCGCAACGACCACGATCGCGGCGACGACTGGCTCGTCGTCGTTCCGCGCGACTCGCGGCCCGGCATCGGCAACCGCCACGCGACGGGCGTCGAGGTGATCGTGCGCGCCGGCGATGTCGTGCAGCGGCGCTGGCTGCCGGGCGGCGGTCCGTTCCAGTCGAACCTCCCGCCCGAGCTCCACTTCGGGCTTCCGAACGGACTCGACGCGGACGCCGGGCCCGTCGATCTCGAGGTCCGCTTCGCCGACGGAGCCCGCCTCGAGCGCCCGGGCGTCGCCCGCGGCTCACGGGTCACGGTCGATCGCGCCGAGGCGATCCCGCCCGGGGGCGGGGGAGCGGAGAACGACGCGACCCCGTCGCCATGACGGGGTCGCGGGTCGTTTGACGTCGGCTCGGACGGGACGCCATCGGGGGCGTCGCGCGCGATGTCAGAGAACGATCTCGACGATCAGGAAGCGCTTCTCGCCGCGCGGAAGGTCGACGCGCACGGTCTCGCCGATCCGCGCCTTCATCAGCGCCATCCCCATCGGGCTCGTGGTCGTCACCTCGATGTAGTCGAGGTCGAAGCGGCCGGTCGCCGTTCCCACGAGACGGTAGAGGTCCTCGTCGCCACGGTCCTCGTCGCGGAGGCGCACCGTCGCGCCGACGAACACCATGTCCTCGGGCATCTGGCTCGCATCGGCGACCTGCGCGTTCGCGAGACGCTCCTCGATCTCCTTGATCTTGGCGTCGTTCATCGCCTTGTCCTCGCGCGAGGCGTGGTACTCGGCGTTCTCGCGGAGATCGCCGAGCGCGCGCGCTTCGGCGATGCGCTGGATGAGCACCTTGTCCTGCGCCCGGAGCTCGGTGAGCTTCTCGGCGAGCATCGCCTTCTCTTCTGCGGTGATGAAATCCATGTCGCAACCCTCTGAGAACCGTCGGAACGGTCTGGAAAACGGCCGACGCGGGAGGAGGCTCCCGCGTCGGTCGGCGGATCATACCGTTTCGTCATCGGCGCCGCGAGCCGCGCCCCGGCGCGAGGCGAGCGCGGCGAGGCCCGCGACCGTCCAGAGCCCCGCCGAAACCGCGGCGGAAGCCTCGAGAAGCGAGCGATCGGCGTCGGAAAGTCCGAGCGGTTCGGGCGCCGAGAACCTCGCGAGAAGGGTGGGTGGACTCAGGGCGACGAGCGCCTCGGTCGACCTCCGGGAGAGGACGGTGCGCGGATCGGAGGCGGAGGCCGGTCCGCCGCCGGCGCCCGCGCGCGACCCCGGGCCGAGTGAGGCGAGCGGCGCGGCCGCGCTGGTCGCGACGAGGACGAGCATCGCCGTGGCGCGCATGCGACCGGTCGCGAGCCGCCCCGCGATCGCGAGGAGCGCCGCGACCGTCGAGGCGCCGATCGCGAACGCCGCGACCACCGCGAGCGTCCGCTCCATCGACCACGCGGTCACGAGACGAAGCGGCCACGCCACGACCTGGAAGAGGAAGACGAGCGCGACGAGATCCGCGAGGCTCTGCCGCACCGGCGCGGCGGAGCGCGCCTGCGTGAGCCGCAGCAGCGGCCATCCGATTCCGAGTCCGACCCCGATCGAGGTGAAGAGGAGCGTGATCGAGGGACCGTAGCTCGACGCCTGCGCCTGCACGGGCGGCGCGAATCCGAAGAGTCCGATCCAGCTCGCGAAGGTCCACGCCGCCGCGAGCATCACCAGCCCGCGTGGAATCGTGAACGGCCGGCCCGAACCGTGCGTGCGCGTCCCCGTCGGCGTTGCCGCCGTCGTCGCCTCAGCTGCCACCCGTCTCACCCGCATCGCTTCCACCCGCCGCGGCCGCGATGCGCGCCGCCTCCGACTGGAGCGTCACGAGGTCGCTGCGAAGGTCGAGCGTGCGTCCCGCGCCACCGTCGATCCGACGGTGCTTCGCGTAGAGGTAGTCGAGCATGTCGAGCTTCGTCTCGACGGGCAGTTCGGCCACGGTGCGCGTGCCGGGGGCGCGCCCCCAGACGACGCGTCCGCCGTCGCCCGTGATGAGGACGAGCGACTCCTCGCCCGCGTATCGCGAGACATCGACCGCCGCGACGAGTCCGTACCAGGGGCGCTCGGCGAGTTCGCGCGCGAGTTCCATGCCCGCGGCGACATCGGCGCCGGGCCACACCGTGCCGTAGTCGCCCACCGCGGGCTGCGCGGCACCGACGACCGCGACATAGTGGGGCGACGCGGGGCGATGGCCGGCGGTCCACTGCATCGGGAGCACGCGGCCGCCCGTGTCGACGAGGAAGTCGTAGCCGCCGTGGCGGACGATCGCGAAGGGCTTCACGAAGGTCGCGTCGACGAGGAACCCGCCGTCGTCGGCGAGCGCGACCTGCTCGATCGAGTGGAACCATCCCGTCGAAAGGAGCGCGGCATGGGCGCGCGCGAGGCGCGTCGTGTCGAGCATCGAGCCCTCGCCGACCGCGCGCGAGACCTGCGTCGCGACCTCGGTCTGCCGCAGTCCGTCGAACCAGTCGGGGGCGTTCGTGAAGCGGACGGCGAGCGGCTGCGCCTCGACCGGGGGTGCGAAGTCGACCCGTTCGCGGAGCTTCGGGACGCCCCACCAGGCGAGCGCTCCAAGCGCGACGACGCTCGCGACCGCCGCGACGGTCGGCAGCGCCGGCGCGAACGCGCGCGCCTTCTCGCGCAGCGCGTCGAAGCGGGAGGCGAGGGATTCGGTTCGGGTGTTCCGTCGGGGCTTCGGCATTGGGGGCTTCTCGTGATCGGCCGAGTGTGGGCGGGGAGGGGGCGCTCGGCGAGGAACGGTCGGGGAGGGGCACTCGGCTCGCGGGCGGTGGGTCGCATCGGCTTCGGGGCGAGATCCGCTTGAACTCGGGGTTCTCGGGGGAGGTCTCGCGCGGTCGTTCTCCGTCGTCGTTCTCCGTCGTCGGTTTCGCTCGACCTCCGTCGCTCGCCGTCGTGGTTCCGCCTGATGATCCTGCCTTCGGGAAGCGCCGCGCGAGGATGCCGGACCGATGCGCCCTCGCGAGGCGAATTCGAACCATCGCGCGCGGCGCGTCAGCTCGCGACGGCCGCGCGCGCCCGCGCCAGCGCGCGCGCGACGAATCCCGCGCAGAGTTCCGACATCTCGACCCCGCGATGGCGCGCGGCCTTCGGGACGAGGGAGTGGGTGGTCATGCCGGGAGCGCTGTTGATCTCGAGGAACCACGCGCCCTCGCCGTCGACGATGAAGTCGGCGCGCGCCGCGTCGCGCAGCCCGATCGCCTCGAAGACGGCGCGCGTCGCGCGATGCATCTCGGCGGCGACCTCGGGCGCGAGCGTCGGCTCGAGCCGGTACTCGGTGTCGTCGCGGAGGTACTTCGCCTCGTAGTCGTAGAACGCCGTGCGCGGGAGGATCTCGATGATGGGAAGCGTCTCGCCGTCGATGATGCCGACGGTCATCTCGCGACCCGAGATGAAGCGCTCGGCCATGAGCGCGGGGCGCTTCGGCTCGAGTTCGCGCCGCGCGGCCGCGACCTCCGCGTCGTCGCGGCAGATGCGGAGGTCGACGCTCGACCCGTCGTTCGAGGGCTTCAGGACGAGGGGCGGCGCGATCGCGAGCGGCTCGCCCGCGACGACCGCGCAGGCGTCCGGCGTCCGCACGCCCGCCTCGCGCGCGAAGCGCTTCGTGCGGTCCTTGTCCATCGCGATCCGCGCCGCGCGCGAACCGGGCCCGACGAACGGAATGCCGTGCGACGCCTCGATCGACTCGAGGATCTCCTGGAGCGGTCCTCCTTCGCCCCACGGCCCGTGCAGAACGGGATAGACGACATCGGGACGGAGCGCGAGGATGCCAGCGGCGTCGATCCGCGCATCGCGCGCGATCGTCACCGGCACGACCTCGAATCGCCCGCCCGCATCGAGCGCGCGCGCCACCTCGGCGCCCGACATGAGGCTCACCTCGTGCTCGGCGTCGGGGCCGCCCATGAGGACGGTGACGCGGGGAAGTGCGTTCGCGTGCGCGCTCACAGGCGATCGCTCCCTTCGCCGCGGCGCCAGAAGACGACTTCGGTCTCGAGCTCGATGCCCGCATGGCGCCGCACGCCCTCGCGCACCTCGTCGACGAGCGCGCGCAGGTCGTCGGTGCGCGCGGGCGCGCCGGCCTTCGCATCGAAGGCGAGGAAGTTCCCGTGCTCGGGGCTGACGAAGGCCGCGCCCACGCGCCGCCCCTTCAGGCCCGCGAGGTCGATCAACCGTCCCGCGCTCTCCCGCGTCCCGTTCGGGAGAAGCGGATTGCGGAACATGCATCCCGCGCTCGACGCGCTCATCGGCTGCGTCGACTTCTTGTAGGCGAAGATCTCCTTCACGCGGTCGCGGCAGAGGACCGGGTCGGTCTCCTCCACGCGCAGGACCGCCCAGAGGACGATGCCGCGCGGGAGATCGGTCTCGCGATAGCCGAAGGCGATCTCGTCGCGGCGGAGGACGCGGATCTCGCCGTCGAGGCCGAGGACCGCGACCGCGTCGACGGAGTCGCCGATCGCGCCGAAGCGCCCGCCCGCGTTCATGCGGATCGCGCCGCCGAGCGAGGACGGGATCCCCGACATCTGCTCGATGCCGCGGAGTCCGCGCCGCGCGCAGTCGTGGATCAGCGGTTCGAGCCGCGCGCCGCCGAAGACGCGCATCCGGTCGACGAGGCCGTCGGCGTTGAACTCGACGCGCGTGAAGGCGGGCTGGTCGAGGAGGACGACGACGCCGTCGACGCCCTCGTCATCGACGAGGAGGTTCGCGCCCGAACCGAGGACGCGCACGGGAATGTCGTCGCGGCGGCAGCGGCGCACGAGGCTCGCGAGCGCGTCGACCGTGCGCGGGCGGACGAGGGCGTCGGCCGCACCGCCCGCACCGAACCAGGTGCGCCGGCCGAGCGGTTCGGCCAGATCGACCTCGACGTCGAGGTCGGCGAAGAGCCGCGAGGGACCGGCCGGGCGCGCGGGGGTCGTCACGGTCACGCCACCGCTCCCGCGGCGTGCGCCTCGCCGCGGGCGAGGAAGTCGTGCGCGATGCGGTTCACGGGCCCCGCGCCCATCGTCAGGACGAGGTCGCCGTCCTCGCAGGTCCGCTCGAGGTACGACACGATCTCGTCGAACGAGCCGATGTGCCGCGCCGACGCGCCCTTCTCGCGCATCCGGTCGACGAGGTCCTGCGCGGAGACGCGCGTCTTCTCGACCTCGCTGTCGCGGACGAAGTAGATGTGCGGCACGACGATCTCGTCCGCCTCGCGGAAGCTCGAGGCGAACTGGTCGAGGAGGAAGCGCGTGCGGCTGTGCTGGTGCGGCTGGAACACGCAGACGAGCCGGCGGGGGCGGTGCGCGGCGCGCATCGCGCGCAGCGAGCGCTCGCACTCGGTGGGATGGTGGCCGTAGTCGTCGTAGACCTCGATGGTGCGGCCGCCGGCGAGCGTGCGCGTGCCGAGGTGCTGGCTGCGGCGGTCGAGCCCCGCGAACTCGCCGAGCGCGCGGGCGATCTCGTCCCAGTCCGCGCCGAGCCAGTGGTTGACGATGCCCGCCGCCGCGCTGTTGAGCGCGTTGTGGCTGCCGGGCATGCGGTTCGTCCAGCAGCCGAGGAGATGTCCGTCGGAGAGGACGGCGACGCGGTTCACCGCCGCGTCGAAGACGACCTGGAAGTCGGCCTCGGGCGAGAAGCCGAAGGTGGCGACCTCGCAGTCGAGGCCCGCGCAGACCTCGCGGCGGTGCGCGCCCTCCTCGGCGATCAGCAGCTTGCCGCCCTCGGACGCGGGGGGCAGGATCCGCGCGAAGTCGCGGAAGCTCCCGATGATCTCGTCGAGCGAGGCGTAGTAGTCGAGGTGATCCTCCTCGATGTTGTTGACGACGGCGATGGTGGGGCGGTGCTGGTGGAACGAGCGGTTGAACTCGCAGGCCTCGCAGACGAGGACGCCCGGCTTCCCGATGAGACGGCCCGCGGGAATGCGCGTCGCGCCCGTCCGCGAGCCGCCGCCGAGCTGGCTGCAGGTCGCGCCGACGATGACGCTCGGGTCGAGCCCGGTCGAGGCGGCGACGAACGAGGTCATCGCGGTGGTCGTGCTCTTGCCGTGGGTGCCCGCGATCGAGACGGCGGTGCTGCCGGCCTGCACGCGGCCGAGCGCCTCGGCGTAGGTGATCCAGTCGATGCCGCGCTCCTGCGCCGCGAGAAGTTCGGGATGGTCGCCCTTCACCGCCGCCGAGGCGATCACGAGCCCGACGCCCGGCGGCAGCGCCCGCATCGCGGGACCGACCTGAACGGGAACTCCGTTCGACTCGAGGCGTCGGACCATCTCACCATCCGACTGGTCGGAACCGGTCACGAGCGCGCCGCGGCGCGCGAGCATGAGCGCGAGCCCGCTCATCCCGCATCCGCCGATGCCGACGAAGTGGACGCGCCGACCGCGGAAGGCGTCGGCGCAGGGTTCGTGCGAGGTGGCTTGAAGGGTGGACGCGAGGCCCGAGACGGAGGCGGCGGGACGGCGCTCGGGGGACGGCATCGGGAAAGGCTCGGATTGCACGCGACTCGCGCTCCATGCGATGGGCGTTGACGGACGGCCGAGATGGGAAGGGCGGACGCGGTGAAGCGTCCGAGGAACTTTATCGGCGTACGGCCGACTTGTGCGCAACTTTCTTCCGCTTCGCGCCGGCGGTCGCGCGGTTCGCAGGGGAAGTCTTCCCGACCGGCTTCGCGCGTTCCGTCGCGACGGGCGCCTTCGCGTCGGAGCAGAAGCGCCTGCAGATCGGGTCCTCGGCGCAGGAGCCGCCCCGCGCCTTGCAGGCGCGGCGACCGTGGAAGATCAGGAGGTGCGAGAGGAGGCACCATTCCTCGCGCGGGAAAAGCGCCATGAGATCGCGCTCGATGGCCTGGGGCGTCTTCCCGCGCGAGAGTCCGAGTCGCGCCGAAAGCCGCGCGACATGCGTGTCGACGACGACGCCTTCGTTGATTCCGAAGCAGTTCCCGAGGACGACGTTCGCCGTCTTCCGGGCGACGCCCCGCAGCGTGACCAGTGCCTCCATCGACCGCGGCACCTCGCCGCCGAAGCGCTCGACGAGCATGCGGCAGGTCTCGTGGACCGCCTTCGCCTTCGAGCGGAAGAGGCCGATCGAGCGGATGTGGGGCTCGATCGCCTCGGGGCTGGCGGCGGCGTAGTCGGCGGGGGTGGGGAAGGCGCGGAAGAGGCCGGGCGTCGCCTTGTTGACCGCGACATCCGTGCACTGCGCCGAGAGGATCGTCGCGATCAGGAGTTCGTGGGGCTTCGTCCAGTCGAGCTCGCAGTGGGCGTCCGGGTAGCGCTCCTTGAGGAGGGCGAGGAGTTCCTGTGCGCGGGCGCGCTGGGCGGTCGACTTCCGTGGAAGGGGGTCAGGCACCGGTCGGCTCCTGGCGGACGCCGTGCGCGGGCGCGGTCGCCGCGACGAGGCCCGCGAGGACGAGGAGGGCGAGCGCCTCCGTGCCTGCGGCGCGCGAGGCGCTCGCGTGACTCGCGTCGACCGCGGGCTTCTCGGCGCGCGCGCGCTCGGCGTCGCCCGCCCGCGCCGCCTCGCGGTAGCGCGCGTCCTGGCGCTGGAAGTCGGGCTGCAGCCACCAGACGCTCGCCGCCATCGCGCCCGACGCGGTCAGGAGCGCGATCGCGGCGAGGACCGTCGCGAGCCTCCAGCCGCGGACGACGATGAACGCCGCGACGGCGAGCGCCGCGAGCGCGGCGACCGGGACGCGGAGGGTGCCCGTCAGTTCGAAGACGCGCTCGGCGAGGTGTCCCGCGACCATCATCCTTCCAAGCTCGGGTTCGGCCGAGAGGAAGCCGGCGTACTCGGGCATCGAGAGATCGAGCCCGCGCGCGGCGGGAAAGACCGCGCTCGCGGCGAGTCCGCCCGCGGCGGCGAGGGCGAACCAGGCGGTCGTGAGCACGGCGGCCGCGGCGGCCGTGAGCGGTGCGGCGATGGTGGCGCGGGCGGTACGCATCGCGCGAGTGTACGACGGTCGTCCGGTCGCGCCCTACACTCGCCGCCCGCCATGCCGAGCGACCTCCCGTCCATCGCCCCGACCGACGGGCGCCCCATGCTTTCGGCGACGCTCGCGCCGCTTCTCCGCGGCGAAGGGGCGCTGCCGATCCGCGAGGCGCTCGCGCGCCTCTCGCGACTCGGATACCGGGGCGTCCAGCTCGCGGCGACCGATCCCGAGACGCGGCCGCGCGACCTTTCGCCGTCGGCGCGTCGCGATCTCGCCGCGGCGCTCGCGCGCTGCGAACTCGCGTGTTCGGGCATCGATCTCTTCATTCCGCCCGAGCACTTCACCGACGGCGCCTTCGCGACCCGCGCCTTTGAGGCGGCGCGCGACGCGATCGGTCTCGCGGCCGATCTCGGACGCGCGACCGTCGTGCTGCCCGACCTCGATGGCGCACCCGAACTCCGCGCGACGCTCGCCGCCGAAGCGCTCCACCGCGGCGTGCGGATCGCGATTCCCGGGCGCGGCCCGGGTGGCGCCGCCGCGGGGGGCTCCGCGGCCGTCGCAGGCTCCGGCGTGGCGGAGACCGCTGCGGCGGGCGGCGCCCCGTCCACAGAGCGGTTCTCCGAACCGCTCTCCGCCTGCGTCGACTGCGCCGCGAGCCTCGCCGCCGGCGAGCGTCCCGACGCGTCCGTTCTCGCGCTCGGTTCCGCGCTCGGCGCGGTGCGCGTCGTCGACCTGACGCGGAGCGGGATGCGCGGTCCGATCGGGCAGAAGGGCGAGGCGCGGCTCGATGTCGCGGCGCTGCGCGTTGCGCTCGATGTCGTGGGATTCGTCTCGGGATTCGGTTCGGGATTCTGCGGTCTCCCCGTCGTCGACGCCCGGCAGTGGCTCGCGCCCGCCGACGGCCTCGCGCGATCGATCGCCTGCTGGATCGCGCACGCGCCCTGAGTCGCATGCGCACTTCGAATCCCACGCGCACTTCGAGTCGCGCACGCACCCCGAGTCAACGCTTCGTCGGGCACGAGGTCGGATCGCGCGCGCGCTGCTAGGATCGCGGTTCGGGTGCGACCGGCGCGCGGCGCGCAGGCGCGAAGGGCGTGCGAGCGGATCGCGACGGCAAGCGGTCAAAGAGGGCATCGAAAAAGAGGGCACCCCAAAGAGGGCATTTATGGCACGACGCAACGGCCCCGAGCTCTACGAACTCCTCACCCGCGCAAAGGACGCCGGACGGGAAGGTGTCGGTGCGTCTTCAGGCGCCGCGGCATCGGTCGCGCGCGCCTCGGGTCCGACCTTCGACCGCCGGCAGATGATGGGCATCCTGGTCGTGGTCGCGATGGTGGTCATCGCAGTGGGGGCCTACCTCGCGGGAGTCTCGCGCGGTGAGAGGATCGGACGCGCGGCGCTCGCCGCCGAGCGGGCCGAGGAACTCCGTCTTCTCGAGGAGGGGCGTCCCTCCCCCCGCGGGACGGCGCCTGGCGCGGACCCCGTGGCCGACCCGACTGGAGGAAACTCCGCGCCCGCCATCGCGACCCGAGACGGCGTGTCCGAGAACGCTGCGCGCGCGGCGGACGCCGAGACCCCCTCGTCGCCAGCCCCGCCAGCCCTCACGCCCTCGTCGGACCTCGCCGCGGAGAAGGGCAACGAGCGCGATCCCCGCGTCGCGGGGCTCAACTACTTCGTGATCGCCTCGGGCGTCCTCGAGGAGCGGGTTCCCGAGATCCTCGCCTTCTGCCGTTCCAAGGGGCTTGACGCGTGGGTCGTTCCCGATCAGAATGGTCGACTTCGCGAAATCACCGTCCTGCCTGGATTTGAGGCAGGTCGGCGGAGTGCTCCCGAGATCAAGGACCTCGAAGCGAAGATCCGCCGCGTGGGCGTCCTCTGGAAGGCCGCGGGGAGGAACAATCAGGATTTCGCGGGTGCCTATCCCAAGCGATTCGGCGGTTGAACGCCGATGAAGCGCGGGATCAAGCCCGCGACGCGCCTCCGACCGGATGCGCGGAGACGGTGAGGACAGCGACGCATTTTCCGGCCCTTCGGCCGCGACCGTACAGACGGTCAGATCAGGACACGCCATGAGCATCCACAGCAGCCTCAAGACCAAGTCCGGCGCCCTCAACCAGCACCGCAACGTGTTCACCCGCGACGAGCGCGTCGCGAAGCTCATGGAGGCGGAGCGCTTCGCCATCGGTGAGAACTCGCCGCTCGGACTTCCCAAGGTCCGCAGCATCAAGGTCGTCGCCGGCAAGAAGCCCAAGAAGGAAGTCGCCGCCGACGCGAAGGACGACAAGAAGGCGAAGAAGAAGTGAGTCCGCGCGGCCTCGCGCCGCGCACTCGCGACCGTCTCGCCGGCTCGCCGCTCCCTTCGCCACTCTGGCATACTCCGCGCCCCCGCCTCGTCGGGGGCGCTTCTCATTGGACTCGCCCGCGGTCGACCTCGACCCGCCGCGACGCACCCGCCCGATCCGGAACCTGCGATGACGACCTCGAACTCACCCGCGCCCCACGCCACGCTCGATCTCTCGAGGCTCCTCTCGCACAAGGCCCGCTCGATCGACGCGAGCGGCATCCGCAAGGTCTTCGACCTCGCCGCGCACCTCAAGGACCCGATCAACCTGTCGATCGGCCAGCCCGACTTCCCCGTGCCCGAGGTGCTCAAGCGCGCCGCGATCGCCGCGATCGAGGGAAATCACAACGGCTACACGCAGACGCAGGGCTGCGCGCCGCTCCTCGGCGCGATCTGGGACCGCCTCGGGACCGAAGTCGGCTGGAGGCGCGAGGGTGAGGGGCTGTCGGCGATCGTCACGAGCGGGACGAGCGGTGCCCTTCTCCTCGCGATGATGTGCCTCCTCGATGCGGGCGACGAGGCGATCGTTCCCGATCCCTACTTCGTGATGTATCCGCAGCTCGGGGCGCTGACGGGCGGGCGCATGGTGCTCTGCGACACCTACCCCGACTTCCGTATGACCGCCGAGCGCATCGAGCGTCTCGTCACGCCGCGGACGAAGTGCGTGCTCCTGAACAGCCCGGGGAATCCGACGGGCGTCGTCCTGTCGTCGAAGGAGATCGCCGACATCGTCGACCTTTGCCGCGCCAAGGGCATCGTCCTCCTCTCCGACGAGATCTACGACGAGTTCACCTTCTCCGATGCGCGCGAGGACGACCGCTTCCCGACGCCCGCGCGCTTCACGCGCGACTGCCTCCTGATCCGCGGCTTCGGCAAGACCTACGGATGCACGGGCTGGCGACTCGGCTATGTGGCGGGGCCGCACGATCTCGTCCAGTCGATGGCGAAGCTGCAGCAGTACACCTACGTCTGCGCGCCGAGCATGGCGCAGCACGCGGCCGCGCACGCGTACGAGGTCGACATGCGGCCGTGGGTCGACCGCTTCGAGGCGCGGCGCGACATGGTGCTCGGCGCGTTCGACGGACTCGCGCAGGTGGCCCGGCCCGGTGGCGCGTTCTACGCGTTCGTCGAGGTGCCGCCCGCGCTCGGAATGACCGGCGGAGAGTTCGTCGAGCGCGCGATCGCGCGCAATGTCCTCGTGATTCCGGGCGGCGTCTTCTCGACGCGCGACACGCATTTCCGTCTCTCGTTCGCGGCACCCGAGGCGAAGCTCGCGGAAGGACTCTCGGTGCTCGCTTCGATCATGCGGGGCGAGTAGTCGCGCGGCGGAACCGCGGGCGGCAAGGAACGGAGCGGCAAGGAAAACCGCCGTTCGGGCGGAAGCCCGAAGCGGCGGCGGGTGGATGGCCGAAAGGTTGGGGCCTCGCGGTCGTGGCCGCTCGGCACCCTTTCATCCGCACAATCCGCGGCGCTGTTCAGCCCTTTGCGGGGATTCGCGCG
>JBJOHC010000061.1:0-2766 GCA_046047955.1 Planctomycetota bacterium
GAAGCGCTCGAGCGCGGCGAGATCGGCGACGCCCATCCCCGCCGCCATCGCGTGGCCGCCGAAATGCGTGAGATGCTCGCTGCAGGACTCGAGGATGCCGTGGAGATCGATGCCGTCGACGCTCCGCCCCGACCCGCGGAAGCCGTCGTGGGCGCGCGTGAGGAGAACGGTCGGGCACGCGAACCGCTCGACGAGCTTCGAGCACACGATGCCGACGATGCCGAGGCTCCAGCCGTCCTCCTCGCGGTCGTCCCAGAGGACGATGCCGCGCGGCGCCGTGGCGGACTTCGCAGTCTTCGCGGGCTTCGACTCGATCAGACTCGATTCCACGAGACTCGATTCCACGAGACCCGATTTCACGAGACCCGATTTCACGAGACCCGCGACGCCCAGCCTCGACTCCACCCGCCCCACCGCATCCTCGAAGATCGCGCGGTCGTCGCGACGCCGCTGGTCGTTGAGCCGCGAGAGCTCGCGCGCGCGCGCCGCCGCCTCGCGTGCGTCGGCCGAGGTGAAGAGGTCCGCCGCGAGCGACGCGTGCCGCATGCGGCCCGCGGCGTTGATGCGCGGCGCGAGCTGGAACGCGACCGCCTCGGCGTCGACGCGCGCGCCCTCGAGCCGCGCCTCGGCGAGGAGCGCATCCATCCCCGCGTTCCCCGTGAGGTGGACGAGCGGAAGCCCGCCAGCGACGATCGCCCGGTTCTCGCCGACGAGCGGCACGATGTCGGCGACCGTGCCGACCGCCGCGAAGGCGAGCCAGTGGAGGAGCGCGCGGCGGTGGACCTCGGGCAGGCGCGCGCGCTGCGGTTCGTCGGGGCGCTCGCGCGCGATCCCGTGCCAGACCTCGAGCGTCATCCACGCGAGCTTCCACGCGACCGCGGCCCCGCAGAGTTCGCCGAAGCCCGACGCGCCGAGGACGCGCGGATGGACGACGGCGCGCGCCTCGGGAAGCCGCCCGTCGCCGCGCGGCTCGTGGTGGTCGGTGATCACGAGTTCGAGCCCGAGTTCGCGCGCGTACGCGGCCTCGTCGGGTGCGGCGACGCCGCAGTCGACCGTCACGACGAGCTCCGCGCCATCCTCCCGAAGCCGCTCGAGCGCGCCGCGGTTCAGTCCGTAGCCCTCCTCGATCCGGTGCGGGATGTAGACCTGCGGCGGCTCGGCCCCGAGCGCGCCCGCAAGATGCCAGAGGATCGTCGAGGCCATCACGCCGTCGACGTCGTAGTCGCCGTAGATCGCGATCCGCCGCCCTTCGCGCACCGCCTCGAGGAAGGCCTCCGCGGCGGCGCGCATCCCGGGCATCTCGCTCGGGTGGCCCATCTGCGCGAGGCTCGGCTTCAGGAAGGTCTCGCGCTCGCCGGCGGCGATCCCGCGGATGGCGAGGATGCGGTCGAGGAGCGCCCCCGACCCGGGACCGCGCGCGGAGGGATCGGCCGCCTCCCGCCGCATCAGCCACCGTTTCGTCGGGAATCGCATGGGCGGCGAGTGTACCGCGCCACCCCCCGACCGATCCGCCACCATCCGCCTCGCCGCGCCCCGTGATTTCGCCTTTTTCCGCCCACCCTCAACTTCACGCCGCTTCGCCGCCGATCTACCCTCCGCCTCCCGCGGCGCGGGACCAGGAGACCGGCATGACCACGAGCCAGCGACGCTACAAGACCGTCCTTCTCTTCGGCGCCCCCGGCGCAGGAAAGGGCACGCAGGGCAAGATCCTCGGCCAGGTCCCGGGCTTCTACCACCTCGCCTGCGGCGACGTCTTCCGATCGCTCGACATGGCGTCCGACCTCGGGCGAAAGTTCCTCGAGTACAGCTCGCGCGGCGAGCTCGTGCCCGACGAACTCACGATCGAGATGTGGCGGCAGAACATGCACGCGCAGACCGTGCTCTCGATCTACAAGCCGCATATCGATCTCCTCGTCCTCGACGGCATCCCGCGCAACGTGAACCAGGCGCGGCACCTCGAGGAGCACCTCGAGGTCCTCACGGTCCTCCACCTCGTCTGCCCCGACATCGAGCAGATGGTGATGCGCATGCGCCGCCGCGCGCTGAAGGAGAACCGGATCGACGACGCCGACGAGAAGGTCATCCGCAAGCGCTTCGAGGTCTACGAGAAGGAGACGCGCCCCGTGCTCGACTTCTATCCGAAGGACATCGTGCGCGAGGTCAACGCGATGGGCTCGCCGAGCGAGGTCCTCCAGCATGTGCTCGAGGTCGTGGTGCCGATTCAGAACGAGCATTTCCGAAATCCGCTTTCTTGAGCGGTCGCCGCGTCTTTGAGCGGTCGCCGCGTGTTTGAGCGGTCGCCGCTGCGGCGGCTCCCTCTGGACGACCCTCAGGCGAGTGAATCGCCGTCATTTGAGCGGTCGCCGCTGCGGCGGCTCCCTCTGGACGACCCTCAGGCGAGTGAATCGCCCGAGGGTCTGGGATGATGTTCGACTTTGTGCTTGGGTGGTTCTCGAAGGCGTGCTTCGGCGACTTGCGGGGGTGCCCGATGTCCTCCGGACATCGGAACGGGTTGCGTGGGCATGGTGGGCGTCCACGCGCGGCCGGTGTCGAGGTCCATCACTCCCGTGTGGTCTCCGCGCGACCCGTTCCGACGCCGTCGCTGCGTCGCGTTCCTACGAAAAACCACCGGACGAGCGGGTCGTCCGGTGGTCTGGTCTTTCGGAATGCGTCGAGAAGCGCGCGGGTTTCGCGGCTTCCGCTGCGCTTCAGCCCTTCTTCGAGGCGTTCGCGAGCAGCTCGTCGATCGTCTTGCGGATCTCTTCC
>JBJOHC010000062.1:0-2925 GCA_046047955.1 Planctomycetota bacterium
ATCCATGTCGGTCGGAACCCGCGGCGGTTCGGGTACGCTTTCCCGCATGTCGACGCGTCTTCCGCTCCGTCCGTGCGGCCTCGCCGCCAGCCTGCTCGCGACCGTTCTCCTCACCGCGACCCCTGCATCGGCCCTGCCCGGCGATGGCGCCCGCCCGCCCGAGGTCGCCGCCGCGATCGCGCGCGCGGGCGCGAACGCCGCCGAGATCGAGCGCGCGCTCGCCGAGGCGCCCGAAACGCAGCGCGCCGCGATGGAGTGGCTCGTCGCGCACATGCCCGCGGCCGATCTCGCGTCGCTCGACGCGGCCTTCCTTCTCGCGCATGTCGACGGCGCGCACGCCGCGTGGAGGTCGGCGCCGTGGGCGGCGATGGTCGACGAGGCGCTCTTCCGCGACGCGATCCTTCCCTACGCGAGCGTGAGCGAGAAGCGCGAACTCTGGCTGCCGACGCTGCGCGAACTCTGCCTCCCGATGGTCGAGGGCGCGACGACGCCCGCGCAGGCGGCGACGATGCTCAACAACGCGCTCTTCGCGAAGACGGGCGTGAAGTACTCGACGAAGCGCCGGCGCGCCGACCAGTCGCCGAGCGAATCGATGGAGTCGGGGCTCGCGTCGTGCTCGGGGCTCTCGATCCTCCTCGTCGACGCGTGCCGCGCGGTCGGCGTTCCCGCGCGGTTCGTCGGGGTCCCGATGTGGACCGACGGCTCGGGCAACCACTCGTGGGCCGAGGTCTGGGACGGCGCGCGCTGGCGCTACACCGGCGCCGCCGAGCCGACGGGTGACCGTCTCGACGAGGGCTGGTTCTCGGGGCGCGCCGCGGGACAGAACCGCGACAAGCCCGAGCACGCGATCTACGCCGTCACCTGGCGCGAGACGGGACTCGAGTTTCCGATGGTGTTCGATCCGTCGCGGCCGCGCGCGCGCGCCGTCGATGTGACCGACCGCTACACGGCGAAGCCCGTCGAGATTCCCGCGGGGCACCGGCTGATGCGCGTCGTCGTCCGCGAGGGGGCGGCGGGTCCGCGCGTCGCGGGCACGGTGCGCGTCTTCGGCGCGTCGGGCGACGCGCTCGCCGAAGGGCGTTCGCGCGATGAGCGCCGCGACACGAACGACCATCTCGAACTCGTCGTTCCCGACGGACCGATCCGCTTCGAGTTCGAGGGCGTCGACACCGCGCCGCTCGAGGTGAAGGGCACGGTCGATGGATTCGAGGTCGTCCTCGTCGCGCCGCGGGCGACCCGCATGGTGGGATCGGTCGGTGAAGGCGTCGCCGACGCCCCCGCCGCCGATCCGAAGCCCGTCGCGGCGCTGCGCGCGTTCCTCAAGAAGGGTGCCGTCGCCGACGCCGCGGACGGCGACTTCGCGAAGACGCCGCTCTCGAAGGACGATGCGGCGCGGGCGCTGCGCATCCTCGCGAACGCCGTCGAGGACGAGACCACCGCGAAGGACAAGACCGCGTTCGACGCGCGCGTCCTCGAGCTCGAGGACGGGACGAAGATGCCCTTCTGGTACGCGGTCTACGGCGACAAGCCCAAGGGCGGGCGCAGCCTCTGGATCTCGATGCACGGCGGCGGCGGCGCGCCGAAGCAGGTGAACGACGGACAGTGGGAGAACCAGAAGAAGCTCTACCGGCCCGAGGAGGGCGTCTATGTCGCGCCGCGCGCGCCGAGCGACACCTGGAACCTCTGGCACCAGGGGCACATCGATCCCCTCTTCACGAAGCTCATCCGCGACATGATCGCCTTCGAGGGCGTCGATCCCGACCGCGTGTATCTCATGGGATACAGCGCGGGCGGCGACGGCGTCTACCAGCTCGCGCCGCGCATGGCCGACCAGTTCGCCGCCGCCGCGATGATGGCCGGCCACCCGAACGAGACGAAGCCCGACGGCCTGCGCAACATCCCCTTCGCGCTCTACATGGGCGGCAAGGACGCCGCGTACCGCCGCAACGAGATCGCGCGCGAGTGGAAGGTCGCGCTCGCCGATCTCGCGGCGAAGGACGCGGGCGGCTACACGCACGAGGTGACGATCTACGAGGAGAACGGCCACTGGATGGACCGGAAGGACGCCGTCGCCGTGCCGTGGATGGCCAAGTTCACGCGCAACCTGCGGCCGAAGAAGATCGTGTGGCTCCAGGACGACGTGACGCACGGCCGCTTCTACTGGCTCGCGAACCCCGAGCCGAAGGCGGGGCAGCGCGTGGTCGCGTCGATCGACGGGCAGACGGTCACGATCGCCGAGGCGACGGGCGTCGCGCGGCTCTCGATCCTCCTCGACGACGGGCTCGTCGACCTCGACAAGCCCGTGCGCGTCGAGATGGGCGGGCGGACGCTCTTCGAAGGGAAGGTCGACCGCACGATCGCCACGCTCGCGCGGACGATCGCCGATCGCGGCGATGCGAAGGCGGCGTTCGCGGCGGCGGTCGAGGTCGTGCTGCCGACCGAGTGACCGCGGGCGGGTGGGACCGCCGCGGCGGCGTCCAAGGCGGTCGAGTGCGCAGCGACGGCTCTTGGAGCTCCTGCTGCGACCGCGACACTCTCGGAATGAACATCCGACTTCTGGTGTCGCGCGGACTTCTGGCCGCGGCGGTCCTCGTGACGCTCTTCACCGAGCACGCGTGGCCCGAACGCGGGGCGGTCGACACCTCGCTCGCTGCGGTTGGCGACGTTCTCCTCATCGGCGGCTGCGTCGGACGCATCTGGTGCGCCGTGCACATCGCGGGCCGGAAGAACGCGGACCTCGTGATGGAAGGCCCCTCCTCGCTCACGCGGAACCCGCTCTCCTTCTTCACGCTGATCGCCCTCGTCGGCGCGGGGCTCGTCTTCGAGTCGCTCGTCTTCGAATCGCTCTTGGTCACGGCGCTCTTCGTCGCCGTCTTCTTCGCGACGCACTGGCCGACGATCCTCAAGGAGGAGCGTTTCCTCGCC
>JBJOHC010000063.1:0-3631 GCA_046047955.1 Planctomycetota bacterium
ACGACGAGGACATCATGCTCGAGACCGCGATGTGCAAGGTCTTCTGCAGCGAGTTCGGCTACCGCACCGTCAACGACGCCATCCAGATCATGGGCGGCGAGAGCTACATGACGGAGAACCACGTCGAGCGCATGTGGCGCGACTCGCGCATCAACATCATCGTCGAGGGCGCGAACGAGGTCATGCACTCGTTCGTGTTCGCCTACGGCTCGAAGCAGCTCGGCGAGTACCTGCTGCAGGTGAAGGCGAATCCGTTCAAGCACCTCGGGACGGCGATGCAGGTGGGCGCGGAGCTCTTCCTCGGCGTCCGGCGCGGCGCCCCGAAGGCGCGCAACTTCCACCCGCGGCTCCGGCACCTCGCCGACGACCTGATGGTGCGCATCCAGGAGCACAGCCACCACGTGAAGCTGATGTTCAAGGAGCACGAGGAGCGGCTCATCTCGAACCAGATGATCCAGGCGCGGCTCTCGATGAGCGCGCTCTGGATCCACGCGATGACCTGCACGCTCGCGCGCTGCGACGCGAACCTGCGCGGCGGGCTCGAGGGCGCGGCGGCCGAGCGCGAGCTCGCGGTGGTCGAGCACCTCTGCGCGATCGCGCGCAGCGAGCAGGCGACCGAGCTGCGCGCGCTCTTCGTGAACACCGACGCGTCGATGCGCAAGGCCGCGGCCGCCGCGATGGCGGCGAGCGACCTCCTCCCGAACCGCGGCTACTCGATCCCCGAGCGGACGCCCGACCAGAAGTTCTACGGCACCGGCCGCGACATCGCGTCGCAGCAGGCCGCGATCCCGCAGTTCGGATCGGGCTCGGTCTACGCGGGCGACATGGCCGCGCTGAAGTCGCACTGAAACCGCGCTGATTCACTACCTTTCCCCGCAAAGGCCGTCGGAAGAAACGGCTCGCGCCTCACGACACGGCACGCCGGACCCCGCTCCGGACCATCCGTTCCACCCATCGTCCGCACACGGAGTCACGAGATCGCTATGAACGTCCTTTCCGAGATGCAGTCCTACGGCCACGAGCGCGTGGCATTCCACCACGACGCGAAGACCGGCCTCAAGGCGATCATCGCGATCCACTCGACCGTCCTCGGCAACGCGCTCGGCGGCACGCGCCGCTGGGCGTACGCGACCGAGGCGGACGCGCTCTACGACGTGCTGCGCCTCTCGGAGGGCATGACCTACAAGGCGGCGGCCTCGGGCCTCGCGATGGGCGGCGCGAAGAGCGTCATCATCATGCCGTCGGCGGGCCACCAGCCGACCGAGGCCGAGGCGCGCGCGATGGGCCGCTTCGTCGACACCTTCGCGGGCAAGTACATCGCCGCCGAGGATGTCGGCGTGAGTCCGCAGTTCTGCGACTGGATGGCGCTCGAGACGAAGCACGTCATGGGCGGCAACACCGTGAGCCACGGCGGCGACCCGTCGCCCTTCACGGCGCTCGGCTGCTTCAACTCGATGAAGGCGTGCCTCGCGCACACGGGCCGCAAGGTCGACTTCTCGAACCTGACGGTCGCGATCCAGGGCTGCGGCGCGACGGGCTACAAGCTCGCGAAGCTCCTGCGCGACGCGGGTGCGGCGGTGCTCGTCACCGATGTCCACGTGCCGACCATGAAGCGCGCCGTCGAGGAGCTCGGCTGCGTCGCGCTCGGGAACGACCGGAACCTCTTCGACGAGAAGGTCGACATCCTCGCGCCGTGCGCGCTCGGCGGCGTCCTCGACGCGAAGACGATCGCGAGCCTGAAGTGCGAGATCGTCTGCGGCACCGCGAACAACCAGCTGCGCAATCCCGCCGAGGATGGCGAGGCGATCGCGAAGCGCGGCATCCTCTACTCGCCCGACTTCGTCGCGAACGCGGGCGGACTCATCCGCCTCGCGGGCCTCTACCTCGGCATGACCGAGGCGGACATCGATGTGAAGGTCGCCGAGATCGAGACGACCACCGCCGAGGTCCTCCGCGAGGCGAACGGCGGCTCGACGGGCGCGGCGGCGATCGCCTACGCGAAGCGGCGCATCGCCGCGGGCGCGCAGGCGAAGGCCGGCTGCTGCTGAGCGGCGCGGAGTCCACTCCGCCAGGAAACTCCACCACGAACCTGACGGCGGCCCCGATGGAGACATCGGGGCCGCCGTCTTCTTATTGCGCGGTACGCTTCGCGCATGCCCGCGATGCGCGCGACCGAACGCTGCTGGTGGTGCGGGACCGATCCCGTCTATGTCGCGTACCACGACACCGAGTGGGGCGTGCCCGTCGTCGACGACCGCGCGCTCTTCGAGAAGCTCGTCCTCGACGGATTCCAGGCCGGGCTGTCGTGGATCACCATCCTGAGGAAGCGCGAGGCGTTCCAGCGCGCGTTCGAGGGGTTCGAGCCCGCGCGCGTCGCGCGCTTCGGCGAGCGCGACATCGCGCGGCTCCTGAAGGATGACGGCATCGTCCGTTCGCGGCTCAAGATCGCGGGCGCGGTGCGGAATGCGCGCGCGTGGCTCGAGGTGATGGAGGCGGGCGACGGCGCGTTCCGCGATCTCCTCTGGAGCCATGTCGGCGGGCGGACGATCGATCTGAAGCTCGCGCGACGCGAGGACATCCGCGCCGAGAGCCCCGAGAGCGTCGCGCTCGCGAAGACGCTCAAGAAGCGCGGCTTCACCTTCTGCGGACCCGTCATCGTGCACGCGTTCATGCAGGCGGTCGGGATGTTCAACGAGCATCTCGTCTCGTGCCCGCGGCACGCGGCGTGCGCGCGGATCGCTCGGAAGTAGGATCCGCGCCATGACTCGCGAAGACCGGCTCGCCGAGTTCCCCACCACGCATGCGACCTACCTGACGGCGTGCCTCGACGACGGACGCGCGGAGGCGGTGCGCGAGGGGGGCGTCCATCTGATGGCGCGGTACGCGCGGCCGCTCGCGGCGTACGCGCGGGCGTCGCGGCTCGCGCGGGTCGACGAGCCCGACGAACTGGTGCACGGGTTTCTCGCGGCGCGCGCGGGCGATGCGCGGTTTCTCGCGGGATGGCGCGAGAGCGGACTGCCGCTCCGGCGCTGGATGCTGAACGGGCTTCTCTTCCATGCGCGCGGGGTCGTGCGCGATCGCGCGCGCGAGACGGCGAGGCGCGACACGCCGGCCGCCCTCGACGCGATGCCCGATCACGCGGCCTCGGACGCCGAGCGCGCGTTCGAGCGGGCGTGGGCGCTCGCGCTGGTCGAGGCGGCGTGCCGCGCGGCGCGGGAGGCGCTCGAGCGCGAGGGTCGCGGTCGCGCGTACCGGTGCTTCCACCGCCACCTCTTCGACGAGGCGAGCTATGCGACGATCGCGGGAGAGCTCGCGATCGACGAGACGGCCGTCGCGAGCGAGATCCGCCTCGCGACGCGACGCGCCCGCGCCGCGGCCGAATCGATGCTGCGCGACGAGCTCGGGACGGCGGATCCGGCGGCGATCGCGGGTGAGCTCGCGCGGATCCGCACGCTGACGGGTTGGCCGGCGTGAGGGGTTCGGGCGGGCGTGGGGCGGGCGCTGACAGCGCGGAGGTCCGTGATGCGGGGCTCGCGCGCGTGGCGGCGGCGATGGCGGCGCTCGAGCGTTCGCCGCTCATGGCTTCCGAGGATCGCGCACCGCGCCGGGTCACGGTGCCTGGCGAGCGGCG
>JBJOHC010000064.1:0-4056 GCA_046047955.1 Planctomycetota bacterium
CCGAACACGCTCTCGAGCGAGAGGATGAGCGCGGTGTGGGTCGGCGGCGCCTTCTTCTGCGCGACGACCTGCAGCGTGAACGCGACCGCGACCGGCAGCACCGCGCCGTAGAGGACCGACCACTTCGCCGCGTCGATCGCCTCGGGCACGAGCTCGCCGCGCGCGCCCGCGAAGGAGAGCGCGACGACGCCCGTCATCCCGAGCTGGAGGAGCGAGAGCCGGATCGGCTCCGCGTCGCGCGAGTACGCGCCGACGACCGCGACATGCACCGCCCAGAGCACCGCGCACGCGAGCACCCACGCGTCGCCCGCGTTCACCGTGAAGTCGTCCTTCACGCCGAGAAGGACGAGCCCCGCGCCCGCGAGCGCGACGCCCGCCCAGACGGGCCACCCGATCCGATGCCGCGCGAGCAGCCCGAGGAACGGGACGAACACGACGTAGAGGCTCGTGATGAACGCACCGTTCGACGCGGTCGTCGACTCGAGCCCGTACTGCTGCGCGTTCGCCGCGAGGAGCATCACGACGCCCGCGAGGAGTCCGCCGCGCACGGTCGCGCGCCGCGCGGTCGCGCGGTCGGTGTGCGACGGCCACGGCGCGAAGGCGAGAAGCGGCAGGAGGAGCAGCGTCCCGAGCGTGAAGCGCAGTCCCGTGAACGCGAACGCGCCGAGATGCTCGCTTCCGAGCCGCTGCGCGACGAAGCCCGAGCCCCAGATCAGCGCCGCCGCGAGGAGGAGGAGATCGGCGCCGACGGTCGTGAGGCGTCGTGGTCGGAGGACGGTCGGCATGCGTGGTGCGCGCTCAGTGGCGGTAGGCGCCCGCGGGAATCTCGACCTTCTTCGCCGCGCCTGGCACGAGCCACGACACGCGCAGGAGGTCCTGCCCCATCCCCTCGAACATGCGGATCTCGATCGGGTGCAGGCCCTTCGCGAGCGCGATCGCGCCCGACTTCTCGGTGGCCGAGTGCGGACCGTCGTTGTCGACGATCGTCTGCCCGTGCAGGCTCATCGTCGAGCCGTCGTCCGAGTCGACGAAGAAGCGGTAGACGCCATCGGCGGGCACCTCGACGAAGCCCGTGAAGACGAGGCCGAAGTACTCCTCGCGCGGCTTCACCGCGACGCTCGGGACGGGCGCGACGCCCTCGGCGACCTTCGTCCCCGAAGTGATCGCCGCGCACGCCTTCAGCGACCGCGGCGTCTCGTACGCGGTGTAGGCGAGACCGTCGTCCGCCTTCAGGACCTGGACCGCCGCGATCGGATCGAGCGATTCGAACGAGCGCTCGACGACGCGCGTGACCGCCTTCCCGTCGAGGAAGCCGCGCGCCTTCACCGTGGTCGTGCCGCGGATCGCGAAGGGCGCGCCCGCCTGCGCGCTCTCGGCCGAGGGCACCGAGCCGTCGGTCGTGTAGCGGTAGACGACGCGGCTCGCGGGCTGCGCGACCGTGACCGTCATCGCGCCCGTGAACTTCTCGTCGGGCGCCTCGATCACGGGGAGCGCCGCGACCTCGAGCGCGCCGCCCGGCCCGGGCTCGAGATCGACCGCCACCACCGTCGCGATCGGATCGAGCGGCTGCTCGGGCAGACGGAAGACCGTGACATCGTCCTCCTGCTCGAAGGGCCAGAGGTTGCGCGTCCGCTGTCCGAGGATCTGCACCGCCGAAGGCTTCGACAGGAGACCCGACAGCCGCAGCGCGCCGTCCTTCGGCCAGTCGAACACATGGAGGTAGAGGCGCGTCGCGCCGTTCTCCATCGTCTTCCGCGTGATGCGGCCCCAGCTCGGCGGCTCGGGGAACGGATTCGCCTGCGTGCCGTAGACCGCCTGCGCGTTCACCTGCATCCAGCGGCCCATCTCCTCGAGCCGCTCGACGCTCGCGGCGGGAATCTCGCCCTCGCCCGTCGGCCCGACATTGAGGAGGAAGTTGCCGCCCTTCGACGCGATGTCGACGAGCTTGCGCACGAGGTCCTCGGTCGACTTCCAGTTCTCGTCGTGGATCTTGTAGCCCCAGGTGTTGTTCATCGTCATGCAGGTCTCCCAGTCGACGCCGGCGGGGAGGCCGGTCGCGGGGATCTGCTGCTCGGGCGTGCCGTAGTCGCCGCGGTAGTCGCCCTCGCGGGTGATGCCCTCCATGCCCGAGCGGCCGGTGTCGACGCGGTTGTTCACGATGATGTCCGCGTCGAGCCCGCGGCAGAAGTCGTAGAGGTCCTTGCCCATCTCATGGGTCCAGGTGCCCTCCCACTCGCCGTCGAACCAGAGGATGCCGACATCGCCGTACTTCCCCGAGGTGAGCTCCTTCAGCTGGCCCTTCATGTACGCGACGTAGCGCGCGTAGTCGGCGCCGTCGGTCGGCCGCGCGTCCCACTCCCGCCGCGGCAGGTAGTCGGGATGGTGCCAGTCCATGATCGAGTGGTAGAAGCAGAGGCGGATGCCCGCCTCTGTGCAGGCGTCGGCGAGCTCCTTGAGCGGATCGCGCGGCGCGAAGGGCGACGAGCCGACATCCCAGTCGGTCAGCGCCGAGTCCCACAGGCAGAAGCCGTCGTGGTGCTTCGAGGTGATGACGATGTACTTCATCCCCGCGCCCTTCGCGATCTCGACCCAGCGCCGCGCGTCGAACGCGACGGGGTTGAAGCGGTCGCGCAGCGGCTCGTACTCGGCGACGGGAATGCGCGCGTTCGAGAGGAGCCACTCGCCGATCCCGCCGACGGGCTTGCCGTTCCAGACGCCGCCCGCGGTCGAGTAGAGGCCCCAGTGGATGAACATCCCGAACTTCGCGTCGCGGAACCACGCCATGCGCGCGTCGTGTTCGGCGGGCGTCTCGTTCACGAGGTTCACGCCGCCGTAGCGGGGGAGCTCCTCCTGCGCGGTGGCCGCGGAGAGGATCGCGAGGGGAAGAAGGGCGCCGATCGGGAGCATGCGTCGCATGGCGGCCATGGTACGGCGCGCTCCCCGCGGCTACCTTCCGTCCGATGTCGACCGCGAAGGAACTCGTGAAGACCGACCGCACCATCTGGGTCGTCGCCGACACCCACTTCCGCCACGCCGACGCGCTCGCCTGGTACGGCCGCCCGCAGCCGACGGTCGACGCGATGGACGACGCGCTCGTCGACGCGATCAACGCGCGGGTCGGCGCGAAGGACATCCTCGTCCACCTCGGCGACTTCGCGCGCCTCGACGACTGGACGAAGGCGGAGCTCGACCGCGTCGCCGCGCTCCGCGCCCGCATCGCGTGCCGCCGCATCCACCTCGTGCGCGGCAACCACGATCCCGTCGGCGAGCGGAGGTTCGACGACCTCTTCGAGTCGGTCGACGAGATCGTGAGCGCGCGCGGCATCGCGGGGATCGACGAGCGCGTCGTCCTCTTCCACTACCCGATCGACCAGTGGCAGGGCCGTCCGAACGGCGGCTTCCACCTCCACGGCCATGTGCACGGCCACGGCGCGACCGTCGCGCGGCGCCACGACTGCGGCGTCGATGTCGCGGCGAACGCGTTCGGACCGCGGCGCCTCGTCGATGTCGTCGGCGAACTCCGCGCGACGCCGCCGAGCGGCTATGTGCGGGCGTAGCGCGCGCGGCACCGCGCGGCGGCGCGCAAAAAAGCACGCGGCCCGGTGATCCGGGCCGCGTGCGTCGTTCCTGCGCGCGAATGCGCGTGCCCGCGGGCGGGACTCACGCGTGGATCGCGCGGCCCTCGGTCGCGAGCGCCGCCTCGTGGAGCGCCTCGTGCATGGTCGGGTGCGCGTGCACGGTCGAGATCACATCCTCGATGGTCGCCTCGACGCGGCGCGCGAGGCCCATCTCGCCGATGAGCTCCGACGCGTCCTCGCCGATGATGTGCGCGCCGAGGATCTCGCCGTAGGGCTCGCTCACGATGACCTTCACGAGGCCTTCGGTCGCGCCGACGGCGATCGCCTTGCCGTGGCCCTTGAAGCTGTACTTGCCGACCTTGTACTTCAGGCCCTTCTCCTTCGCCTGCTTCTCCGTCATGCCGACCGACGCGATCTGCGGGTTGCAGTAGGTGCAGCCGGGGATCGACGCGTAGTCGACGCCGAGCGTGTGGTGGCC
>JBJOHC010000065.1:0-2827 GCA_046047955.1 Planctomycetota bacterium
ATGCCGCCGACCTCGCGGCCATCCTCGCGGCGTGGGGTGCGACGGGCGTCGCCGCCGACCTCGACCGCGATGGCCTCGTCGACGCGGCCGATCTCGCGGTCGCGCTCGCCGCATGGGGAGCGTGCGACTGACGCGGCGGGGGAAGATCCATCCGATCACGGTCGAGCTCGGTGCATCCTCCCCGCGATCGGAGATCGCGAAGCGAAACCACGGCGTGCCCCGCGAAGCGGGCCACGCCGTGGTTCGTCGAAGCGGGGTGCGTCGCGGTCGTCTTGGTGGATCGAACATCGGGCCTCAGGCCCGATGTCCGCATCCTCCGGAGCGCGGCCCGAAGGGCCGCGATCCGCTCTCGCGGCCTTCGGCCGCGAGAGGTCGCCCGCGAAGCGAAACCACGGCGTGCCCCGCGAAGCGGGCCACGCCGTGGTTCGTCGAAGCGGGCGACGAGGATCGAACTCGCGACATTCAGCTTGGAAGGCTGACGCTCTACCGCTGAGCTACGCCCGCAGGGGTGTCTGGGAATATAGCGTCCCGCGCGCCCTCGGGCGCCCCGACCCCTCCGCGCGCGCCCGGAGGGACGCCCGCGCGAGGATCGCAAAACTCGTTATCCTTCCTCCCCCTTGCCGACAACCGCGCAAGTGGCCGCTGGTCCGGTGGCGGGCGGAGGATCCCTCCCCCCGGCGGTGCGTCTCGATCGAGTGATTCAGAGAAACGTTTCCTTCAATCCTAGTGGACCACGCTCCACGCAATAGGAAGACAGCCCATATGCAGACTGCCTTCTCGCGCACGGGTCGGGCGCTCGCTGCCCTCGTTCCCGTCCTCCTCGCATCGTCCGCGTTCGCGGGCGAGGCCGACCTCAAGCTGCCCAACATCGGCGACGTCGACTTCGGCGGCGGCATGACCGGCTGGAACCTGATGATCGGCGGTCTGGTGATCGCGGTCCTCGGCGCCCTCTTCGGTCTCGTCCAGTACAAGCAGACCGTGTCGCTTCCGGCGCACGCGTCGATGAAGGCGGTCTCCAACATCATCTGGGAGACCTGCAAGAGCTACATCATCCAGCAGGGCAAGTACCTGTCGGTGCTGTGGTTCCTCATCGCGGGCGCGATCATCTTCTACTTCGGCTTCCTCGAGCACAAGGGCTTCGTCGACGTCGGCGTGATCCTGCTCAGCTCGGTGCTCGGCATCCTCGGCAGCTACGGCGTCGCGTGGTTCGGCATCCGCATCAACACGCAGGCCAACTCGCGCGCGGCGTTCGCCTCGCTGAAGGGCTACCCGCTCCCCGTCCTCGGCATCCCGCTCAAGTCGGGCATGTCGATCGGCATGCTGCTGGTGTCGGTCGAGCTCTTCTTCATGATCTGCATCCTGATGTTCCTGCCGGAGAACCTGGTGGGTCCGTCGTTCATCGGATTCGCGATCGGCGAGTCGCTCGGCGCGTCGGCGCTGCGCATCTGCGGCGGCATCTTCACCAAGATCGCCGACATCGGCGCCGACCTGATGAAGATCGTCTTCAAGCTCCCCGAGGACGATCCCAAGAACCCCGGCGTCATCGCCGACTGCACCGGCGACAACGCGGGCGACTCGGTCGGTCCGACCGCCGACGGCTTCGAGACCTACGGCGTCACCGGCGTCGCGCTCATCGCGTTCCTCGCCTACTCGCTCGGCAACATCGGCGAGGCGGGCGACATGTGCGGCAAGCTCATCGTGTGGCTCTTCGCGATGCGCGCGCTCATGATCGTGACCTCGCTCGCGTCGTACTTCATCAACGAGGCGATCTCGAAGGCGCGCTACGCGTCGCTCAAGGACTTCCACGAGGAGGCGCCGCTCACCTGGCTCGTCTGGATCACCTCGATCCTCTCGATCGTCGTCACCTTCGTCGCGAGCAAGGTGCTCCTCGGCGGCATCGAGTACGGCGGAAGCGCGCTTCCGAACCTTTGGTGGGCGCTGAGCATCATCATCAGCTGCGGCACCATCGCGGGCGCGCTCATCCCCGAGTTCACCAAGGTCTTCACCTCGACGACCTCGGGTCATGTCGACGAGGTCGTCAACGCCTCGAAGCAGGGCGGCGCCTCGCTCAACATCCTCTCGGGCTTCGTCGCGGGCAACTTCTCGGCGTTCTGGAAGGGCCTCGTCATCGCCGGCCTCATGGCGATCGGCTGGTGGATCTCGACCGACGCCGACGTCATGAAGATCATGCCCGTCGCCTATCCGTTCGCGGGTCCGATCTTCGCCTTCGGCCTCATCGCCTTCGGCTTCCTCGGCATGGGTCCCGTCACGATCGCGGTCGACAGCTTCGGCCCCGTCACCGACAACGCCCAGTCCGTCTACGAGCTGTCGCGCATCGAGGCCCAGCCCGGCATCCGCGAGGAGATCAAGCGGGACTACGGCTTCGATCCCGACTTCGAGAGCGCGAAGTACACGCTCGAGAAGGGTGACGGCGCCGGCAACACCTTCAAGGCGACCGCGAAGCCCGTGCTCATCGGCACGGCCGTCGTCGGCGCGACCACGATGGTGTTCGGCATCATCCTCGCGCTCATCAAGTCGGTCGCGGGCGAGGGCGCCACGGGCGAGGAGCTCGACAAGGCGGTCGCGTTCGTGATCGGCAAGCTCTCGATCGTGACCCCCGAGATCCTCCTCGGACTCCTGATCGGCGGCGCGGTGATCTACTGGTTCACGGGTGCGGCCACGCAGGCGGTCGTCACGGGCGCCTACCGCGCGGTCGTCTTCATCAAGAACAACATCAACCTCGACAAGGCCGAGGCGAGCATCGAGGACGCCAAGAAGGTCGTCGAGATCTGCACCGTCTACGCGCAGAAGGGCATGACGAACATCT
>JBJOHC010000066.1:0-6738 GCA_046047955.1 Planctomycetota bacterium
GGGATTCGAATCCGAAGCCGGGCGAAGCCCGGCGCAGGATCCGCAATCCCTCTGCCGGCGAGAGCGACCGACGAGAGAGGCGTGCTCGCGAAGGCGCGCAGCGCCGACGCGACCACGCCGAACGAGGAGGAAGCGAGCGCCAGCGGATCGGCCGAGGCCGCGCCGCGACCGACCAACCCAGCACCAACCACCCCCCGCGGCCTCGGACGAGACGCGGTCACTGCACACGACAGCGCCCGCGGCGGAAGCCGCGGGCGCTGTCGTATGCAGTGACCCCAGAGGGATTCGAACCCTCGTTACCTCCGTGAAAGGGAGGTGTCCTGGACCAGGCTAGACGATGGGGCCAAGGTCAAACGGATCGCGAGATCGGTCCAGAGCGGGCGGAGATCATAGCGGTTCCCTCGCCGCTGTCGAGGAGCCCATCCGCTACGCTCGCGCCATGTCGGCGGCACGCCGGAAGCCCGACGAGATCCTCAGGACGGCCGCAACGCCGCTCGTCTTCTGCCCGCTCGGCTTCGAGCGCCGGGCCTTCATGCGCTTCGGGAAGCTCCCCGTCGTCACGACGGGCCCCGGCGCCGACGCCATCCGTCATGCGTTCGCGCAACGCGACCGCTGGCCCATCCACACCCCGCGCCTCGTCCTCCTGCTCGGGCTCGCGGGCGCACTCGACGACGATCTCCACGCGGGCACCGCGGTCTTCGCGACCCATGTCACGCGCGACGGCGGCGGCGAACTCCGCTCCGCACTCTGGCACCGCGGTTGCTCGCTCGAAGGAAGCTCGGCTTTCGCGCCGGGACGAACGCCCGAATGCCTGCGGATCGCCGAGACCGAGGCCCCCGCCACAACCCCCGCCGAGAAGACCGCGCTCCGCACCGCGACCGGCGCGCACCTCGTCGACACCGAGTCGCACGCCTTCGCCGAATGCGCGACGGCCGCCGGCATTGCCTGGGTGGTCGTGCGCGGGATCAGCGACGGCGCCGGAGACACGCTTCCCCCCGAGGTCGCGGATTTCGTCGACGCGCGCGGCGAGACGCGCCCGCTCCGCGTCCTCGGCGCGATCGCCCGGCGCCCCGCGCTCCTCGGTGAACTCGCGCGACTCGCGCGCCGCTCGCGCACCGCGATGCGCGACGCGTCCTTCCTCGCCGACAGCCTCGCCTGCGTGCCTCCCCTCGAACTCTCTTCTCCCGCGAATCCGCTCCTTCTCTTCGGCGGCTCCTTCGACCCGCCGCATGCGCGGCACGCGACCCTCCTCGCCGACGCGATGCGCGCGCTTCGCTCGCCCGCCGCGATCGTGATGCCCGCCGCGATCAATCCGCTGAAGACGGCGACCCCGCCCGCCGACCCCGACGCCCGCCTCGCCATGTGCCGCGCGACCTTCTCGACGCTCCCGGAGGATCTCGCCGGCGAGGTCCGCCTCTCGCCGCTCGAACTCGAGCGCGACGGACCGAGCTACACCGTCGACACCGTCGCGGACCTCGTCGAACGCCATCCGTTCCTCGCGGGCGCGATCCGCTTCCTCGTCGGCAGCGACGCGATCCGCTCGATCGAACGCTGGTCGCGCTGGCGCACGCTCCTCGAGCTCGCCCGTCCCGCGATCGTCGTGCGCCCGCCCGACACGCGCGAGTCGGTCGCGCGGTTCCTCGCCGAGTTCGCCCGGACGAGCGGCTTCTCCGACGCCCCCTCGTGGCTCCTCGACCTCCCGCCCGTCGACCTCGCCTCGACCGCGATCCGCGACGCGATCGCGCGCGGCGAGCCGCTCGGGGGGATCGACGGCCTCTCCGACGGCGTCCGCCGCGAAATCGCGGCCCGCCGGCTCTACGGCTTCGGCGAAGGGCGCTGACCGATCTACACTGCGCGGCTCATGACCGCACCGAAGTCCGCCATCTCACGCGTCAGCTTCGTCAGCCTCGGCTGCCCGAAGAACCTCGTCGACAGCGAGAAGATGCTCGGCGTCCTCCGGCAGTCGGGCTTCGAACTCGTGAACGAGGACCAGTCGCCCGACGCGGTCGTCGTGAACACCTGCGGCTTCCTCGAGGCGTCGAAGGACGAGTCGCTCGAGGTGATCCACGACGCGATCCGCCGCAAGGAGAAGGGCGAGATCCGCCGCGTCGTCGTCGCGGGCTGCCTCGTGCAGCGCCATCGCGCGAAGCTCCTCGAGTGGGCGCCCGGCATCGACGCGATGGTCGGCGTCTTCGACCGCGACCACATCGTCGACGCGGTCGGCGGCGAGGCGGCCGCCGATCTCGCCGAGAAGGCGCCGAAGTACTGGATCGCGGGCAACGCGCTGCAGGCGGCCGCCGAGCGCGGCATGCAGACCGTCGGCCTCACCGTGAACGGCAAGGACGGCAAGGGCATCGGCTACTTCGAGGGCGACGACGACCGCGTGCGCCTCACCCCGCGGCACTGGGCCTACCTCCGCATCAGCGAGGGCTGCAACCAGCGCTGCGCGTTCTGCACGATCCCGTCGATCCGCGGCAAGATGCGCTCGAAGCCGCTCGACGCGATCCTCTCCGAGGCGCGCGGGCTCATGGCGTCGGGCGCGTTCGAGCTGAACCTCATCGGCCAGGACACGACGAGCTACGGGATGGACGTCGGCTACGACGGCGGGCTGCCCGGCCTTCTTTCGGGGATCGACGGCGTCGCGCGCGAGTTCGGCGGCGGATGGATGCGCCTGATGTACGCGTATCCGTCGAAGTTCGACGACGCGTCGATCGACGCGATCGCGCGGCTCGACAACATCGTCAAGTACATCGACATGCCGCTCCAGCACGCGAGCGACGCGATGCTGAAGGCGATGCGCCGCCACACGACGCGCGCGCACACCGAGGAACTCCTCGAGAAGCTGCGCGAGCGCGTGCCCGGGATCGCGGTCCGAACGACCTTCATCGTCGGCTTCCCCGGCGAGACCGAGGAGGACTTCGAGGAGCTCCTCGAGTTCGTCGGCGAGCAGCAGTTCGACATGATGGGCGTCTTCCGCTACTCGGCCGAGGCGGGCACGCCCGCGGGCACGATGGAGGCGGACCCCGCGCTCGCCGTCCCCGACGAGGTGAAGCGCGAGCGCGAGGAGCGGCTCATGCTCCTCCAGCAGGAGATCGCCTTCGAGAACGCGAAGCTGCAGGCCGAGGCGAAGGCGCAGTTCGATGTGCTCATCGAGGGTCCCGCCGCGGGCAGGTCGAAGGCGCGCGCGACGACGGGCGTCACGAAGGGCGGCGCGCTCTACACGGGGCGCGCCTACTTCCAGGCGCCGTCGATCGACTCGCTCACCTACGTCCAGTCGACCGAGAAGCGCTCGGCGGGCGAACTCGTCCGCTGCACCGTGATCGACGCGAACGGCTACGACCTCGTCGCCGTCCCGACCGAGGAGCTCGAGAAGAAGCTCTCGCTGCCGCTCGCGCGCGGCCACTGAGGCTCCACGCATGCACGCCCGCGACGCCGAGGATCTCGTCCGCCCCCTCCTCTGGATCGGATTCGACGGCCGCGTGCCGACGCCCGAGGCGGCGCGCCTCGTCCACCAGGGCGTGTCGGGCGTCATCCTCTTCGCGCGCAATGTCGGCACGCCCGCCGAGACGCGCGGCCTGATCCGCGAGCTGAAGTCGATCGCGCCCGGGCCGCTCCTTCTCTCGGTCGACCAGGAGGGTGGACGCGTCGCGCGGCTCACCGACGGATTCACCGCGTTCCCGCCGCTGCGCGAACTCGGCGGGAAGACCACCGACGAGGTCCGAGCGATCGGCCGGGCGCTCGGCGCCGAGGTCCGCGGCGCGGGCTTCGACATCGATCTCGCGCCCGTCGTCGATGTCGACTCGAACCCTGCGAATCCCGTCATCGGCGACCGCTCGTTCTCGCGCGATCCCGCGACCGTCGCACGGCTCGGCGCGGCGATGATCGAGGGGCTCGAGGCCGAGGTCGCCGCCTGCGCGAAGCACTTCCCGGGCCACGGCGACACCGACAAGGATTCGCACCACGACCTGCCGAGGCTCCCGCACGCGCTCGACCGGCTGCGCGCGTGCGAGCTCGTTCCCTTCCGCGCCGCCGTCGCCGCGGGCGTCTCGTGCGTGATGACCACCCATGTCGTCTTCGACGCGGTCGATCCTGGCGTCCCCGCGACGATGAGCGCCGCGGCGATCGCGCTCCTCCGCGGCGAACTCGGCTTCGGTGGCGTCTGCGTGAGCGACTGCCTCGAGATGAAGGCGATCGCCGACCATTTCGGCTGCGGTGCGGCGGCCGTGCGCGCCATCGCGGCGGGCGTCGACGCGCTTCTCGTCTCGCACACCGCCGAGACGCAGCACGAGGTCGTCGCCTCGCTCGCGGCGGCGGTGATGGCGGGCGCGATTCCCGAGGCGCGCGTCGCCGAGGCGCGGCGGCGGATTTCGGCACTCGCACTTCGTCACGCGCGAAGCGTGGAGTAGACTTCGGACGCGACCTCGCGCGCAAGCGCGCGTCGTTCCGTGCGATCGCGGCGTCGCGGTCGACGGCGCTTCCCCGGAAGCCGCTCCGCCGAGACGCGCTGCGCGGAAAGCCCAGTCAGGAGGAGGTTCGCCATGCCATCGGGACTCGACGAGGACGACTGGACCGCGATCGACTTCCTCCTCTTCTTCGACGAAACGGAGGAGGAGCGCCGCGCGCGTCTCGCCCGCGGCGCGGCGCGCCCGCCGCGCCCCGCGGGACCGCCGCCGGCCGCGCCCCGCGACGCACCCCGCGATCCACCCGACGCGGGCGGCCGCGGTGGCTTCCGTCCTCCTCCGCCACCCGACGCGCCCCGCACCTGATCGCCGTCCGGCCATCTCGCCCGCGCGCAACCCCTCCTCCGCCCCCCGCCGGCTCCTCGGCGCGGCCCGAGCACCGCAAAGCGATCCCACGGCGTGCGTCCAGCGCCCAGGCTCCGCTACACTGCGGGACTTCCCGTGAAGATCCGCAACTTCTCCATCATCGCCCACATCGACCACGGCAAGTCGACGCTCGCCGACCGCCTGCTCCAGGCGACGAACGCCGTCACGCACCGCAACTCGCGCGCCCAGATGCTCGACTCGATGGACCTCGAGCGCGAGCGCGGCATCACGATCAAGGCCTCCGCGGTCACCGTGCGCCACACCTACAAGGGCGAGGAGTACGAGCTCAACTTCATCGACACGCCGGGCCACGTCGACTTCACCTACGAGGTCTCCCGCGCGCTCAAGGCGTGCGAGGGCGCCGTCCTCGTCGTCGACTCGACCCAGGGCGTGCAGGCGCAGACCGTCGCGAACGCCTACCTCGCGGTCGCGGGCGATCTCACGCTCATCCCCGTCATCAACAAGATCGACCTCCCCGCCGCCGACCCCGACCGGGTCGCGATGGAGGTCGAGCATGTCTTCGGCTTCCCCGCCGAGGAGTGCATCTACGTCTCGGCGAAGACCGGCCAGGGGATCGCGGAGCTCCTCGACTCGATCTGCGAGAAGCTCCCCGAACCGAAGCCGGCGACGACGACGAAGACGCGCGGCCTCGTCTTCGACGCGAAGTACGACGAGTACCGCGGCGTCGTGATGTACGTGCGCCTCTTCGACGGACGCCTCCGCCAGGGTGACCGGATCCGCATGATGGGAACGGGGCGCACCTTCAGCGTCACCGAGCTCTCCCGCTACAACCCCTTCCCGCAGAAGGTGAAGGAGCTCGACTTCGCGCAGGTCGGCTCGGTGTGCGCGGGCATGAAGACCCTCGGCGACGTCCGCGTCGGCGACACGATCACGCTCGACAACGACCCCGCCGAGATCCCGCTCGAGGGCTACGAGGAGCCGCGGCAGATGGTCTTCTGCGACTTCTACCCGTCGAGCGCCGACGAGAACGGGAAGAAGTCCGACTTCGAGCAGCTCCGCGAGGCGATCGAGAAGCTCCACCTCAACGACGCGAGCTTCACCTTCGAGCCGCAGCACTCGGAGGCGCTCGGCTTCGGCTTCCGCTGCGGCTTCCTCGGCCTTCTCCACATGGACATCGTGCAGGAGCGGCTCGAGCGCGAGGGTGGCGTCTCGATCGTGCAGACGGCGCCGACCGTCTCCTACAGGATCGACCTGAACGACGGCACCGAGGTCGAGATCCACAATCCCGCGGACCTCCCCGATCCCTCGAGGATCCAGGGCATCCGCGAGCCGATCGTGAAGATCGAGATCATCTGCCCGAACGACAACATCGGCGACCTGATGAAGCTCTGCGACTCGCGCCGCGGCATCTTCCAGAGCCAGGAGATGGTCAGCGAGACGCGGCAGATCCTGAAGTACGAGATCCCGCTCGCGGAGATCATCTACGACTTCTACGACAAGCTGAAGTCGGTGACGCGCGGCTACGGCACGATGGACTACCAGATCGTCGACTACCGCACCGACCGCCTGGTGAAGGTCGCGATCCTCGTGAACGGCGATCCGGTCGAGGCGCTCTCCCTCATCTGCCACCGCGACAACGCCGAGCAGCGCTCGCGCGTCATCCTGCAGAAGCTCAAGGAGCAGATCGACCGCCACCAGTTCGAGATCCCGCTGCAGGCGGCGATCGGCGGCAAGATCATCGCGCGCGAGTCGATCAAGGCCGTGCGCAAGAATGTTCTCGCGAAATGCTACGGCGGCGATGTCTCGCGCAAGCGCAAGCTCCTCGAGAAGCAGAAGGAAGGCAAGAAGCGCATGAAGCAGGTGGGGTCGGTCGAGATCCCGCAGGAGGCCTTCCTGGCCGTGCTCAAGGTGGAGGATTGAAGCGGGCCGCCGACGTCACGGGGCTCGGGGG
>JBJOHC010000067.1:0-9127 GCA_046047955.1 Planctomycetota bacterium
AGTTCCAGCGCGAGATCCGCACCTGCCCGAAACCCGTCGTCGCGATGGTCGCGGGCTGGTCGATCGGCGGCGGTCATGTGCTGCACATGATGTGCGACCTGACGATCGCCGCGGAGAACGCCCGGTTCGGCCAGGTCGGCCCACGCATGGGCAGCTTCGACGGCGGCTACGGCGCGAGCTACATGGCCCGCATCATCGGGCAGAAGCGCGCCCGCGAGATGTGGTTCCTCTGCCGGAGCTATTCGGCCGTCGAGGCGCTCGACATGGGCCTCGTGAACCGCGTGACGAGCGTGACCGAGCTCGAGGAGACGACCGTCGGCTGGTGCCGCGAGATGCTCGCGAACTCGCCGACCGCGATCCGCGCGCTCAAGGCGGCGCTCAACGCCGACTGCGACGGGCAGGCGGGACTCCAGGAGCTCGCGGGCATCGCGACGATGCTCTACTACATGTCCGACGAGGCGAAGGAGGGCCGCGACGCGCAGCTCTCGAAGCGCAAGGCGGACTTCCGCAAGTTCGCGCCCTGAACGCGCGGCGCGCGAGATCCCATGTCCGACGAACCACGCCCATCACCGCTCGCGGTCTGGATCTCGGCGACGCGCCCGAAGACGCTCGGCGCGTCGCTCTGCCCCGTCCTCGTGGGAGCGGCGATCGCGCGCGTCGACGGCGTCTTCGCCTGGGCGCCCGTGGGCGCCGCGCTCGCGGGCGCGGTGCTCCTCCAGATCGCGAGCAACTTCGCGAACGACCTCTTCGACGGCCTGCGCGGGACCGACGGCGCGGGGCGGCAGGGGCCGCGGCGCGCGGTCGGCTCGGGACTCGTGTCTCCGACGGCGATGGCGGTCGCGCTCGCCGTCGCACTCGCCCTCGCACTCCTGCCCGCGGCGTATCTCGCCGAGCGCGCGGGTCCCGAGTTCGCGTGGATCGCGGTCGCGGGCGCGGTCGCCGCGGTCGGCTACACGGCGCCGCCGCTGTCGCTCGCGTACCGCGGGCTCGGCGACCTCTTCGTCTTCCTCTTCTTCGGTCCGCTCGCGGTCGCGGGCACGCGCGCCGCGTGCGACGGCGCGTGGACGCTTCCCGCCGCGTTCTGCGGTCTCGCGCCGGGCGCGATCGGCGTCTGCCTGCTCGTGACGAACAACCTGCGCGACGAGGCGGGCGACCGCGCGAGCGGCAAGCGGACGACGGTGGTGCGGTTCGGCGCGCCCGCGATGCGGCTCGTCTTGCGCGGCTGCACGCTGGTCGCGATGGCGGTGCCGATCGTCGGTGCCTTCGCCTTCGGGCTCCCGAAGGGCGTCATGCTCGCGTCGCTCGTCGCGGCGGTCCTCGGCGCGCCCGCGGCGCCGCGTGGCGCCGATCCGCAGCATTTCGGCCTCCGCCTCGCGATGTTCGGCGCGCTTCTCTACGCCTACGGCGCCGCGTTCGCCTTCGGCTCGCACTATGACTGGGGTGCGGGATGACCGACGGCGACGCGGAGATCCTGCGCGTCCCGCTCGCCGTGCGCCCCGAGGCGCGCGCGATCGTCGGCGCCGACACGCGCGAGGTCGCCTTCCTGCGCGTCGTCGACGAGGCGACGGGGCGCGTCGGCTTCGGTGAATGCGCGCCGCTCGCGGGGCTGCACGCCGAATCGCTCGACGAGGCCTGCGAGGCGCTCGAGGCGTGGTGCGACGGCGCATGCGCGCTCGACGAGCTTCCGCCGAGCGCGGCGTTCGCGGCGTCGACGGCGGTCGAGATGCTCGATGGATTCGGCGCGAAGCCGTGCGCGCCGGCGCAGGTTGCGGGATTCCTCGCGGGAGGCGCGGCGGAACTCGACGGACGCGCGGTCGCGCGGCTCGACGGCGTGCGGTCGGTCAAGCTCAAGATCGGCCGCGCGTCGCCCGCCGAGGATCGCGCGCGCCTCGAGCGCGCGCTCGAGGTTCTTCCGCACGCGCGGCTCCGTCTCGACGGAAACCGCGGCATGTCGCTCGCATCCTGCATCGAACTCCTGCGCGGCATCGATCCGCGGCGCATCGAGTATCTCGAGGAACCGATCGCGGATCCCCGGCAGCTCGAGGAGCTCTCCTTCGCGACGGGCATGGCGGTCGCGCTCGACGAACTCGTCGTCGACCGCACCGACGAAGCGCGCGCGCTCCGCGCCGAGCTCGCGCACGGGCGAAAGGTCGTGCTCGCCTGGGTCCTGCGCATGTCGGCGCTCGGATCGCTCGACGCGATCCGCGCGTGCGCGGCCGAAGCGGCCGCACTCGGCGTTCCGCAGGTCGTCCTCTCGACCGCCTACGAGAGTTCATTCGCGCTGCGCGTCGCGGCGCATCTCGCCGCCTCGCTTCCGAACGCGCGCGGCGCGCACGGGATCGGCACCGCCGCGCTCCTCGCCGAGGATTCCTGCGCGCCCGCGATTCCCGTGCGCGGCGAACTCGCGGGCGACCCGCTGCCCGTTCCCTTCGCCGAGGCGTGGTCGTGAGCGACGCCGCGATCGAGGTCGTCGAGGTCGAACCAGGCGTCGATCCGATGCCCGCGTTCGAGGCGATCTGGTCGCGCGGCGGACGCGTGCTGCCGCTCGCGCGCACGCTTCCCGCACCCGCGCGCGCGGAGCTCGAGGCGCGTGCGCGCGCGGTGCGCGCCGAACCCGCGCCCGGCGTCGTCCTCGCGACGAGCGGCTCGTCGGGCCTGCCGCGACTCGTCGACCTGCCGCTCGAGTCGATGCGCGCGAGCGCCGAACTCGGTGCGCAGGTCGTCCCGTTCGGCGCGGGACATGTCTGGCACGCGTCGCTCGCGCCGTCGCATGTCGGCGGCGTCATGATCCTCCTGCGCGCGCGCGTCCTCGGCGGCGCCGTCCGCTTCGGTCCGCAGCCGCGCGCGTGGCGCGACCTCGAGGGCGTCTCGCACGCGTCGCTCGTCGCGCCGCAGCTCGCGCGGCTCCTCGACGACCCCTCGCCCGTCCCCGCGTCGCTCGAGGCGGTCCTCCTCGGCGGCGGACCGAGCGCGCAGGCGCTCCACGAGCGCGCGCTCGCGCGCGGCGTCCCGCTCTTCTCGACCTACGGGATGACCGAGACGAGTTCGCAGGTCGCGACCGGACGGCGCAGGAGTGGCGACGCCGCGACCCTCGCGGGCGCGCCGATTCGAGGCGTCTCGATCGCGATCGACGCGGCCACAGGCGAGATCCTCGTCGACGGTCCCGTCCTCGCGCGCGGCGAGTTCGTCGACGGCGCGCTGGTGCCGCTCGCGCGCCCGCACGCGACGCGCGACGCGGGATTCCTCGACGAATCGGGCCGACTCCATGTCGTCGGCCGCCTCGACGCGATGTTCATCTCGGGCGGAAGGAACATCCACCCCGAGTCGATCGAGCGCGCGCTCGGCGAACTCGCCTGCGTGCGCGCGGCGACGGTCGTCGGCGTGCCGCACGCGAAGTGGGGGATGCGGCCCGTCGCCTTCGTCGATCTCGCGGGCGCGCCGTCGCGGCCGCTCGACGCCGAACTGCGCGCACGGCTCGAGGCGCCGCTCGTCCCCGACGCGATCCTCGCGATGCCCGCCGACGAGGCCGCCCTCGCGAAGCCCTCGCGCGCGCGCCTCGCCGCGCGGCTCGCGGCTGGCGAGCGCTTCGAGTCGCTCATCTGAACGAGGCGATGGACCGGGTGGCGCGTCGATCACGCGAAGAGGAACCGCGAGCCGCCGAACCCCGTGGGTGCCCGACGTCTTCAGGCATCGGAACGCCGGGCGTCTCGATCACGGCGAGGGTCGATCGGCGTCAGCGAGCCGTCATGCCCGCGCTTCGCGTCCCGGCCTCCGAAGCGGCGGGGCGCCCGCGCGCCCGCCTACGCCAGGCTCGAGGTCCGCGCGCGCGTCTCCTCGATCCACGCGCGGAACGCCTCGGGGAGATCGATCGACTCGCCGAGCCGCGGGTCGATGGCGACGCGCTTCACCTTCGCGTGCATCGTCACCTCGTCGTCGCGGAGGAAGGTCCAGGCGAGCGTGTAGCCGCTGCGCCCGACATCGACCCCCGCGAGCCGCACAAGCAGCCGGTCGCCCGCCCGGACGGGCGCGCGGAAGTCCGCCTCGCAGTGGACGATCGGCGTCGGCGCGAGCTTCCGTTCGAGCATCTCGCGCAGGCTGAAGCCGCCGAGTTCGAGCCAGCGCTCGAAGAGCTCCTCCTCGAGCTCGAAGATCTTCGGGAAGAAGAGGACCCCCGCCGCGTCGGTGTGGGGGAGGCGCACGACGAGGTGCTCGGTGAAGTCGGCGGCGTTCATAGGGCGGAGGATACGCGCGTTCCGCGCCCGCACCGCGGGGCGTCGTTCGGGTACAACATGGCCTCGCAACCCCAACGGAGTCACGCCATGTCCTGCTCGACCTCGTCGTACCGCCTGCCCGTCGCGATCTTCGCCTCCTCCGCGCTCCTCCTCATGGCCGCCGGCCGTTCGACGGTCTCGGGCGACGAGTGGGGCGTCCACGACATGAAGCGCCCGCAGCCCGCGGTCGTCACCGCCGATCCCGGCAAGGCGCCGAGCGACGCGGTCGTCCTCTTCGACGGCGCCAACCTCGACGCGTGGACGGGCGGACAGTGGGAGGTCAAGGACGGCTACTTCCAGGTGAAGCCGGGCTCCGGCAACATCCGCACCAAGGACGGCTTCGGCTCGTGCCAGATCCACGTCGAGTGGATGATCCCCGAGAGCTGCCAGTGCAAGGGCCAGCAGGGCTGCAACAGCGGCCTCTTCTTCATGGACCGCTACGAGCTCCAGATCGTCGGCTCGCACGGCAACACGACCTACGCCGACGGCATGGCGGGCGCGATGTACGGCCAGTACCCGCCGCTCGTGAACGCCGCGCGCCCGAACGGCCAGTGGAACACCTACGACGTGGTCTTCCACGCGCCGAAGTTCAACGCCGACGGTTCGCTCGCGAAGGCGGGCACGATGACGGTCTTCTTCAACGGCGTGCTCGTCCAGGACCACTCGGAGATCTGGGGCGCGACCGCGCACGCGGCGAAGGCGAAGTACTCGGCGCACGAGCCGAAGCTCCCGATCGGCCTGCAGGACCACGGCGATCCGCTCTGCTTCCGCAACATCTGGCTGCGCCCGCTCGCGGACTGAGCGGAGGCGGCGTCGCGCGCGTGCTCCGCGCGCGACGCCGAAGGGGAACGCCATCCTGGGCTTCCACTGATGGACCTCCACTGATGGGCTTCTACTTCCGTCGATCGGTCGGCGTCGGTCCGTTCCGGATCAACCTCTCGAAGTCGGGCGTCGGCTGGTCGGTCGGCGGCCGCGGCTTTCGGACGGGTGTCTCCGCGCGCGGCCGCCGCTACACGACCTTCGGCCTGCCCGGCACGGGCCTCGGCTACCGCTCGTACGGGCGCCAGGCGCGCGGCTGCGCGCTGCCGTTTCTGATCGGCGTCGCGGTCCCGCTTCTTCTCGCGGGTGGCGCGGCGCTCGCCGCCGTGCGCGGCGTCCTCGCATCCCTCACCGAAGGCACCTGACGGAGTCCTCGTCCATGCCCGATCCAGCGCCAAGTCCCCGCGTCGCGCGCCTCATCTGGCGCCGCACCCTCCGCACCGCGTCGAGCGAGCGCCTGCTCGCGGTCGAACCGCGCGCGGACGGCGACCTCGATGTGGCCGCCGCCGACATCCACTTCCTCGAGGGAGGCGCGGTGGCGGGCACGGTGACGATCCTCGCCGACGCCCGCCTCTCCGAGGACGAGGTCGCCGAGCTCCTCCTCCGGATCGACGAGGACTTCCTGCCCGGCGCGAATGTCGACGGCGTCTCGGGCGAGGCGCGGGTCACCTTCACCGTCGTCGTCGCCGCAAGCGTCGCGAACTTCGAGAGCGCGCCCGACGGGCGCTGACGGAACCCACACGATGCCACGACTCCGCGCCACGCGCATGCCCGCGCCGTTCCGCCCGCTTCCACCGCTCCGCGCGACGCTCCTCCTCGTGCTCGCCGCGCTCGCCGCCTGCACCGCGGCACCGAAGGGCACGCCGCCCGCCGACGGCGCCGTCGCCAAGCAGACGATCCGCCAGACGCCGCCGCGCCCGATCACGCCCGAGGAGGCGGTCGACAGCTGGACGCTCACCGACAGCGAGAACACGACCTTCGATGTCCGGCTCTCGCCGGGCGGCAAGGCGATCAGCAACTGGTCGAAGGGCCCGAACGGCGCCCGCGGCGAATCGGGGCGCTGGACGATCGCCTCGGGCGACATCGTGATCGAGTACGACGACGGCTGGTGCGACCGCATCGTCGGCCGCGCCGACGGCTCGTTCGGCAAGATCTCCTTCGCGCCGGGCGAACCGCGCGACGGCGTCGCCACGAACTTCGGCCAGGCCGTGCGCACGCCCGCGGCGTTCGCCCCCTGGGTCGGCGTCTACGAGCTGCCCCAGGCCGAATCGCGCCTCGGAAAGCCCTTCTTCGTCTCGATCCAGTCGTCGCACGCGGCCTGGAAGTCGATCGACGATGTCCGCGTCGGCAGCTGGTGGGTGAGCGGCTCGGGCTGGCTCCGGATCCGCTGGGCGAACGGCTGGTTCGACGAGTTCCGCCGCGTCTTCACGGGCTACGAGGTGCGCTCCTGGAAGCCCGGGACCGAGATCGACGCGAAGGGCGACCCGATCGGCCCGCCGACGAATGTCGGCAAGGCGCGCCGTCTCGAGCAGTGACGCCCCGCTGGCCGCGCTCCCGAACCGATGGTCCGTGAAGCACTTGCAACACGGACGGAATGGCGAAATTTCTGTCGCAAGACGCGCGAATCGCCCGACCGACGCTCGACTCGCGAAAGCGGGGGAGTAGACTCGGTCCGCTTTCGTTCACCCCGACGAGGTTTCGCGAATGACCCACATGACGATCCCGGCGACGCTCCCGACGATGCTCCGACGATTCGCCCGCCACGCCGCTGTCACCTCGGTTCTCGCTCCCGCATTCGCGCTCTCGCTCGCGACGACGGCCGACGCACAGTCGACGCGCCCGGGCGTCGGAGCGATCCCGTACTTCTCGCCGCAGCCCTCGGGCACGACCTTCCGCACCTGGGCCCCGAACGCGACCGCCGTCCGCGTCGCGGGCACCTTCAACAACTGGAACGCCACCAGCCATCCGCTCGTCTCCGAGGGGAACGGCTTCTGGTCGGCGGACTTCCCCTACATCTACCAGGGTGCGCAGTACAAGTACGTGATCACGGGCGCCTCGGGCACGGTGTGGAAGACCGACGCGCGCTCCGCCGACGTCACCAACTCGGTCGGGAATTCGGTGATCGTGAACCACGCCGCGTACCAGTGGCAGGTGAACGACTTCCAGATCCCGAACTGGAACGAACTCGTCATCTACGAGATGCACCTCGGCACCTTCGGGACCGCGGGTGACGGCAGCCTGCCCGCGAACTTCGACGAGGCCCGCGCGCGGCTCGACCACCTCGAGGATCTCGGCATCAACGCCATCCAGCTGATGCCGATCGCCGAGTTCGCGGGCGGCATCTCCTGGGGCTACAACCCGTCGTTCCCCTACGCGGTCGAGAGCGACTACGGCACGCCCACCGACTTCAAGGAGTTCGTCGACGCCGCCCACGCGCGCGGCATGGCCGTCTTCTGCGACCTCGTCTTCAACCACCTCGGCCCGAGCGACCTCGATCTCTGGCAGTACGACGGCTGGTCGGTCAACAACGGCGGCGGCATCTTCTTCTACCAGGACTTCCGCGCGAACACGCCGTGGGGCAACACCCGCCCCGACTACGGCCGCGGCGAGGTGCGCAGCTGGATCCGCGACAACGTCCTCTACTGGATGCGCGAGTACCGCACCGACGGGCACCGGATGGACGGCACGAAGTACATCCGCAAGGTCGATCAGGCGGGCCCCGACATCCCCGAGGGCTGGTCGCTCCTCCAGTGGATCAACGACTCGGTGAACGCCGAGTTCCCCGGCAACATCTCGATCTGCGAGGACCTCGACAACAACGAGTGGCTCACGAAGGAGACGGGCGCGGGCGGCGCCGGCTTCGACAGCCAGTGGGACGCGCAGTTCTTCTGGCCCGTGCGCGGCAACCTCATCACCCCGAACGACGCCGACCGCAACATGTTCGCGATCCGCGACGCCATCGTCGCGGGCTACAACGGCGACGCGTTCCGTCGCGTGATCTACACCGAGAGCCACGACGAGGTCGCGAACGGCCAGTCGCGCATGCCCGAGGCGATCTGGCCCGGCAACGCGACGAGCTGGTACTCGAAGAAGCGCTCGACCCTCGGCGGCGCGGTCGTGATGACGGCCCCGGGCATCCCGCTCATGTTCCAGGGGCAGGAGTTCCTCGAGGACGGCTGGTTCCAGGACACCGATCCACTCGACTGGACGAAGAACACGACCTTCGCGGGCATCAGGTCGATGTACCGCGACCTCATCTCGCTGCGGCGGAATGCGGGCGGCGTCTCGCGCGGGCTCACGGGCCAGCACACGAACGTCTTCCATGTGAACAACGACGCGAAGATGATCGCCTTCCACCGCTGGATGGAGGGCGGCGAGCGCGACGATGTGATCGTGGTGATGAACTTCAGCAGCACGCCGCGCTACGGCTACCGCGTGGGCTTCCCGCGCGACGGCCGCTGGAAGGTGCGCTTCAACAGCGACTGGGCGGGCTACGACCTGTCGTTCGCGAACACGGGCACCTTCGATCTCGACGCGACCTACAACCAGCCGTGGGACGGCATGCCCGCGAGCGGCGGCTTCGACATCGGCGCCTACACCTGCATCATCTTCTCGCAGGGCGATCCGCCGCCCGCCGGCAATCCCGCCGACATCAACGGCGACGGCACGGTGAACGGGCAGGATCTCGCGGCGCTTCTCGGCGCGTGGGGAACGAAGGGCGGCGCCGCCGATGTGAACGGCGACGGCCTCGTGAACGGCGCCGACCTCGCGGCGCTCCTCGGTGCGTGGGGCTGGACGGCCTGAGTCGGACGGCCTGAACCGCCCGATAAGGCGCCCGTCACGACCGCAGATCCGTGCGAAACCTCGTATTTCCTTCGATTCAACGCCGAAACGGTGTAGATTTCGGAAGTTTCGGCACCACGCGCCGGTCGGTCGCACGGCGCTCCACGCGGGCGCCGCGGACGAATCGGCGCGCTCACGGTCCATCAGAGCACGACACGATCCATCAGAGCACGACACGATCCATCAGAGCACGA
>JBJOHC010000068.1:0-3481 GCA_046047955.1 Planctomycetota bacterium
AGGACGAGCGCGTGCCGCGACCCGAGCCGCGCGAGCGCCTCGGCGATGGGCCGCACGAAGTGCCCCGCATAGACGCCCATCACCTGCCGCCCCGCACCGGCGGGATTCGTGAGCGGACCGAGGAGGTTGAAGAGCGTCGGCACGCCGAGCGCCTTCCGCACGGGCATCGCGTGCTTCGCCGCGGGATGGTGGTGGATGGCGAACGAGAACGAGATCCCGATCTCGTCGAGGCAGCGCGCCTGCGTCTCGGGCGACGCGTGTACATCGACACCGAGCCGTTCCATCACCTCGGCCGATCCGCGTCCCGTGCGCGACCGATTGCCGTGCTTCGCGACCTTCGCGCCCGCCGCGGCGGCGACCACCGCCGCGAGCGTCGACACGTTGAAGCTCTTCGGCGCGCCGCCGGTTCCCGCGGTGTCGACGATCTCGTCGGCGGGCGTCGCGCACGGGACGCGCTCGACGCGCGCGCGCATCACCGACGCCGCGCCCACGATCTCGTCGACCGTCGGAAGCCGCGTCGCCATCAGCGCGAGGAGCGCTCCGACCTCCGCGTGATGCGACTCGCCCGTCGCGATCTCCTCGAACGCCGCGCGCGCCTCCAGCTCGCTGAGCGTGCCGCCCTTCAGGAGCTTCTGGAGAAACGGCGTCAGCTCGCCGGGGCGTGAGGGCTTCGCGAATTCGGCGGGTCCGTGGATCGGCATGACGGGAGCGTAGCGGACGGAGCCTCGCGTCCCACGCTCGACGGATGGCTCGTTCCCCTGGCTGGTCCCCTGGCTCGAGCCGTGGCTCGCCCCATGACTCAACCCATGGCTCAATCCATGGCTCGTACGACGACACCGCTCGACGGCGACGAGCCGCGGCGCGCACTTCCGTCGCGTTGCGACGAGACCGGCCGATCGCGGCCGGGTTCCGTCCCTTCGAAAGGAGCACCCCATGCCAGGACTGTTCACCCGTCTCTTCGGAAGCCGCACCGAATCGGACATCGAGGCGCGGCTCATTCCCATCGTGCACATGATGATGGTCGACGGCGACATGGGTCCGCGCGAGATGGAGCTGCTCGCGGCGCACACGGCGTCGATCGGCGTTTCGGCCGAGCGATTCCAGCGCGTCCTCGAGCGCGTGAAGTCGGGTGGTCCGTTCCCGCTCCCGACCGCACCCGAGCAGAAGCTCGAAGTGCTCGCGGCGGCCGCCGCCATGATGACCGTCGATGGAAACATCGCCGTTTCCGAGCTCCGTCTCCTCCATGTGCTCGGGGCGTCGATGGGCATTCCACCGGAGATCTTCTCCAGCGTGATGCTCCGTGCGGTCGAGTTCGGTCAGCGAACGAATCCCGATGTCGATGTCGCGGCCGACTTCAGTGCGGCGCTGCAGGTCCTCGCCGCGACGATGTGAGTCGCCCGACGATCGCCGACGAGTCTCGCCGCCGATGTGGCGAGAAGGGTCCGCACCTGCCGCTACGATGCGCCGATGCCCGCGTCGCCGGCCCTCCTCGCCGACTCGATCCTCCACACGCTCGATCCGTTCATCTTCGAGATCGCGCCGGGAATGGGTCCGCGCTGGTACGGCACGGCGTACCTCGCGGGCTTCGTCGTCGGCTGGTCGATCCTGCGCTGGCTCGCGACGAGCGGCCGCATCCCGCTCTCGACGCGGCAGGTCGGCGACCTCGTGACGAACTGCATCGTCGGCGTGATCGTCGGCGGACGCGTCGGCCACTGCCTCTTCTACGAGCCGCAGCTCCTCGTCGAGTTCACGGGCGAGTTTCCCTACTGGGCACTCCTCGCGCTCCACAAGGGCGGCATGTCGAGCCATGGCGGCGTGATCGGTGTCGCGCTCGCGATCATCCTCTTCGCGCGCCGCGAGAAGCTCCCGATTCTCGCGGTCGGCGACGCGGTCGCGTTCGTCGTCCCGTGGGGCCTCATGTTCGGCCGCCTCGCGAACTGGGTGAACGGCGAGCTCTGGGGCCAGCCGCTGCCCGCGGCGATGCAGGCGAATCCGCCCTGGTGGAGCGTGAAGTATCCCGAGGAGCTCACGATGTTCGTCGACGCGCCCGCCGCGCTCGACGCGCTTCGCCCACTCGCGCCCGCGACGGCGCTCGCGAACGACCGCGCGTTCCTCGCGTGGGTCTGGCAGACGGCCTACGACCACGCGAGTCCCGCGCACGACGCGGTGGTCGCCGCGATTCCATCCGTCCTCACCGCGTACTACCCGAACCAGTTCCTGCAGGCGATCACCGAGGGCCCCGCGCTCCTCGTCCTGATGTCGTTCGTCTGGCTCGTGCCGCGGCGCGCGGGAGTGATCGGCGCCACCTTCCTCGCGGGCTACGGGACGCTGCGCTTCGGCACCGAGCAGATCCGCGAGCCCGATCTGGGCGTCTGGACCTTCGCAGGGCTGACCGTCCCGATGCTCTTGTCGCTTGCGATGATCGCGGTCGGCGTTCTCTTCGTCGTTCTCTCGCGGCGGTCGCAGCCGATCGGTGGACTGTTGCGCAAGGCGTCGTAGGCGATCCGCGCGATGGCAGGGATTTCGGAACCGACCCACGCGGAGCTTGCCCGACTCGTCGGCGCCGCGCGTGCGGCGGGTGGGGTTTCGCACGGCTCGAACCTTCGGCTCACCATCGCCGTCGCGGCATTTCTCGCGACCCTCTCGATTTTTCCCCACGCCATGCGCGGTCGCGCATTCCTCCCGTCCCCCATCGTCGGGGCCGTTTCACCCGAGCCGTCCCTTGGACGGCCACCAGAGGAGTCGCCAGCCATGCGTGCAGCCGGTCTTGCAGTCGTCGTGTCGGTCGGAGTCGTGTCGGGTGTCGCGAATGCGGGGGATGCGGTGCAGTGGCGGGTGGAGGATGGGGGGAATGGGCATTGGTACATCGTGGACAACCAGGGCCGACTGTGGGCGGACGCGAAGAACCATGCCGAGGCGATCGGCGGGCACCTCGCGACGATCACGTCGGAGGACGAGCGGCAGGTCATCCTTCCGCTTTTGCTCGATGGGGTCCCGGCCGACGCATGGCTCGGGGCCTCCAGACCTGGGCCAGTTCAGCTTCCCGGATGGGTGACGAGCGAGCCGTTCGACTTCGCGGTCTGGACCGCCGGTCATCCGAGCAGCGAGTCCCAGCGGTGCTGTCTCGAGATCAACTGCCGGCCCGAGACAGGAGAATTCGGACGTTGGAGCATCGAGTACCCATTCGCCGGAGGGGGAGGCCAGTCCTCCGTGATCGAGTTCGATGCCGATTGCAACGCCGACGGCATCGTCGACTATGGCCAGATCCTCGCGGGAGAGCTCTCCGACGCGAACGGCAACAACATCCCCGACTGCTGTGAGAACGGCGTGCCGTGCGATCCCTGCGCCGCCGTCGATCTCGACGCCTCCGGTGCCGTGAACGGCGTCGACCTCGCGATCATCCTGAACACTTGGGGCACGGACGGCGGCAAGTACCCACAGGCCGACGTCGATGGCGACGGCGTCGTGGGCGGAACCGACC
>JBJOHC010000069.1:0-6803 GCA_046047955.1 Planctomycetota bacterium
GCCGTCTCCCGCGGGGAGTGCGACGGGATCGCCCGCGTCCATGCCCGGCTCGTCCGAGGCGACGACCTCGTCGAGCTCGAGCGTCACGGTGAAGCCGCCGGGCGCCGCCTGCTGCGCGGGCACGACGCGCGCGGGGGCGATTCGAACCGCGGGCGTCTGTGCGGCCGCGGTCACGCACGAGGCGAACGCCGCCGCGACGGCGAGGGCCGAGAGGCCGCGCGTGCGTGCGAGGTGCGTCGCGCCCGCGATCGAGGTCGCGGGCGTCGCGAACGACTCGGATGTCGCATCGGGCGCGGTGGTCCTGCGGGCGGAATCGGAATCGGTCATGCGCATCGTGTCGGTCCTCGCGCCAGGGCGCGTGTCGTCTCGTCTTGATTCGTCGTCGTTCGTGACTCGTCGTCGTTCGTCGTCGTCCGCCGTCGCCGTCCTCATCCGCACGGGGTCTCGAGGGGTCGAAGCTCTGCGTCGCCAGATATCATGCGCCGCAAAGTATGGGGCCCATTTCGAGCTCCGCGTCCCGCGCTCACCAGCCGTCGCCGATGTCGCCACCCATGCCCGCGCCCTTCGAGGGCTCCTCGCCCGGACGCTTGCCGCGGCGGCCCTTTCCGGGGTTCTTCCCGAGGCCGTTGCAGGTTCCCGTCGGCGAGTCCTTCGGGCGCGGCTTCGCGAAGAGTTCGTCGAGCGAACTCTGCTCGAGGTCGAGGACGAGCTCGACGTTCTTCTCGTGGTTCGCCGCGGTCGCGGCGTCGCCGCGTCCGTCGCGCGCCCGCTCGGCGAGATAGCGGAAGTTCTGCCGCGCGCGCGCCGCGACCTCGCGCCATTCGTCGGCGGGCTTGCCCGCCATGCGCATGAGCCGCGCGCCGTAGTAGTACGCCGTCGCGAGCTCCTCGCGCGCGCCGAGCGCGAGCGGCCCGTCGCCCTCGCCAGCCTCCTCGAGCGCGAGGACGAGATCCTCGAGTTCGTTCGCGCCCGCCGCGACATCGCCCGTCCGGACGAGCGCGCGCGCGCGACCGAGTCGGATCCGGTCGACCGACCGGAGGCCCGTCGCGCCGTCGGTCTCCTCGACGAGCGCCTGCGCCGAGGCGAGCGAATCGGCGCATGTCCGCCACGCATCGGCGGCCTTCGCGTACGCGGCCTCCTCGGCCGCGCCCGCCGCCTCGGCGGCCGCGCGCAGCGCGGGATCGTCGCGGCCGAACGCCGCGACCCGCGCGGCGATCGCCGCGACATGCGCGTCGTACGCCTCGGCCTGCAGCGCGAGCGCCGCATCCTGCAGCCGTTCCGCCGCGGCGACCTCGCGCGCCGCGCGGTCCTCGAGGAAGAGCCGCTGCCCCGGGCCGAAGTGGAACGCGGCGAGTCCGACGGGAACGAGTGCCCAGAGCATCCAGGCGAGGTGGGTGCGCTTCATGTCGTGCCTTTCATGTGGTCGTCTCCCGCAGCGCGCGTGCGCGCGGCGCGGCGTCGGGCGCGGCCGCCTCGCGGCGTGCGCGTGGGGTCGCGAGAAGAAGGAGGAGCGGCGTCGCGAGGCCCGCGAGCGCGGCGCCCGTGCCGAGCGCCGCGAGCCCGATCTCCCGCGCGCTCCAGCGGTCCGTTGCGCGCGGCGAGATCATCGCGAGCGAATCGAGGATCGCGTTCGGCAGGTGCTTCCGGTTGCCGTCGTGATAGACGCCGCCGAGTCGCGCGGCGAGCGACTTCAGCGTCCACTGGTCCTGGCGGGAGGCGTGTCCAGCGATCGCGGTCGCGCGGTTCGGGTCACCGACGCCGATGACGAGGACATCGCTGATCGCCGCGGGTTTCGCGGGCGTCGCGACCGCCTTCGAGAGATCGCCGTCGGTGAGGACGACGAGCGTCGTCGAGCCGCGCGCCCAGCCCTTCGCCATTTCGAACGCCTCGGCGATTCCCGCGCCGAGGTCGGTCTCGCCCGGCGCGAAGGCGGTGTAGAGCGGGAGCCCGTCCATCAGGTTCGCGACGAGCTCCTTGTCGGTCGAGTCGCGGAGGATCGGGAGCGCCTTCGTGTAGAAGGCGACGAGCGACACGCGCGTGTCCTGCATGTCGAGCCGGTCGAGGATGCCGCGCAGGACCTTCCCCGCGCGGACGCCGCGCATCTCCTTCTCGTTGCCGGGACCCGCGTCGGAGAGGTTCATGCTCGGCGACGCGTCGAGGACCACGAGAAGCTGCCGCGATGCGCGGGGATTCGGCTCGGGTTCCGCCTCGAGCGGATCGTGCCCGAGCAGAAGCGTCGCGCCGAAGACCGCGAGCGCGAGACCCGCGACGCGCGCGACGGGCGCGAGGCGCGCCGCGGCGGGCGGCCGATCGCTGCCCGCGAAGGCGAGCCGCGCGACGCGTTCCACGCGCCGCGCGTGACGCGCTTCGGCGATCGTCGCGATCGCCCCGGCGGCGAGCCCCGCGAGAAGCGCCGTCACCATGGCGTGTACCTCGCGAAGAGGAGTCCGACCGCGTGCACGCCCGCGAGCGCGAGCGCGACGATCGCGAACGGACCGAAGTGGTCGAGCGGCACCGTGCCCGCGGGCGCGAAGCGCGCGGGCTTCATGCGGTCGATGTGCCTGAAGACGGCCTTCATGCTCGCGGGGTCGTTCGCGGCGAACGCCTCGCCGCCCGTTTCGGCGACGAGATCCTCGACATCGGCGGGGACGCCGGTCGGTCCGATGTGGATGTGGAAGACGGTGATGCCCGCGTCCCGGAGCTCCTCGCCGACGCGCCGCGCCTCGTCACCGCCGAGATCGGCGCTCATGCCGTCGGAGACGAGGACGACGAGGCGGTCGCCCGACGCGTCGGCGTCGAGCTTCGCGGTCTCGGCGATCATGTTCTTCCGGCAGAAGCGCAGCGCCGCGCCGATCGCCGTGCCTCCCATGTGGCGCGGCTGTCGCGCGGGATCGGCGAAGGGAAGCGCGTCGCGGATCGCCGCGAGGTCCTTCGTGAGCGGCAGCCAGCGGATCTGCTCGACGCCGAAGAGCGTGAGTCCGAACGCGTCGCCCTCGCGCGCGAGCGTGAAGTCCTCGATCGCCTCGCGCGCGAGCTCGTAGTTCGGGCCGACCATGCTGCCCGAGACGTCGAGGCAGATCTGGATGTGCGTGAGCGAGCGCTCGCGGCGCGGTTCCTGCAGCGTCTGCGGACCCGCGAGGACGACGAGCGCCGTCGCGAGGAGGGCGAGCGGCACGAGGTCGAAGGCGAGGAGAAGGCGCGCGAGCCAGGGCCGCGGCGGATGCGCGCCGTGATCGCTCGGAACGGCGATCCCCGCGGGCCGCGCGAACGCCGTCGCCGCAAGAAGGACGGGAATCGCGAGGAGAAGCAGCACCCACGGATGGACGAAGGTCACGCGCCGCCTCCTTCCGCGGGCGAGGCGGTCGCGGCGTTCCGGATCCCGACGGCGAGCGCGCCCGCGACGGCGCGCGCGTCGCGCGGCCCGGGCGCATGGAGCCACGCCTCGACGGCTCGGACGATGCCCGCGGTGCGCGGATCGTCGCGGAGGCGTGCGAGGGTGCGCGCGGGATCGGGCATGGCGCCGTCGTCGCGGCCGTCGGCGAGATCGGGCGCGCGCTCGCGGAGAACGCGCAGGAGCAGGAGTTCGATGCGGCCGCGCGCGTCGGCGTCGGGCGCCTCGCCGTGCGCGAGGCGCGCGTCGAGCGTCTCGAGTTCCGCGAGCAACCGTTCGGCCGCGGTCGGCGGCGGTGCGGGAGGAGCGGGCGGTGGCGGTGGCGTCCGCATCCAGCGCCGTACGAGCGCGATCACGGGCACCGCGAGCCACGCCGCGACGACCGTTCCGACGATCGGCGTGTACGAGGCGCGCAGGTCGAAGCCGGGCGCCGAGAGCCCGAAGACATCGGTGCCGTGCACGGGCGGAAGCTGCGAGTAGATCGCGACGCGCAGGTCGCCGAGCGCGGCCGCGTCGGGCGCGCGGCCGTCGGTCGTCTCGAGAAGCGGAAGGAGATCGAAGGTGCCTTCGACGGCGCCGAGGAATTCGATGGTGAAGGCGTCGGGCGCGCCATCGTCCGCCTGGCGGACCCGCACGAGGACGGTCGCGTTCGCATCGCGCACGGGCTTCGCGCGCAGCGCGCCCGCGGCATGCGTGACGCGGATCGAGCCCGCGGTTCCGCGCGCCGCGCGGTGGGAGGGAGGCGCATCGTCGTCGGCCGCGCGCGCGGTCCCGCCCAGCGGCGCGCCTTCGGCGTGGATCGCGCAAGCCGCGCCCGCGACGAGTCCCGCGGCGAGAATCCGCGGGAAAATGCGGCGTATTCGCACATCCACGCCGCGCGATGCGGACACGCGATGCGTGGGGCCGGCTCTCCACGGCCTCATCCGCGCCCCCTCGCGGCCGCGCCGCGGAAGGCGAGGAAGTGGCGGAGCGCAGGGATGAACGGCCGATCGGTCGCGAGTTCGAGACAGTCGGCTCCCGCGCGGAGGAGCGTGCGGCGCAGTTCGTCGTCCGCCGCGAGCCGCGTGCGCGACGAGGCGAGGAAGGTGCGTCCCGTCTCCGCCTCGCGCGCGCGGACGAATCCCGCGCCGAGCGCGCGCGTCTCGATCGCGTCGGCGAGGCGGATCACCGCGACATCGTGGCGCTGGCACGCCTCGCGGATCGCGGCGACCGCGCCCGGGTCGTGGAGATCGCTCAGGACGACGAAGACGCCCGCGCGCGTCGCGCGGCCTGCGGCCTCGCGCAGCCGCGCGGCGAGCGTCGTGCCCTCGTCGAGATCGTGGCGGCGCAGCGGTTCGATCGCCTGCCGGAGTTCGGTGCGCGAGAGGGTCGGCGTCGCGACCGTCCTCCGTTCACCCGCGCCGACGACGGCGACGGGACTCATCCGCCGCTGCGCGACGAGGCCGAGCGCCGCCGCGATCCAGATCGCGAGATCGAGCTTGCTGCGCGCGCCCGAACGGACCGCCATCGACGCCGAGGTGTCGACGACGAGATGGACGCTCGTCCGCTTGAGCGCCTCGTACTCGCGCACGAAGGGCCGTCCCGTGCGCGCGGTCAGGCGCCAGTTGAGAAGCCGCACCGAATCGCCCGGGACGTACGGCCGCGAACCCGCGTACTCGAGCCCGCTTCCGACGAGTTTCGACGCGTCGCTTCCGAAGGCGATGTCGTCGGCGAGGCGGCGGACCACGATCTCGAAGTCGGCGCGCGCGAGCTGTTCGGGCGGCGGGAGCGACGCGTCTCCGCGCGACGGCGCCGCGGCGCGCGTCGTCGGGGAGGACGTCGCGGAAGCGCTCGCGAAATCCTTCGCGGTGGGGAAGATGGTCGCACTCGTCGCGGGCATCGTTCGGATTCGCAGTCGCCGCCGCCGTCACGCACGCGCTCGCACGGCGCGCGCGGCACCGTTCACGCCATCGTCGAAAGCAGTTCGCGCAGCACGCCCTGCGCGGTCCGCCCCTCGGCGAGCGCCTCGTACGAGAGCCGGATCCTGTGGAGCACCACATCGTCGGCGAGCGCGAAGAGGTCCTCGGGAATCGCGTAGTCGCGGCCGTGGATGTAGGCCCGCGCGCGCGACGCGTGGACGAGGGCGAGCGCCGCGCGAGGGCTCGCGCCGAGCTCGATCTCGGGGTGCCGCCGCGTGAGGTTCACGAGCTCGACGACATCGCGCACGAGGACATCGCTCACATGGACCGCCTGCACCGCGGCCATCGCGTCGGAGAGGTCCTTCACGCCGACGCGGTTGCCCTCGCCGATCGCGTCGAACGCCGACATCGGCACCGCGCCGTCGCCCTGGCGCTTCAGCTTGAGGGCGAGCGCGCGGCGCACGACCTCGGCCTCGTCGGCGGGCGTCGGGTAGGAGAGGCGGTGGCGCAGCATGAAGCGGTCGAGCTGCGCCTCGGGAAGTTCGAAGGTGCCCGCCTGCTCGACGGGATTCTGCGTCGCGATCACGAGGAAGGGCGCGGGCAGGTCGTGCGTCGCGTCGCCGATCGAGACGCGGCGCTCCTGCATCGCCTCGAGAAGCGCGGACTGCACCTTCGGGCTCGCGCGGTTGATCTCGTCGGCGAGGAGGAGGTTCGTGAAGATCGGCCCCTTGTGGACGCGGAACTCGCCCGACTTCTGCTCGAGGATCTCGCTGCCGACGATGTCGCTCGGCAGGAGGTCGATCGTGAACTGGACGCGCGCGAAGCGCAGGTCGATCGCCTTCGCGACCGACTGGACGAGGAGCGTCTTCGCGATGCCGGGCACGCCCTCGAGGAGCAGATGCCCGCCCGTGAGAAGCGCGATGAGGACGCGCTCGACCACGACCTCCTGTCCGACGACGGTCTTCGCGACCTCGCGGCGGACATGGTCGGTGAATGGGCAGCGGCCCGTGACGGTCGAGGCGGTGGGGGTGGTGGACTGCATGAAGTCGGGTGGTGGGGGTGCGGACCGTCGGGTCGTCTGGATTCGCGAGGTTCGGGGTGCGCCGCGGAGCGCTGGACGGAGTCGGCTCCGTGGATCGCGCGGGCGGCCGTTCGCGTGCGGTTCAGGGCGCGGGTTCGGCGAGCAGCTCGTCGAGGAGTTCGGACACGCGATCGAGCCGGACGCCCGCGGCGCGCACGGTTCCCGCGCGGTCGACGACGACGGTCGTCGGGAAGTACGCGACGCCGTAGCGCGCGGCCGTCGCGCCGCGCGCGGGATTCTCGGGGCGCGCGTCGCCGTCGGCGGCGGCGGTCGCGTCGATCGCGATGGGCGCCGCGAGCGCGACCGCCTCGGCCGCCGCCGCCGCGACCTTCGGATCGAAGCCCTCCTCGCACACCGCGACGAAGTCGACGCCCTCGGCCGCGAAGCGCTTCGCGAGCGCCGCGAACGCGCCGAGTTCGCGCATGCCGAGTTC
>JBJOHC010000070.1:0-12997 GCA_046047955.1 Planctomycetota bacterium
TCGAGGTCGAAGCCCTCGTCGGGGTGGTCGAGGTTGATCGTGGGGGCGAGGACCCCCTCGTGGATCGCCATGATGGTCGCGATCGACTCGATGCCGCCCGCCGCGCCGAGCGCGTGACCCGTCATCGACTTCGTCGAGCTCATGGCGAGCCGGTAGGCGTGGTCGCCGAAGAGGCGCTTCACCGCCGTCACCTCGGCCGCGTCGCCGAGAGGCGTCGAGGTGCCGTGGGCGTTGATGTAGCCGACGCTCTCCGCGGGCAGCTCCGCGTCGCGGAGGGCGGTCTCCATCGCCTTGAAGGCGCCGGAGCCCTGCTCGTCCGGCGCGGCGATGTGGAAGGCGTCGCCCGTCGCGCCGTAGCCCGCGAGTTCGCAGTAGATGCGCGCGCCGCGCGCCTTCGCGTGCTCGAGCTCCTCGAGGACGAGGATGGCCGAGCCCTCGGAGAGGACGAAGCCGTCGCGGTCCCTGTCGAATGGGCGCGAGGCGCGCGTCGGATCATCGTTGCGCGTCGAGAGCGCCTTCATCGAGGCGAACGCCGACAGCGTGAGCGGCGTGATGGCCGCCTCGGCGCCGCCCGCGAGCATGATGTCGCAGTCGCCGCGCTGGATGGTCTGCATCGCGATGCCGACGGCGTGGCCGCTCGACGCGCATGCCGACGCGACCGCGGTGCTCGGTCCCCGCAGGTTGAACTGGATCGACACGTTGCCCGGCGCCGCGTTCACCATGAGGCGCGGCACCACGAAGGGGCTCACGCGGCGGGGGCCGGTCTGGAGGAGCTTCGTGTGCCCCTCCTCCATCGTGAGGACGCCGCCGATTCCCGAGCCGATGATCGTGCCCTGGCGGTAGGGATCGGCCGCGTTCCGGAAGTCGAAGCCCGAATCGCCCGCGGCCTCGTGCGCCGCGACCATCGCGAGGAGCGCGACGCGGTCGATGCGCTTCGCCTCGCGGCCGTCGACGACATGCGACGGGTCGAAGCCGTGGATCTCGCCCGCGAAGCGGACGGTCCAGTCCTCGTTCTGGGGGAACGACTGCAGGGGGGTGATGCCCGAACGGCCCTCCTTGAGGGCCGCCCAGGTGCCCGCGCCCGACTGCGCGAGATTGCTCACGCCTCCCATGCCGGTGACGACGACGCGCCGAAGGGTGATCGTTCTCATCGGGACTTGTCCTCCGCCGCAGGCGATGGGCAGTGGGATCGGGCGCGGCGGGTCAGCCGCCGCGGAGCGTCTTCTGGATGAAGTCGATGGCGTCGGCCACGGTCTTCAGCTTCGAGGCGCTCTCGTCGGTGATCGAGATCTCGAACAGATCCTCGAACTCCATCATGAGCTCCGCCTTGTCGAGGCTGTCGCAGATGGCATCGAAATCGCTCGATCGGCTGATGTCGCTGCGTGCGACGCCCAGCTGGTCGGCGATGGCCTCGAGGACCTTGCCCTCGATCGCTGCGTCTGTGAATGGCTCGCTCATGGCGGTGATGAAGGTCGGGCGGATGCCGGAACGCGTCGGTGGACCGCGACCGGGGGTGACCGGCTGGCAGCGGCCCGGCGCGAGCCGGGACCGCCGCGCGACGGTCGGTGAATCAGCCCTGACGCATCGACTTGATGGCGTCGATGGCCTGGCCGACGGTGTGGATCTTCTCGGCCTGCTCCTCGGGGATCTTCGCCCCGAGCTGCTCCTCGAAGGCCATCAGGAGCTCGACGATGTCGAGGCTGTCGGCGTTGAGGTCGTTGGTGAAGCTCGTCTCGTGGTTGATCGAGTCGGGCTCGGCCGAGAGCTGCTGGGCCACGATGTCGATGACCTTCTTCTCGATCTCGTCGTCGGTCATGTCCGGACTCCTTCTGGTCGGATGTGGGGCGGAGCCCCGATTTGGGATCTGCGGGATTGGATCGGCGTGTCCTGCGTCGGCGGGCCGCATCGCGGTCCCGGCGACGGGTCCCTTCCGGGGACCCGGGGCCTTCCCGCGCCGCCTGTCGGCGTCCGTCGGGAGGGGGGCGGAATATAGCGAAATCACACGATCGGTGCCGTACCGCGGACGCGTCGGGACGCGCTCAGCTGGCGAGGCCGCCGTCGACCACGAGGGTCTGCGCGGTCACGTAGCCGGCCTCCTCCGAGGAGAGGTAGGCGACGGCCGCCGCGATCTCGGCGGGCTGGCCGAAGCGGCGAACGGGGATGTTGGGAAGGACGGCGGTCTTGACGGCGTCGCCGAGGACCTCGGTCATGTCGGTCTCGATGAAGCCGGGGGCGACCACGTTGGCGGTGATGCCCTTCGCGCCCATCTCCTTGGCGATCGTCATGGTGAAGCCGACGAGACCCGCCTTCGCGGCGGCGTAGTTGGCCTGCCCGGCGTTGCCCGTCAGGCCCGAGATCGAGCCGATGTTGACGATGCGGCCGAACTTGCCGCGCATCATCGGGCGCAGCGCCGCGCGGCAGGCGACGAAGACCGCGCGCAGGTTGACGTTGAGAACCTCGTCCCACTGCTCGTCGGTCATGCGGAGGAGGAGGGTGTCGCGGGTGATGCCCGCGTTGTTGACCAGGATGTCGAGCCGTCCGTGCGCCTCGACGACGCCCTCGACGAGCGCGGTGACCGCGGCGCCGTCGGCCATGTCGCAGGGGCGCACCTCGCAGGAGCCGCCCGCGGCCCGGATGGCCGCGTCGGTCGCGGCGAGACCTTCGGCGCTGCGGGCGACGAGGACGACATGGCGGCCGTCGGCCGCAAGGCGTTCGGCGATCGCGCGGCCGATCCCGCGGCTGGCTCCAGTGACGATGGCGACTCGCTTGTCGATGGCTCTATCCTCCGGCGCCGAATGTGGCGGGGCGCGATTCTACGGGAATGCGGCGACCGCGTCGGGCGGCGGCGCGGAACGCGGTCGTCCCTTGCCGCGACGGCGGGCGCCGAGCATTCGAACGGGCGATGCGAAAGGGGCGAAGCGCGAAGGCACGACGGAAAGAAACGACCCGCCGATTGCTCGGCGGGTCGTCGCGTTCGTACTCGTCTGGCGGGGCGCTTACTTCGTTCCGAAGCCCGGCGCGCGCGGCGGCGCGACCTTCGGTCCGTTCGGCAGGCGTCGGCCCGGCGCGCCACCCGGCTTGCCGGGCTCGCCGCCCGCGGGCGCTGCCGCGGGCTGGCCATCGGGGCCGAGATCGCCCGTTTCCTCGGTGAAGTCGGTCTGCGGGATCTCGATGACCTCGTCGGGCTCGGTCGCCTTCGCGAGCTCGAGCTGGACTTCCTTCATCCAGGCCGCGATCCAGTCGTCGCCGCTGAGCTTCTCCATGATCTTCGGCGGCGTGGCGACCGAGTCGAACTCGCCCTCCTCGCCGTTCACCGAGTAGACCCAGAGCTGGGGCTGGAAGGTGTCGCCCGCGTGGAAGACGGCGAGCGAGCAGCTCTCGCCCTCGGCCTTGCCGCAGCGGACATCGATGCGGGTGACGCCCTCGATGGTCTTTCCGAAGACCTCCGCCTCGACGAGACCGTCGAGCTGGAGCTGGTCGGGACCCGAGAGCATCGGGCGGAGCGCGTCGGCGCGGCCGCGCACGAACGCGTCGTAGAACTTGAGGACCGCGATGCGCTCGCCGTCGGTCGCGGGCGCGAACTCCTCGGGCATGCTCACGCGGCGGTCGATGTCGAGCCGCGTCATGAGCTCGCTGACGGGAGTCGCGGTCGGAGCCGGCGGCGGCGGTGGCGGCGGCGGCGGAGCCTGCACGACGGGCGGGGGCGGCGGCGGATCGCTGCAGCCTCCGAGCATGGGAAGGGCGAAGACCGACGCGCCCGCGAGGGCGGTGGCGATGAATGCATGGTTACGCTGCGACAGGTGCTGCGTCGGGTGCTGAGTCATGGGGGATGACCTCGCAAGTCTTGTCGATCCGGCGCATGAGACCCTTGAGCACGCTGCCGGGGGCGAGCTCATGGAAGGCCGCGGTCGCGCGCGTCCCGTCGGCGGACATCGCCGAGAGAAGCGCGAGGCAGCTCTGGCTCCATCGTACAGGCGAGACGAGCTGTTCGACCAGTCTTTGACGGAGGAGATCGGGATTGTTCGCCGCATGCGGCGCGGCGGTCACATTCGACCAGGCCTCGCACGAGAGGGGCGCGATCGGGGTCTTCGCGAGGACCTCGCCCATCGCGTCGGCCGCGGGCTGCATGAGCGGGCTGTGGAAGGCGCCCGCGACCTGGAGCTTCGTCGCGCGCACGCCGACCTCGCCCGCCGCCTCGAGCGCGCGGTCGCAGGCGTCGATCGAGCCCGAGAGGACGATCTGCCCCGTCGCGTTGAAGTTCGCGGGAACGAGGACGCCGCCCGCGGCCGTCGCGCGCGCGCAGACCTCGAGCGCCTGCGCCTCGTCGGCGCCGATAAGCGCGACCATGCCGCCCTTCGACGCCTCGGCCGCGTCCTGCATGAGGCGCCCGCGCGTCATGACGAGGCGGAGGCCGTCCTCGAAGCCGAACGCGCCCGCGAGGTGGAGCGCGGTGTACTCGCCGAGCGAGAGCCCCGCGACCGCGCGCACCGTCGCGCCGCCGAAGTCGTCGGCGAGCGCGTGGTACGAGGCGACCGCCGCCGCGAAGAGGGCGGGCTGGCTCAGGTCGGTGCGGTTGAGCGTCTCCTGCGGGCCGTGGAAGGCGATGTCGGTGAGCGCGCGTCCGTCGGGACCCGCGCCGAAGATGCGGTCGGCCTCCTCGAGGATCGCGCGGGCCTTCGGGCTCGCGTCGAACCAGCTGCGCGCCATGCCGACGGCCTGCGCGCCCTGGCCCGGGCAGAGGAGGACGAGATGCGTGCCGGCGTGTGTCGGTGTGTCGCTCATCGGAGGCTCCGGAGGATGGAAGGATGGATGGATGGATGAAGTGCCGCGGCGCGCCTGCGCGTCGCGACGCGCGGCCTCAGGTGCGCCAGACGCTCGAGGCCCAGGTGAGCCCGCCGCCGAAGGCGACGAGCATGAAGGGCATGCCCTTCGTGATCTTGCCGGCCCGCCAGAGTTCGTCGAGGCAGAGTGGAACGCTGCCCGCGCTCGAGTTGCCGTAGCGGTCGATGTTCACGTAGATCTTCGAGGGATCGATGCCGAGCTTCTCGCGCGCGGCGTCGATGATGCGGATGTTCGACTGGTGGCAGACCACCTGGCTCACGTCGTCGGGGGTGAGGCCCGTCTTCGCGAACGCGTCCTCCATCACCTCGCGGAACTTGGTGACGGCGAAGCGGAAGACCTCCTTGCCGTTCATGCGGAGGGATCCGAGGCGGATCGGATTGTCGCGGTCCTCGGGCGGGACATCGCTCTCGCGCCTCGGGATGTAGAGCGCGTTGCCGCCGATGCCGTCCGCGCCCATGTGCTGGTAGATGCAGCCGAGCGACGGGTCGGGATCGGCGCCGATGATGGCGCAGCCCGCGGCGTCGCCGAAGAGGATCGAGACCGTGCGGTCGGTGTAGTCGAGGATCGAGCTCATCGCCTCGGCGCCGATCACCGCGGCCTTGCGCACGCGGCCCGAGCGGACCATCGTCTCGGCGATGTTGAGCGCGTAGACGAAGCCGCTGCACGCCGCGGCGAGGTCGAACGCCGCGGCGTTCCGCGCGCCGACCGCACCGCCGATCCGGCACGCGACCGACGGGCAGGTCATCTCCATCGTCACCGTGGCGACGATGATGAGGTCGAGCTCCTCGGCCGCGACGCCCGCGTTCTCGAGCGCGCGCTCGAGCGCCTTCTGCGCGAGCGTCGAGCAGCCCTCCGTGCGCAGGTCGAGGACGCGCCGCTCCTTGATGCCCGTGCGCTGCGTGATCCACTCGTCGCTCGTGTCCATCATCCGCGCGAAGTCGTCGTTGGTGAGACGACGGTCGGGGACGCAGGACCCGGTGCCGAGGATGCGGACACCGCAGGCGCCGATGGCGGGGGAGGTCGTCATGAGGCGGCGGGCTCTTGGATCGTCTCGAGGCGCGTGTTGATGATGTCGTTGAGCCCGCTGAGGACGAACTGGCGCGCGCGGAGGACGGCGTTCGTCATCGTGCGCGCGACGCTCGATCCGTGCGAGATGAGGCAGGTGCCGTTCACGCCGAGGAGCGGCGCGCCGCCGTACTCGTGGTAGTCGTGCTTCGCGTAGATCGCCTTGACGACGGGCTCGAGACGCACGGCGAGCTCGGGGTCGGTCTCGAGGACCTGCTGCGCGATCGCCTGGAAGAGGCCCTTCGAAAGGCCTTCCGCGAGCTTGATCATCACGTTGCCGACGACGCCGTCGGTGATGACCACGTCGGCCTCGCCGTCGAAGACGCCGCGGCCCTCGACGTAGCCGATGAAGTTGAGGTTCTCCGCGCCGCGCAGGAGGTCGCGCGCGACCTTCATGTCGGCGGTTCCCTTCTGCTCCTCGCCGCCGACGTTCATGATGGCGACGCGCGGGTTGCGGATGCCGAGGACGCCGCGCGCGTACGCGTCGCCCATGACGCCGTACTGCGCGAGATGGACGGGCTTCGGCTCGATGTTGGCGCCGACGTCGAGGAGGACGATCGGGCCTGCGAAGGTCGGGATGGTGACCGCGATGCCCGGACGGATCACGTTCGGCAGGCGGCGCATGAACATCTGGCTCGCGGTCACGCACGCGCCCGTGTTGCCCGCGCTGATCCAGGCGTCGAGGCGGTTCGGGTGGCGCGGGCTCGCATGCTCGGCGGCGCGGGCGATCGAGCTGTCGCGCTTGTTGCGCACGGCCTCGACCGGCGACTCGTCCATCTCGACGATCTCGCTGCAGTGGACGATCTCGAGCCGCGCGCCGGGGCCGTTCGTCGCGACGCCGCGGTCGCGGACCGATTCCTCGATGAGGTCGCCCTTGCCGAAGAGGACGAGCGAGTCCTCGGGCGGCATCTGCGGGAGCGCGGCGAAGCAGCCCTTCAGGATCTCGTCGGGGGCGTTGTCGCCACCCATCACGTCGACGCCGATGCGCATGCGGGGTTGCCCTTGCAGGTGAGGCGCGCCGATCGAACGGGCGCGCGGCGGAGAGTTGCGAGCGGTGCGGCGCACGGCCGTCCGCGGGATCGGGAACTGTACCGCAACCGTGCGGGTCCCGTCTTCACGGGATGCTGACGCACGACGCGGAGGCGTTGGAAAACCCTCGCCGCGGAGACGAGGGTTCGATCTGGTTTCGGAGGCTGGGCAGGCTCGTGCCGCGCGTGGCGCGCGGCGCGAGCCTGGCGCGCGGGCGACTCAGGCGTCGCTCTTCTTGCCGACCTTGATCTGCAGGCCGGGACGGACGTAGCCGCACGACGAGCAGGCGGTGTGCGAGCGCTTGGCCGCGCCGCAGTTCGGGCAGAGCGTGGTGTGGGTCGCCTTGATGGCCTGGTGGGCGCGACGGCGACGCGTGCGGCCGGGAGAGACGCGGAACGGAGGAAGCATGGTGCGGTTTCCTTCTGCACGGCCAGCATGGCCGCGCGCTTTGGGCAGACGGAACAGGATAGGGAATCGCCCGATGCTGTCAAGGAACGCGCCGTCAACCCTTGCGCCGCGCGGGAATTGCGCCGATAATCGTCGCTTCGCTCCATGCGGCGAGGAGAAGTCTCCGCGCGCGGGGAGACGGCGGAAGACGGTCCGAGCCACGATGGCGTGGTGCGTCGGAGCGCGGGAGACGCGGCATGCAGAAGGTCGAACTCTTCACGGATGGAGCATGCTCGGGGAATCCCGGGCCCGGCGGCTGGGGATTCGTGCTGCGCGTCGGAGGCGTCGAGAGCGAGGGCGCGGGCGGCGAGCCGCGCACGACGAACAACCGGATGGAGCTGCTCGGTGCGATCGAGGGTCTGCGCCGGCTCGAGTCACCGAGCGAGGTGCGGCTCGTGTCCGACTCGCAGTACCTGGTGAAGGGGCTCAACGAGTGGATCGACGGCTGGAAGCGGCGCGGCTGGCGTCGCAAGGAGGGCCCCGTCCTCAATGTCGAGCTCTGGCAGGAGCTCGACCGGCTGCGGGCGATCCACCGGATCCGGGCGGAGTGGGTGCGCGGCCATGTGGGGCATCCCGAGAACGAGCGGTGCGACCGGCTGGCGGTGGCGGTTATCGACCAGTACCGCTGAGGATGGCGGAATCACCGTCTTTTCAGGGCGATCCGAACAGGGGTCCGTCGAGCGCCTTGCGCGGTCGTACTGGTTCCGCTACGCTTGTCGATCCCACTTTCAAGAGTCTATCGATGCCCACGATCAATCAGCTCGTCCGTAAGCCCCGCGTCGTCCAGGCCGCCAAGTCGAAGGTCAAGGATCTCGGCGCGTGCCCGCAGAAGCGCGGCGTGTGCCTCCAGGTGCGCACCGTCACTCCGAAGAAGCCGAATTCCGCGCTTCGCAAGGTGTGCCGCGTGCGTCTCACCAACGGCAAGGAAGTGACGGCGTACATCGGTGGCGAAGGCCACAACCTGCAGGAGCACTCGATCGTGCTCGTGCGCGGTGGCCGTGTGCGCGACCTTCCCGGCGTGCGCTACCACGTCGTGCGTGGCGCGCTCGACTGCCTCGGCGTCGATGGCCGCAAGAAGGGTCGTTCGCAGTACGGCGTCAAGAAGAAGGCCGCCGCCGCCGCGAAGAAGAAGAAGTAATCCACAACCACGCGAGTTCCGGAGGTGGCTCCGGAACGGCGAGTAATCGCGGATCCGAACTTCGGGAATGCCCATCTCCCGTCCGCGGTGAACAACGGTCGGCGCCCCGCGCCGACCGACAGCCACAGGAGTTTCGACATGGCCCGTCACTACAAGCGTCCCGACGACTACTGGCTCAAGCCCGATCCCCGCTTCCAGGACAAGGTCCTCGCGAAGTTCATCAACTGCGTCATGATCGGCGGCGAGAAGGCCACCGCGCAGCGCTGCGTCTACGGCGCGCTCGACGCGATCCAGGCCCGGCTCGACAAGGAGAAGAACGAGGCGATGCCCCGTTCGGCGATCGAGCTGTTCCACCTTGCGCTCGAGAACGTGCGCCCCGCGGTCGAGGTGCGCTCGAAGCGCGTCGGCGGCGCGAACTACCAGGTCCCCATGCAGCTGAACAAGCGTCGCCAGCAGTCGCTCTCGTTCCGCTGGATCATCGACGCGGCGCGCGACGAGCGCGGCCGTCCGATGCACCTTCGCCTCGCGAAGGAGTTCTGGGATGCCGCGAAGAACGAAGGCAAGGCCGTGACCACGAAGGAGAACACGCACCGCATGGCGGATGCGAACAAGGCCTTCGCGCACTTCGCTTGGTGACCGGTGGCGTCGCGGTCGGGACCGCGCGCGCTTCGGATCGATCCAATTCGTGATCGGCGCCCGAAAGGGCGCCGATTTTCTTGTCACCCTTCGTGCCTCGCTCGCCGTGGTGCTCCGCGGAGGCGGGCCCACGGAAGGTGGAGGCGGGCCCACGGAAGAGGGCGGTCGGTCCGTCGGTCGAGACGGGGAGGATGGAGTGGTCTCGGGGCGTATCGCTGGCCCTCGGCAGGCGTATACTGCAGCTTCTCGTCATCCGATTGACGCGATGGCGACATTTCAGGAGCCGCCATCCATGAAGACCATGATCTCCCTCTCCGCCGCCCGCGCCGTTCCCCATGCGATCGAGTTCGCCAAGCCGAAGGACCTGAAGAAGATCCCGAAGGACGTCGTCGAAGCGCGGCGACTGTGGGAAGCGGGCGACCACGAGGCCGCGAAATCGGTGCTGCTGAAGCACCTGGTCGCCACTATCGGCGAGCCGCTCCATGGGGGCGACGACCTCTGCGAGACCGATCCGAACGACCTCGAGCCGGAGTTCGAGCTTCGCGACGTCCGGTGGACGGAGCACGCCCTCCCCGACCTCTCGATCTCGATGCGGGTGTCCGTGAAGCTGAGGAAGGGGGTCGACGTGAAGCAGGCCTCGGATGCGGTGCTCGAGATCGCCCGCGACGAGTACGCCGCACAGGAGCTGTTCGGTCAGACCGTGGGCATCGAGTGGCTGTTCGACGGCAAGTCCTTCTCGCTTGCGAGCGAGGCGTGGGTCTTCGACATGTCGAAGGCCTGAGTCGGGCGCCACTCTTTTTTCGACGTTGCTCGAGAGTGGAGGTGGGCTTTCGCTGGTTTCGGCGGGAGTCCTGCGGACGCGGTGCTCGGCGACGGCCAAGCCAGCGGGTTCAGGGTGCGTCCAGATCGATCGTCCACGGTCCGCTGGCGGATACGTCGAGGACGAACCAGCCGCCCGCCACCGAGACGGCCTTCGTGCCTTGGAATGGTTCGCCGCCGGCATTGGCGAGGAGTTCCTTCTTGCGTCCTTCAGCGTCGAGGAGCCAGACGCCGAAGTGGCCGGCGCCCTGATGCGTCATCCGGAACATGGCGAGGCCCGGCGCGAGTTCGAACGCGCAGGTGGCGGCATGCATCGGCGCTCCGAACGACCTCCGCGCCGCATCCCGATCGACAGGTCCGACCGACACGCGCCACGATCCGCGTGCCGAGATGTCGACCAGATAGTCGCCTTCCCGGGCGATGCGGACCGCCTTCGAGCCGTCGTACGGCACTGAGACGTTGGCGAGCAGCTCGAGTCGCTTCCCCGTCTCGTCGAGCAGCCAGGCTGAGAAGTGCCCAGGCTCGGCGTGCTCGAGTCGAAACACGTGCAGGCCGGCCTGAAGGTGCATCCGACGCGTGACCGATTGCCCCTGCCCCGTCGCCTCCACCGTGTCGGTGGACCGGTCGAGGCTGCGCGCGTCGGCTTCCGCCGGAACGAGGCCGCGCTCCGGGGCCGCCACTCGCGCGGGAGGCATGGGCGCGTCCCTCTCCACGCCCGTCGGGCCGGCTGCGGCGGTGCGGAGATCGATCTCGACGTCGGTCCCGGTCGCGGCGGGCCCCGTCGCCGTCTCTCGTGCCCGCTTGTTCGCGTGCTCGATGAGCTCGACCAGTCGCGCCCTGATCAGCCGCCAGTGTCCATGGCTGTACTCGAACGCGTTGTGGCTCTGCAGGGCCGCGACCTCCGCGGAGACGTCTTTCAGCGATGTCCAGGAGAAGCCGGGAACGACGATCGGAATGATGTTGCGCGAACATCGAAGCGCCTCGGCCAGCTCTCGGCGGACCCAGTCCTCCTCGTTCGTGCAGCGATCGAGCGATCCGGAGGAACAGATGATCAGGAAGTGCCTGCGCGCCCGTATCTCGGCGAGGAGTTGCTCGTCGAAGTGGCCGCTCCCGAGCGTATCGACGTCGAGGAACACGTCGTATCCCTGCCCCTCGAGAAAGGCCTGCAGGATCCGCGCTACATCCGAGCCGCCGTCCCGCCGATAGGAGATGAAGATGCTCGACGACTCGATGCTGGACATAGGTGATACCTCGTCTCGCCGTCGTCGGCGCCGTCCACGGGAGGGCCGGAGCGACGCGAATGCTCGCCTTCGGCGTTGACGATAGCACAAGCGCGACGCGCGGCGTTCAGTCGAGACTGCGGCGCTGGCGCTTCTTCTCGCCTTCGCGCTTCTTCGCGTCGAGGCGGCGCTCCTTCGAGGCGCGGGTCGGCCTCGTCTTGCGGCGGACCTTCGGCCGTTGCGCCGCCATCGAGACGAGCGTCTTCAGCCGCGCGAGGCAAGCCTCGCGGTTGTCCGCCTGCGAGCGGGTCGAGTGATCGGAGAGGAGGAGCGCCTCGTCGTCGCCCTCGCCGACGACCAGCGAGCCGGCGATCTCTCGCAGCCGCCCCTTCGCCGCGAAGTCGAGGCCGCCGATCCGCTCGAGGCGAACGCGGAGCTGCGCCTTCGTGCTCGTCTTGTTGACGTGCTGGCCGCCCGGGCCGCCGCCGCGCACGAACTGGAAGTCGAGGTCCTGCGGCGAGACGAAGGCGCCGTTGCCGAGCCGGAGATCGGATGGCTGCGCGACGCGCCGCCTCGGCGGAGGCGGTGGCGGCGGGGGGAATGGCGCGTCGAAGCCGGTCATGTCGTCCGTGGAGCGCGGGCGTCGTCCGTCAGAACTCGATGCCGACCCCGAGAAAGAGCCCCTGCAGGCTGCCGGCGAGCGACATGTCCTCGCCGTCGAGGTCGACGCCGACGAGGCGGTACCCGAACCGGACGGAGCCCTCGTCGCAGAACCAGGCGCGCAGCGACGCCTCGATGCGGACGGCCGTGCCGAGGTCGCCGCCCGAGACGGGAATCGCGAGCCCGTACGAGGCGGATCCCTCGATGGCGGCCCGTCGGACGAGCGGGAGCGAGTCCGGCGTGTCGAACGCGACGCGGAAGCCGCCGCCGAGCGCGAGCGCGAGCAGGCTCTCGTCGGCGTCGGTGGCGGTCGCGGTGGTCGAGTCGACGACCGTGCGGGAGAGACCGGCGATGTCGGCCGACCCGAGGAGGAAGATCGAGAAGTCGGTGCCCGCGCGCGTCGAGGGGCGTTCCTCGAGCGGGCGCCAGGCGTCGTAGGCGACCGCCGCGCCCGCGCTCCACCAGGAGAACTCCGAGGTGAACGCGTCGCCCGCGGCGACCGTCGCGCCGCCGAGCGTGAACGCGTCGTTCGCGACGCCGCCACCGTCGGTCGAGAACGCGAAGCCTCGCACCGAGACCTCGAGGCGGTCGCGTCGCGCGGCGATCGACCCGGCGAACGCCGTCTCGGCGCCGTGCAGGTCGGGCGCGTCGACGTCCACCTTGCCGCCACCGTCCGTGAAGTCGCCGGCGAGGCGCGGCCGCCACGCGTCGAGCTCGAGCACGAGACGGAAGGGCGCCTCCTCCGGGGCCGCGGGCGGCCCGCCGGACGGGTCGTCGGCGAGCGACGCGACGAGCGCGAGCATGGCGGGATCGGCGGGAATCGGCATCGGCGCAGCGTATCAGCCGTGCCGCATCTCGATGAGCGCGATCTCGGGCGGGCAGTTGACGCGCAGCGGGAACCACGCGCCGACGCCGTTCGTCACATAGAGGTGCGACCCCGCGCGCTCGTAGTGGCCCGCCGAGAGCCGCTGTGTGAAGACGAGGTTGTGCCGCCGGTTCGCGCGGCGCGCGACCTGCCCGCCGTGCGTGTGGCCCGAGAGGGTGAGCGGCACGCCGCGCTCGACCGCGGCGACGAACGCCTTCGGATTGTGGGCGAGGAGAAGATCGGGCCGCGCGACGCCGCAGCGCCTGAGACGCGCGT
>JBJOHC010000071.1:0-11463 GCA_046047955.1 Planctomycetota bacterium
AGTCCCGCGATCGGCTTGTCGACCTCGGCGGCGTTCGAGCCGTGCCCGTTGCGCAGGTCGCCGTGCTGGTCCCACTTGTAGCTGTGCGTCACCTGCACGAAGCGCACGCCCGCCTGCGAGAAGCGCCGCGCGAGCAGGCACTGCCGGCCGAAGTTCTCCGTCTTCTTCTCGTCGATCCCGTAGAGGGCCTGCGTCGCCGCGCTCTCACCCGAGAGGTCCATCACCGCGGGCGCGGTCGCCTGCATGCGGAACGCGAGCTCGAAGCTCTCGATGCGCCCCTCGAGCGCGGCGTCGCCCGCCGTCGCGCCGCCGGTCCGCGCGAGGTGCGCGCGGTTCATCGCCTGCACGAAGTCGAGTTCCTGCCGCTGGATCTCGGGGGGCAGCCCCGCCTGCATGTGCTCGAACTGCGCCTGCGATGCGGGAATTCCCGCATGTCCGATCGGCGTCCCGTGCGTCCACGCGGGCAGGAAGCCGCTCGAGAAGTTGTTCACGCCGCCATGGCCGAGCGTCGGGCAGATCGTGATGTACGCGGGCAGGTCCTCGTTCTCGGTGCCGAGGCCGTACGACACCCACGATCCCATCGACGGCCGGATGAAGGTGTCGGTCCCCGTATGGATCTTGAGGAGCGCGCCGCCGTGCGCGGGGTTCGACCCGTGCAGGCTCTTGATGAAGCAGAGGTCGTCGACGACGCCCGCGACATGCGGGAAGAGCTCGCTCACCCACTGGCCCGACTCGCCGAAGCGGCGGAACTTCCACGGGCTCTTGAGGAGGTTCCCCGTCTCCGCGAACTGGACGCGCGGCTTCGCGAAGGGGAGCGGCTTTCCGTGATCGCGCGCGAGGAGCGGCTTGTAGTCGAAGGTGTCGATCTGCGACGGACCGCCGTGCATGAAGAGGAAGATCACCCGCTTCGCGCGCGCCGGGAAGTGCGGCGCCGCGAGGACGCCGCCGCCCGCCCGCGCGTCGCGCGCGAGGAGACCGGCGAGCGCGATCGAGCCGAACCCGGCGGCGAGCTCGGTGAGCGCGGCGCGGCGGGACATCGGGTGGTGGCGGTGGTTGCAGAACATGGGGTTCATCTCCGTCGTCGCGCGGTCACTCCATCGTCACGAACTCGTTCGTCGAGAGAAGCGCGTGGCAGAGCCGCACCAGCGCGTCGCGCGGCGGCATGCCGTTCACCTCGAGCTCCATCACGAAGCGGGTCGCCCGCGCCGTCTCGTCGTCGTGCGGCGCGCGCGCGAGGACGAGGCGGAACGCATCCTCGATCCTGTCGGCGGTGAGCGCGCGCGACGCGGCGAGCCGGTCGGCGAGCGTCGCGGCGGCCTCCTCGACGAACGGCGCGTTCATGAAGAAGAGGGCCTGCGGCGCCACGACCGTGCGCGGGCGGCAGTCGATCGGCGCGCTCGAATCGGGGTAGTCGAACGCGGTGAAGAGCCCGAACATCGCGTTCCGGATGACGGGCAGGTAGATGCTGCGGCGGTTCGAGTCGTACTTCGCGGCGTTGCCCGACTGGTCGTTCGTCACATACGCGTGGTCGCCCGCCGTGAGGAGCGATCCGCCCATCTCGCGGTCGAGCGTGCCCGCGGTCGCGAGGACCGAATCGCGGATCGCCTCCGCCTCGATCCGGCGGCGCGGGAACCGCGAGAGGAGCCGGTTGTCGGGGTCGGTCGACGGCAGCGGCTCGGCGACCGCGCTCGCCTGCCGGTAGGTCGCGCTCGTCATGACCAGGCGGTGCATCGCCTTCACGCTCCAGCCGTCGGCGACGAAGCGTCGCGCGAGCCAGTCGAGGAGCTCGGGATGCGACGGCTTCGAGCCGATCACGCCGAAGTTCGACGGCGTGTCGACGAGCCCCGTCCCGAAGTGCCAGGTCCAGATCCGGTTGACGGCGACGCGCGCGGTGAGCGGGTTCTCGCCGTCGGCCATCCAGCGCGCGAGTTCGAGCCGTCCGCTCGCATCGGCGGGAAACACGGGCCCCGGGAGCGCCGCCTCGAGCACGGTCGGCACGCCGCGCGCGATCGGCGCCCCCGTCGGCGACATGTGGTCGCCGCGGTCGTGGATCGGCGTCTCGTCGGGCTTCCCGTCCCTGAGCGCCTCTCGGACGGCGAGGGCGCGCGGGAAGTCGGCGGGGCGCGTCGCCTCGTGCGCGCGGCGCGCGGCGATGGCGGCGTCGAGGGCGCGCGTCTCGGGCGAGGGGCCCGCGGCGATCGCCGCGCGCATGGCGGCGGCGAAGGGTGCGGGCGTCGGGCCCGCGTCGTCCGCGGCCGCGCGCTCGAGCGCCGCGGCGAGGCGCGCCGCGTTGCGCGCGGTGCGCGCGGCGTCGCGCGCCGAGCGCGCCTCGTCGCGCGCACGGTCGAGTTCGCCCGCCTCCGCGCGCCACGCCTCCATGCGCGCGATCTCGGCGGCGGTCGCGAGCGGCCGCTGCGCGACGCGCCCGACGGTCGCGATGTTGTCGAAGGTCGAGACGCTGCGGAAGACGCCCGCGATCGCGAAGTAGTCGGCGGCCGAGACCGGGTCGAACTTGTGGTCGTGGCAGCGCGCGCACGAGAGCGTCTGCCCGAGGAACGCCTTGGTGACGATGTCGATCTGCTCATCGACGACATCGACGCGCTCCTTCTCCTTGTCGGGCTCGGCGAGCATCTTCGGCCCGAGCGCGAGGAATCCGAGCGCCGCGATCCGCCCGCGCGTGCGCGCGTCGTCGTCGGCGGTCGGGTTCGCGGGCTCGGGGACGAGATCGCCCGCGATCTGGTCGACGAGGAACTCGTCGAACGGGATGTCGTCGTTGAAGGCCGAGATCACCCAGTCGCGGTAGCGGAAGGCGTTCGCGTAGGCGATGTTCTCGTCGACGCCGTTCGAGTCGGCGTAGCGCGCGACATCGAGCCAGTGCCGGCCCCAGCGCTCGCCGTACATCGGCGAGGCGAGCAGCGCCTCGAGGCGGCGCTCGTAGGCGTCGGGCGCGCGGTCGGCGACGAACGACTCGACCTCGTCGAGGGTCGGCGGCACGCCGACGAGATCGAGGTACGCGCGGCGGAGAAGCGTGCGGCGGTCGGCCTCGGGCGCGGGCGCGAGCCCGTTCGCCTCGAGTTCGGCGAGGACGAAGCGGTCGAGGTCGTTGCGCGGCCAGGCGGTGTCGCGGGGCGCGGGGGGTTCGGGGCGCGCGATCGGCTGGTAGGCCCAGTGCGACGCATGACGCGCGAGCTTCGTGGGAATCGGGCGGACGGTGACGGGTCCGTTCTCGGGCGCGGCGCCCGAAGCGTCGCCGCCCGCGGTCGCGGTGTCCGCGCCTTCGCCGGCGACTTGCGTGACGGCCGCCTCGTCGTTGGCCTCGTCGTGGGCCTCGTCGTTGGCCTCGTCGTGGGCCTCGTCGTGGGCCTCGCTGGCGATTTCACCGGCGGTTTCATCCGCGCCTCGACCCTCGCGCGGACTCCCGGGCGCGACCCCCGCGGCGAGCGCCACGGCCAGTGCGACACCAGCGAGCGACGAACGCGAGAGGAACCGAGCCGAAGGGCAGTGGACGAAGGTGCCCGAACGCATCTCCGCAGTATCGGGTGACGGGGGCGCGCCGCAAGCGGGGGCGCCCGCTAAGGTGGCAAAATGCTCGGATTCGCACGCCTCGCGTTCGCCCCCGCCAGGGTCGCTTCGATCTCGCTCGCCGTGTCGCTCGCCGGGACGGTCGTCGCGGAGCCCCTCGCGATTCCCGCCGCGACGGAACCGTGGCGCGGCACCGCGACCGAAGTTCCGCCCGCGTCATCCGCGTCCGCGGCGCCCGGCTCTGTCGCTCCCACCGGCGCTCCCACCGGCGCCGCGCGCCCGAACCTCGTCGTCATCTTCTGCGACGACATGGGCTGGGGCGACGCGCCCGGCTTCGCGGTCGACGGCCACGAGCCGCCCGACTACACGCGCGACATGCCGAACCTCGCGCGACTCGCGCGCGAAGGCGCGACCTTCCGCCACTTCTACAGCGCGCAGCCGGTCTGCAGCGCGTCGCGTGCGGCGCTCCTCACGGGCTGCTACCCGAACCGCGTCGGCATCCACGGCGCGCTCTTTCCCGATGCGAAGATCGGCATCCACGCCGACGAGCGCACGCTCGCCGAACTGCTGCGCGAGCGCGGCTACGCGACGATGATCGCGGGCAAGTGGCATCTCGGCCACCTCCCCGAGTTCAACCCCGTGCGCCACGGCTTCGACGAGTACTACGGCATTCCGTACTCGAACGACATGTGGCCCGCGCGCTTCAACCGCAGGGATTTCCCCGAGCTTCCGCTGATGGATGGCGAAGCGCCCGCCGAGTTCGTCCGCACGCTCGACGACCAGGGGCTCCTCACCGGCAAGCTCACGCGCCGCCTCTGCGACTTCATCCGCCGGAACGCGGGCGCGGGCACGCCGTTCTTCGCCTACCTGCCGCATCCGCAGCCGCACGCGCCGATCGCCGCGAGTCCCGCATTCACGCCTGCGAACAGGCGCGAGCTCTACGGCGGCGTCATGCGCGAGATCGACTGGTCGGTGGGCGAGGTGCTGCGCGCGCTCGACGAGGCGGGCGTCGCGAAGGACACCATCGTCCTCTTCACGAGCGACAACGGGCCGTGGCTTTCCTTCGGCAGCGATGCGGGTTCGAGCGGCGGCCTGCGCGAGGGGAAGGGAACGACCTTCGAGGGCGGCGTGCGCGAGCCGTGCCTCCTGCGCTGGCCGGGCCATGTGCCCGCGGGCGCCGTGAGCGATGTGCCGTGGATGTCGATCGACCTCTTCGCGACGATGGCCGCGATCACGGGCGCGCCCGCACCCGCCGCCGACCGCCCCATCGACGGCCGCGACGCGCGCGCCGTCTGGTCGTGCGCGAAGGATGCCGCGCCGAGCCACGAGGCCTTCTGGTTCTACTACCACACGAACGAACTGCAGGGCGTCCGCATGGGGAAGTGGAAGCTCGGCCTGCCACGGAAGTCGCGCACGCTCGACGGGAAGCCCGGCGGCGTCGATGGCGGCGAGACGCCGTATGTGACGAAGGAGGTTCCGCTCGCGCTCTACGACCTCGAGGCCGATCCCGCGGAGACGACCGATGTCCAGTCGGCGCATCCCGAGGTGATGGCCGAACTCCTGCGCCATGTCGAGGCGGCGCGCGCCGATCTCGGCGACGCGCTCGTGAAGCGCGACGGGCCGGGGCGCCGCGCGCCCGGGCGCCTCGAATAGCGCGGTGAGTCGCGCGGCGAGTCGCGCGGCGAGTCGCGCGGCACGCGTCGGGCGCAGGACGAGGCGAGGCGACGGAAAGTGACGGGAAAACGAAGCGAAAACGACACGGCCCGCGGATCGCTCCGCGGGCCGTGCCTCTGGATTCCCCCAGTTCGTGCCGCGCCGCCCCTCGCGAGGCGGCGTCGCGTCGCGTGCGTCACCGGGCGCGCGTGCGGCGGAAGACCTCGGGCTCGTGCCGCGTGCCGATGAGGAGGTGGAGCGGTTCATCGGTCGCGCCCACACCCGCACTCGTCGTGGTCGAACACTCGAGGAACGGGTGTTCGAGCGTCCACAGGCGGCCGTGGGCGGGCGCCTTGCGTTCGACCCAGTGGCCGGCGGCGGCGTCGCGGAGCACGCTCGCCGCGCGGGCGACGATGGACGCGTCGTCCTCGGTCGCGGGAGCGCGGCGCGGATCGCGCGCCGTCCCGCGCATCTCGAGCTCGCGCCAGCTCGCGATCGCCGAGTGGCGCAGGTCGCCGTAGAAGCGCGCGAACCATGCGGAGTCGGCGAAGAGGTCGCCGGTCAGGAACTCGCCATCGAGGAAGACGAGGGCGCCCGTCGCGAGGCGGGCCTCGGCGTCGGCGTGGTCGAGCGACTTCTGCTGCACGCCGTCGACGGTGTCCTGGGCGATCGGCGGCTGTTCGGCGAGGAACCGCGTCGCGCGCTCGACGAGGGCGTCGAGTTCGGCGCGGATCGCGAGGGTCCGCCGCTCGCGCTCCTCCTGCGAGGCGCGCTCGCTCGCGAGCCGATCGGCGAGTTCGGCGCGCGGGAGCCCCGCGAAGTTCCGGATCGCGAGGCGGCGCTGTCGCAGCATCTCGAGCGCCTCGCGTTCGAGCGCGCGGAAGGCGTCGCGGATCACGGTCGCCTGCTCGCGCGGAAGCCGCGGGTCGTTCACCAGTGCGGAGTGCGGCCCGGCCAGACGCGGGCGGGGCCAGCCTCGACCCATGCCCGGCTCGCCGCCGAACTCCCGCTCGCCATCGGGTTCCTCTCCAATGCCTTCCTCCTCGAGACCACCCCCAAGCAGCGCCTGCGCCGCGGGATGCACCTGCCGCGGCCGGCGCGTGGCGCCCGCGCCGATCGGACCGGTCGCGGCCGACATCGACTCGAGCAGATCGCTGCTCGGGCTGTGCACCGCGAACGCGCGCTGCATCATCGAGACCTTCTCCCAGACCTCGCCCTGGTTGGCCTCGTGCGAGCCCCGCGTGCGGATCGAACTGTGCACATTGCGCATCTTTCCCGCCCGGATCGACAGCGGCTCGATGCCCGCGTGGCGGAAGCGCGACCGCGGGTCGCCGCTCCAGCGGCCCTGCTCGACGCAGGTGACGGGGATCATCGCCGACTGCCCGGCGAGGATCAGGATGTCGGCGTTGATGCCGCGGTTCTGCTTGCCGCCGCGGACGATCTGGCCTGCGAGAAGGAGGAGGTCGGTGTCGCCCCTGTTCGTCGCCTTGAGCATCGGCACCGAGCCGCTCGCCGAGACCTCCTCGATGAGGACCGATTCGTCGTCGTCGACGAAGAGGCGGGTCCGTGCGGAGACGCCCCCGTCCGCGGAGGCGCCGCCCGCGTCGGTCGGGCGGATGAAGACGAAGTCGAGCCGGTTGCCGTTGCCCGAACCGTGGGCCAGCGTGACGCAGCGCAGCCGATCGGCGAGCGGGTTCTGCTCAGAAGTGAGAAGATCGAGACGGAATGGAGCGGTGGCGACCATGCGGCGATTCCTTTCCCGCCCAAGGGCGGATGCGTGTATTCCCGTCGAGAGGGCGGCCCAGCCGCCGCGCGACCATCAGTATTCAAAGTCGAGAAATGAAGTCAAGTTCATTGTTGTAAAAACTGAAACAAAGACCTAGTCTTCTTCTCGGGCGTGTGCCCGTCCCGACGATGTCAGACGCGCGACGCGGCGGGTCTGTCACACCGCGCATCCGCACGGAGCGATTTCATGACCCCATCCCGACCGGTCGTCTCGGTTGCGCCGCTCCTCTTCGTCTTCGCGCCCGATGGGCAAGTCGAGACGGTGGGGGGGTTTGCCTTCGATCCCGACGAGATCGTGCGGCGTGGCACCATGCGGATCGATGCCGCGGAACTCACCCGCGGCGGAGGGGCGGCGCTCGATCGCGTGCTCGTCGCCGAGATCGCCGAGCGGCTCCGCGACATTCCCTGCGTCTCGATCACCTCGCGACTGCGCCCGCTCATGCCACGGCTCGGGCGCGGCATGCAGATCGTCCTTCCCATGTGGGCGCTGGCGCGGATCGACCTCGACGGCGTCGAGGGCGACGACTGGATGGCGCATGCGCGGCGGCATCCCCACGGTCTCGGTGCGACCGCGCGCCTGAGCGAGTCGCTCGCCGACCCCGACCTCGAGCGCGAGGCCGAGGGCGAGTTCCGCCGCGCGCTCGCGGGCGACCCGATGGCGAACCGTCTGACGGGCGAGGACGCGCGCATGCGCACGCTCTCGGTCGACGAACTCGCGCGCGCGGGGCGTCATGGCGAGGCGCCGCCCGTTCTCGCGATGCTGCCGCGGCTCTTCACGATCGACGAGCTGCGGCTCGCGGTCGCGCGCATCACGCGCGTGCCCGAGGAGCGCGTCGAGAGCTCGAGCAACTTCCGCCGCCGCGTGCAGGAGCTCCTCGCGCACGGCGTGCTGCAGCCGGTCGGCGAGGCCGCTCGGGGCTGGGCGAAGTCGTCACCCGTCGTCCCCGAGGAGGTCGACGCGGGCACGCGGCCCGGGCGCCGCCCCACGCTCTACGAGTTCGACGAGTCGCGCTGGCGCCGATGGCTCCTTCATCGCGCGGGCGGCGCCGAGGAGGTCGCGCGGCGCGAGGTGGCGCCGATGGCGCGCAAGATCCTCGAGCGCGAGGCGCGCGACGAGGCGCCGTGGGAATCGGGGGTCCGGATGTCGGCGTCGATGCAAACGCGGTCGAGCCGGCGGATCGAGCGCGAGTCGAGTCGTCGGGGGAGCGTCCTCCGCTCGGCCGAGGCCGCGGTGCCGATCGATCCGCTGGACGCGCGAAGCGCTCGCGAAGGTCCGCAGGAGGAGCGGCAGGTCGAACGGTCGTTCGAGCAACGCGGCGAGCGGCTGTCCGGCCCCCGCGGCGGGAGGTCCGCGAGGGACGCGGAGATTGCATCGGCGACCGACCTCGGGCCTCTCGACATGGCATGCGCCAGCCTCCCGCCCGACCGTTCGCCCACGGATGCGCCGGGTGATGCGTCCGACGCGACGGCCCCGGCCGACGCGGCCCCCGAGGGACTCCTCGACTCGCTGCGCGCGGCCGAGGAGCGGCTCGAGGCGTCCGAGCGGCGGCTCGCCGAGGAGCGCGAATCGGTCCTGCGCGTCCTCGCCGATCTGCGCGCCGCGCGTGGCCGCGCCCGCGCGGGTGAGGGCGGCGCGGCGGAGCCGTCCTGAGACGCGCGGGCTTCGGGACATGCGGCGGCCGGCCGTTGCGGTGAGGTCCGTCGCTCCGAGACCCGTCGCTCCAAGAGTCCGACGCCTAAGAGTCCGACGAACTAGGGTCCGTCGCTCCAAGGTCCGACGCTCCCGGGGCCCGTCGATCCAAGGGCCCCCGTCGATCCAAGACCCGTCGATCGACGGTTTTCCCCTCGACGGCCGCGCATCCGCGACTACCTTGACGGGATGCACCTCGCGTTCGCCACTCCGCTTGCGGTCCTGCTCGCGTCCGGTCCGTTCCTCGCGCCGCCTCGCGCCTTGCGACCCGACCTCGCGAAGCCCGAGGCCGCGGCGATCCCGGCGGCGTCCACGCCCGCCCTTGCGACCATCCCGACCATCCCGACCGACGTCGACCTGCCCGGCGTCGGGCGCGTGACGCTCCGCCTGCGCGAGTTCCGCGCGGCGACCGACGGCGTGCGCGTCGACCTCGTCGGCGCGAACGCGCGGGGGCCCGAAGCCGCCAGCCGCGCCGCGTCCCTCTCGGCGCACCTCCGGGCGATGCGGCACTTCGAGGGAGCCGCGGGAGGCGCCGTCGTCGGGCATCCCGCGTCGAGCGCCTACTTCGCGGCGGGCACGACGGGTCTCGCCGCGTGGATCGATCTCGGCGACGGCCAGGGGCACTTCACCCTGCGCGCGAACGATCCCGAGGCGCGCGGGCTCGTCGGTGGAGCGATCGGCGGAGCGGGCGCGCGCGATGGCGTCTTCGTGCGCTCCTCGGGGACGAGCGCGCCCGAAGTGCCCACCTGCGGCTGCGGCGCCGAGCACGGACTCGGCGAGGGCGGCGTCGCGGGGTTCGGCACGGTGCCGCCGGGCGCGCGCCGCACCGTCGACCTCGCCGCGAACCTCGATCACGACTTCCGCCGCATCTTCGAGTCGGACCTCGCCGCGACCGAGTACACGGGCGCCCTCGTCGGCGCGATCGCCGCGATCTACCGCCGCGACGCCGACGCCACGATCCGGATCTCGCACCTCGTCGTCGAGACCGATCCCGCCGACCTCTTCAACGACCCCGATCCGCTCTACCAGTTCCGCGACTACTGGAACGCGAACGGCGGCGACATCGAGCGCGACCTCTTCACGCTGCTGACGGGCCGCCGCGATCTGCCCTACGGCGGCGTCGCCTGGCTGAACGCGGCGTGCGGCGACTTCGGCTACTCGGTGAACGGCTACCTGAACGGCGTCTTCGCCGACCCGGTCGCGACGAACCCGGGCAACTGGGACATCAATGTGGTCGCGCACGAGCTCGGCCACAACCTCGGCACGCTCCACACCCACAACTACGGGATCGACTCGTGCGCGTCGGGCGCGGTCCAGCGCGGGACGATCATGAGCTACTGCCATGTCGTCTCGGGCGCGAGCTCGAACATCGACCTGCGCTTCCACCGCGGGACCGCGGCGGAGATCGAGAACTTCCTCGCGGGCGCGCCGTGCCTCGGCTGGGACTGCGACGAGGACGGCGTCGACGACGCCGACGAGATCGCCGCCGATCCGTCGCTCGACGCGAACGGCGACGGCATCCTCGACGCCTGCCAGGACTGCAACGCGAACGGCACGCCCGATCCGCTCGAGATCGCCGCGGGCGCCGAGGACGACCTCGACGGCGACGGCATGCCCGACTCCTGCGAGACCGACTGCGACGCGAACGGCGTGGCCGACTCGGTCGAGATCGCCTTCGACGCCGCGCTCGACCTCGACGGGAACATGGCGCTCGACCGCTGTCAGACCGACTGCGACTCGAACGGCGTCGCCGACAGCCTCGACATCCTCGCCGACATGTCGATCGACCGCTCGCGCGACGGGCGCATCGACGCCTGCGAGGACTGCGACGGCGACGGCACCGACGACTTCACCGCGCTCCTGGGCTCGAGGTCGCGCTGGGTCGCGAGCGCGGGCGACGCGCTCCTGCGCGAGCTCGATCCGCGGTCGGGCGTCGTGCGCCGCTCGGTCGTCTGCGGCCAGACGCCCGCGCGCGACCTCGCGATCGGCGCCGACGGGCGGCTCTACGCGGCGGTCGGGAACCGCGTGTACGCATTCGACCGCACGCTCGACGAGGCCGCCGCGCCGCTCGCGCCCGTCTTCCTGAACGAGGTCGCGGCCGTGGCCGCGGCGCCCGACGGACGCCTCGCGGTCCTCATGGTCGACGGCCGCATCTCGCTCGTCGGCGCGACCGGCGGCGAGTTCCCCTGGATCATCCTGCCCGTCGCGAGCAACGCGCGCGACATCGTCTTCCGCGAGACGGCGACGGGAACCGAGGCGCTCGTGAGCTACGCGAACGGCGTCATCCGCCGCCACCGCTGGCTCGAGCCGAGCATCGCGATCTTCGCCGACCTCGTCGCGACGACGCCCGACCTGCGCGGGCTCTACGCGCATCCCGACGGATCGGTGCTCGTCGCGTCGGGCGCGCAGAATGCGATCCTGCGCGTCGTCGAGGGCGCGAGCCGGGGCGAGGTCTGGGATGTCGACAACGCCGCCCTCGTGAACGACCCGTACGCGATCGCCGACGCGGGCGACGGCCGCGCCGTCCTCGCGACCGGTACGGCGAGCTCGTCGACGATCAACGGCTTCAACCTCGCGAACGGCTACACCGAGCGCACCTACCGCGTCTATCCCGCCGACGCGCCGCAGGCGACCGCGATCGTCGTCGCGCCGCCGAGCGCGAGCGACGCGAACGGCAACCTCGTGCCCGACGCCTGCGAGCGCCGCGCCGCCGACCTCGACGGCGACGGCACCGTCGGCGCGGCCGATCTCGCGATCCTGCTCGGCGCGTGGGGCGGGTGCGCGGGCTGCGCGGCCGATCTCGACGGCGACGG
>JBJOHC010000072.1:0-8930 GCA_046047955.1 Planctomycetota bacterium
AAGTGCGACGCCGTCGACCTCGATCGAACCCTCGTCGGGCTCGTAGAGCCGGAGGAGAAGCGAGACGAGCGTCGTCTTCCCCGCGCCCGACGGCCCGACGATCCCGAGCATCCGCCCGGGCGCGAGTTCGAGCGACACGCCCTCGAGGACGCGCCGCCCGCCCGCGTGCGCGAACGAGACGCGGTCGAACCGCACGGCGAGGCCGCCTCCCGTCGTCGCGATCCGCGCGTCGGCGGGCGCGCCTTCGGTCGCACGCTCCTCGGGCCTCCGCAGGATGTCGTCGAGCCGCGTCGCCGCCGCGAGCGCGCGGCCCGACTCGACCACCATCCGGCCGAGCATGCGCACGGGCCAGATGAACATCGACACGACCGTGAGGAAGTAGAAGTACGCGCCGAGCTCGATGCGGCCCGTCGAGAGCATCCACGCGCCCGTCCCGACGACGATCACGAGCTGCAGGAAGCAGAGGAGGTCGGAGGTCGCCCAGAAGCGCGCGTAGTGGACGAAGAGCGCCGCGTCGGCGTCGCGGTACGCGCCCGAGGTCCGGTCGAAGCGCGCCTCCTCGAACGCCGCGCGTCCGAACGCGCGCACGGTGCGGATCCCCGTGAGGTTCTCCTGCACGTTCGCGGTCATGCGCGCCTCGGCCTCCTCCTTCACGGCGAACGCGGGGCCCATGCGGCGGAAGTTGATCGCGGTGTAGGCGAGGAGCGCGGGGACGCACACGACGCCCGCGAGCGCGAGCCGCCAGTCGAGGAGGAGCATGACCGGCAGCGGCACGAGGAGCGTGAGCGTCGCGCGCGCGATCTCGGGCGCCTGCTGCGCGAGGAAGGCGCGCACGGTCTCGATGTCCGAGGTCGCGCGCTGAAGGAGGTCGCCCGACGGCAGCGTGTCGAGGGTCGCGAGCGGAAGGCGCTGGATGTGGTCGTACATCCGGTCGCGCGCCCGCCGCGCGATCCGTTCCGCGGCGCCCGCGGCGAGGCGGGTCTTCAGGTGGAGCATCGCGCCCGAGACGACCGCGAGCGCCGTCATCGCGACGGCCGCGCGCCAGAGTCCCGTGGCGACCGCCTCGCTCCCGCCGAGCGCGTCGATCGTCGCGCGCGAGATCGCGGGCACCTCGTCCTTCGCGCCGAGCACCGCGTCGAAGACGGCCTGCGGCACGAGCGGCGCCGCGAAGAGGGCGAGCGCCGACGCGAGGAGCGCCACGCCCGCGAGGGCGAACCGCGCATGCTCGCCCTCGGCGAGCCGCCACACGACGGCGAGCGCCTCGCGCGTCGAGGTCGCGGGCGTCGTCGCGTCGTTGGATCGGGTGGTGGCGCCGCTCACGAAGCCGCGAGGATACGCGGGTTCACCGATCGGCCGCGGCGTCGGCGCCTGGTTCGACGCGCGGTTCGGCGCCCGGTTCGACTTCGGGTTCGGTGTCCGGATCCGCATCCGGTTCAAGGATCGTGTGCGCGAGTCCCCGCACCCCGTCCTCGACACGCGTTCCGCCGAGGCGTCCGAACCAGGTGCGGACGATGCCGCGCGCCGCGACCACGATGACCGCGTCGCGCGCCGCGTCGTAGGCGATCGCGAGCGGCCGCGACGCGGGCGCCTCGAGCGCGAGGAGCGCGGTCGGTTCCGAAACATCGGTCGAGGTCGCGATCACGCGCATGGAGCCATCGCGGGTCGCCGCGAAGATCCGCCCCTCGCCCGCGTCGAGTGCAAGGACGCCCTGGTTCCGCGAAAGCGGCGCCTGTCGCACGGTGCCGTCGGCGCGCGCCTCGAGCAGCGGGCCCGTGTAGCCGAGAAGAAGAAGCGTGCCATCCCTCGCAAGGATCCCGCCATCGACGGCCTGGAACCGCCCGTCGACCTCGGGACCAGGCACGCGAGCGCCATCCGCGAGCCGCTGGAAACGCAGCGGCTCCTCGCCCCGGATCGCGGCGAAGACGAGCGTCCGTCCGCGATCGGCGAAGAGCGGCTTCGAGAGCTGCTCGCGGTCGACGAGCATGGGGTCGCGCTCGAAGCCGTCGTTCCAGCGCACCGCTCCGCTCGCCGCGTCGACCACGGCGAACTTCAGCTCACGCGTGCCGACGACGACGCTGCCGCCATCGGGCGAAATGCCGACGGTCGAGGGCGTGCCGTCGATCGCCCGTGCGCTCCATCGCTCGCCCCATCGCCCCGCCTCGCGCGCGTGCAGCTGCACGACGCCGTTCGCGCGCACCGTCGCGAGGAGATCACCCGTCGGACCCGCGCCGATCGCGACGATGGCGGCGTCGCCGTCGGCATCGCTGGCGTCATCGTCGTCGGCGGAGTCGGAACCGATCCGCGTCTCGTCGCCCGTCCTCGCATCGAGTTCGGACAGGTCGCCGCGCTCGTCGAGGAGGAAGACCGTCGAAGTGCCCGCGACCGCCGACGCAAGCATGATGCCGCGCCCGAGCGCTCGGTCCTCGACCGCGACGCTTCCCTCGGTCCGCCACGCGGCGAGCCACTCGGGCGCGCGTGCGCCCTCGGGCGGCACCTCGAGGACGCACCGCCCGAGCAGCCGCCCGTCGGGCAGGAAGTCGATCCCCCAGACATGCGAATGTGTGCCGCCGAGGACATCGGTCACCTCGAGCGAGTCCGTGTCGATCAGGCGGATGGTCGGCACCCAGCTGCTCGCGGCGAGCGTGCGGCCGTCGTGCGAGACGCGCATGTCGAACACCGACCCTCCGGGCAGGTCGCGCTCGGCGAGCAGCGTCCCGTCGCGCGTGTCGTACGCCGAGAGACGCCCGTCGGCGGACCACTCGTAGACGCGCGCGCCGTCGGGCGAGAGCGCGGCGACGCGGGCGCCATTCCCGCGCGGCGGCGTCGACATCGCGAGCGCGGGCGTCGCGCCATCGCCGACCCGCAGCACGCGCAGCGAGCCGTCGTGGAGCGCGAGCGCGACGGTCGATCGGTCGCGCGAGCGCTCGTGGTCGCGCGCCCACGACGCGCCCGCGGGATCGACCTCGCCAAGCGGCGCGCCATCCCATCCGATCCGCGTCGTGCGCGCCGAGTAGTCGATCGCGACGATCGCATCGCCCGCGAGGAACGCCGTCGACTGCCCGCTCGCGACGCGGCGGACCTCGTCGCGGTCGCGGTCGATCGCGAGCACCGAGCCGTCGCTGAAGGTCGCGACGATGCGGCGTCCGTCCGCGCTCGCGTCGATGCCGCGGAAGAAGAGGTTCGCGGCCGCCGTCTGGAACGGCCGCAGGTCGAGCCACTCCGACGGTCGAACGCGATCGAGATCGACGAATCCGAGCACTCCGCCCGTGCAGCCGACGACGGCATCGGCGTCGCCCTCGCGCGGCGCCTCGATCGCGCAGAGGTCGATGATCTCGGCATCGGTCCGTTCGACGAGGTCGAGGTTGCCGAGCGCCGAGAGGAGGTGGCGCGACTCCCACGCACGCATGTCGGTCGGCGTCGCGGCGATCTCGGCGACCGTTCCCGCGGGATCACCCGCCGCGAAGGCCGCGGCGGCGGCGCGCAGGCTCGCATGCGCCGCCGCGATGCGCGCCGCACGCGACTCGCGCAGCGCGACGCGCGCGGCCGACGCGCTCACCGCGGTCGCGACGACGAGCGCCGCGAGTCCGACCGCGACGCCCGCGACCGCCACGCGGTGCCTCACCGCGAGGCGCGCGAAGTCGCGCAGCGCACCCGCGGGCCGCGCGGTGACGGGCTCGTCCGCGAGCACCGCGCGCAGATCGCGCGCGAACTCCGCCATCGACGCGTACCGCGCCTCCGCCTCGCGCGCGGTCGCCTTCGCGACGACCGCCTCGAGATCGGCGCCCGCGAACGCGCACAGCGCACGGAGCCGCGAAGGCGGCGTCTGCTGCGCGAGATGCGCCGCCTCGACGATGCCCGTTCCGCGCGGAATCCGCTGCAGCGCCTCGCCCGCGACGAGTTCGTGCAGGATGAGCCCGAGCGCGTGGACATCGACGCGGACATCGGCGGAACCACCGCCCGCCGCGAACTGTTCGGGCGCCATGTACTGCGGCGTTCCGAGGAAGTGCGTGCGCAGCGTTTCGCCCGCATCGCCGATGGCGCCGCTGGCCACGACCTTCGCGATGCCGAAGTCGATCACGCGCGGCCGTCCCGCGCCGTCGACGAGAATGTTCGCGGGCTTGAGATCGCGGTGGATGACGCCGCGCCCGTGCCCGAACGCCACCGCCTCGGCGATCTCCGCCACCATCGCGACGCGCGCGCGCAGATCCTCGGCCGACGCCGCGCCCTTCGAACGGAACGCCGCCGTCACCGGGCGCGCGCCCTCGACGAACTCCATGACGATGAACGGCCAGGTCGCGCCGTCGTCGCCGCGGTGCGTGCCCATCGAGTAGATCCGCGCGATCCCAGGATGCTCGAGCTGCGAGAGGATCTCGGCCTCGTTGCGGAAGCGCCGCAGGGTTCCCGCGCTCCGCGCGCTCTCGTCGACGACCTTCACCGCGACGGTGCGCGCGGGCGCCGCCTGCCGCGCGCGGTAGACCGCACCCATCCCGCCGACGCCGACGAGCGCCTCGATCGCGCATCCTCCGATCGTCGCGCCGACGAGCGTGCGTGCGGCCGCATGGTCCGAGTCGTCGTCGCGGTGGAAGCGGAGGAGGTCGAGGACCTCGCGACGCTCCCCGTCGTCGAGCGGGATCGACGCGAGCACCGCCTCGCGCGCGTCGGCGCCCACCGCGATCGCCGCGTCGAACGCATCCTCGATCCGCCGGTGACGCGCCGCGTCGTCCGCCGACGGCCGCTCGCCGTCCGCGTCGCCTTCGGGGCGTGGCGCATCATTCGTCATCGGAGTCCATGCGTCACGACTCCTCGGCGAGCGCACGCAGAAGCCACGCGCGCGCGAAGGTCCAGCGCTTGTTCACGGTGCGCGGGGCGATCCCCGAGAGCCGCGCGGTCTCCTCGACCGAGCATCCCTGGAGATAGCGCATGCGCGCGACGAGCGCCGCCTCGGGCGACGTCTTCTCGAGCCGCTCGAGCGCGGCGACCGCGCGCGCCGCATCGGGCGAGACCGCCTTCACCGGATCCGCGAGTTCGCCCGCGACGATCTCGAGCGGCACGCGCGCGCGTCCGCCACCGCGACGGAGCCGCCCCTCGCTGCGCGCGAGGTCGACGAGGTACTGCCCCATCGCCCGCGACACCGAGCCCCAGAAGTGGCGACGGTCGTCCCACGCGTCCGAGAGATCGACGCCCGCGAACATCTTGAGAAAGGTCTCGTGGACGAGAAGCGTCGGCTGCAGCCCCGCGCGCGCCGACTCGCCCGCGCAGGCCGCGCGCGCCATGGCGTGCATCTCGCCGTAGATCGTGCGCCACGCCGACTCGGTCGCCTCGGCATCGCCGCCGTGCGCCGCGTTCAGGAGCGCCGTGAGTTCCTCGGCGGAGACGATCGCCATGCGGTGATCTTCGCACAAGCTCGACGGCCGTTCAATCCCGCCGCGACGGGTCGACGGAGGTTCCGTCAGATCGGCGTCCGGAATCCCATCGCCCGCACCGCGCACCAGCCCGCGAGCGCCTCGAAGATCACGAAGAGCGCGCTCAGCCAGATCGCGAGCGCGGGCCAGACCGTCCACGCGGGCGTCCAGCCGAGGTACCAGAGCACGCCGAGCAGGATCCCGATCGTCTCGAGGAACGCCCCGATGACGAGGCGCACCGTGCGTCCGCGCCGGTCGATGTTGCAGGTCAACGCCATGTCGCGCCTCGCGGGTTCAGAACGCCGCCGACTTCGGCGTGCGCGGGAACGGAATCACGTCGCGGATGTTCGCCATCCCCGTCGCGTAGATGATCGCGCGCTCGAACCCGAGTCCGAAGCCCGCGTGCGGCACCGTGCCGTAGCGGCGCAGGTCGCGGTACCACCAGTAGTCCTCCTTGTGGAGGCCCATCTCGTCCATGCGGGCGTCGAGCCGGTCGAGCCGCTCCTCGCGCTGCGAGCCGCCGACGATCTCGCCGATCCCGGGCGCGAGGATGTCCATCGCGGCGACGGTCCTGCCGTCGTCGTTCTGCCGCATGTAGAACGCCTTGATGTCCTTCGGGTAGTTGACGACCGCGACCGGCCGCCCGATGTAGGTCTCGGTCAGCCATCGCTCGTGCTCGCTCTGCATGTCGATGCCCCACTTGACGGGGTACTCGAACTTCACGCCCTTGCGGACGGCGTCCTCGAGCGCGGCGATCGCGTCGGTGTAGTCGAGCTTCGCGAAGTCCGCCTCGACGAACCGCTCGAGCCTCTCGATGCAGCCCTTGTCGATCCGCTCGGCGAAGAACTTCATGTCGTCCATGCGCTCGGCGAGGAGCGTTCGGAACATCGACTTGAGAAGGTCCTCCGCGAGCTTCGCGTCGACGGCGAGGTCGGCGAAGGCGATCTCGGGCTCGATCATCCAGAACTCGGCGAGGTGCCGCGAGGTGTTCGAATTCTCCGCGCGGAAGGTCGGTCCGAAGGTATAGACCTTCGAGAGCGCCATGCACCAGGTCTCCACGTTGAGCTGTCCCGACACCGTGAGGTTCGTCTCGCGGCCGAAGAAGTCCTGCGTGTAGTCGACCTTCCCGTCGGGCGTCTTCGGCGGGTTCAGCATGTCGAGCGTCGACACGCGGAACATCTGCCCCGCGCCCTCGCAGTCGCTGCCGGTGATGATCGGCGTGTGCACCCAGAGGAAGCCGTTGTCGTGGAAGAAGCGGTGGACCGCCTGCGCGAGCGAGTGCCGCACGCGCGCCACCGCGCCGAAGGTGTTCGTCCGCGCGCGCAGGTGCGCGACCTCGCGGAGGTATTCGAAGGAGTGCTGCTTCGGCGAGATCGGGTAGGTGTCGGGGTCGTCGACGAATCCGTGAACGCGGATCTCGGTCGCCTGCAGCTCGACCGACTGGCCCTTCCCCTGGCTCGCGACGACGGTGCCCGTCACCTCGATCGAGGCGCCCGCGGTGAGCCGGAGGACCTCCGACTCGTAGTTCGAGAGCGCGCTCGGCACGACCGCCTGCACCGCGTCGAAGCAGGAGCCGTCGTGGACGGCGACGAACGAGATGCCCGCCTTCGAGTCGCGGCGGGTGCGGACCCAGCCCTGGACCGTGACGGTCGAGCCGAGGTGGGTGGCGTGATCCTTGAAGAGGTCGGCGATGCGGAGGGCCATCGGGGGTTCCATGGGGAGGTGCGGGCGTGGCGCGCGGCGAAGCGTGGCGCGGCGGGGCATTCTCTATCGGGCGGGCGGCGGATGCGTCCGCAGGCGCGATCGGATTCCCGCAAGTCGGCCGCGACGGGTGCCAAGTTGGCAGGCGCCGTCGGAAGGGGCGGCGTTTCGCGCAGGCGACCGCGCGCGGGGAGGGTGCGCGGCGGGAGGGGGGCGCCGCGAGCGGGACGAGGTCCCGCGCGACGGGCGGTCTCTGCTCGCGTTGGAAGTGCGGAAGTCCCGTTCCAACAGGCACTTCCGATGAAGCCGCGCGAAGGCCAGGGCACCGCGCCCATCGCCCCGCCGTTCTCCCGCGCACCCGCCGCCTCGCCGGTCGAACCGTCCCGCGCACCTTGGCACACCCGTTGCCTCAGCGCCGCCCCTCGCGGAACCGCCCCCCGGCGACCGTTCGGGACCGAACCTCCATGCGGCTCAGGCTCCACAGCGTCGATCATGATGTCCCCGCCGGCACGGCTGGCGGTGGCGCCACGCCGTCGCGCCGCCTGAACCTCCTCCTCACCTACGGCGGCTGGCGCGAGCACGAGTTCGCCGACCAGCTGCCGATCCTTCTCGACCGGATCGGCATCCACTGCTACCGCGCCGAGAGTGGCGACGAGGCGTCCGAAGTCATCCGCCGCGCCCATGTCCACATCGCGGTGATCGACCTCTCGATCCCGATGCACCCGACGCGCCGCACGACGCCCGGCGCCGCGCCCGTCCGATCGGCGCCCGCGGGCCCGCGCGTCCTCCAGCTCCTCCGCCGACTCGACCAGCCCCCGCCGACCATCGTCGTGCGCCCGCGCCAGGTCGATCCCGCCGAGAGCAACCGAACCCTCGCCGAAGCGCTTCGCGACGGCGCCTTCACCGTGCTCGACGACCCCGTGCCCGTCGAGAGCATGCTGCAGGCCCTCGAGCGCGTCGTCCGCCGGCACTACCGAGACCACTGGCCCGCCGCGTGAGCGCGGGCGACCGAACACGCGCGGGCCGGCGGAAGTCGGAGCCGCCCCCGCGCATGACCAAGACACGCAACACGCACCCATTCCACAGGACAGAAAGAGAAGGAGCACACCATGAAGTTCCGTCCCCTCGGCGACAAGATCCTCGTGAAGCGCGACGAAGCCGCCACCAAGACCGAGAGCGGCATCTTCCTCCCCGAGTCGAGCAAGGAGAAGCCCAAGCAGGGCAGGATCGTCGCCGTCGGCGACGGCCACCGCTCGAAGGACAACGGGAAGGTCACGCCGTTCACCGTGAAGAAGGGCGACAGCGTGATCTTCACCTCCTACGCCGGCACCGAGATCAAGATCGACGGCGAGGCCTACCTCATCATGACCGAGGAGGACATCCTCGGCGTCATCGACTGAGTTCATCCTCGACTGACTTCACCTTCGACTGAGTTCATCCAGGACCGAACCCCGCGTCTCCGGCCGATTCCGATGAGCATCTCCCCCGACAACCTCCGCCTCGCCCTCGGCGAGCTCAACGGGCAGCGCGACCTGCGGATCGAGTTCGATCACGCCGCGAGCTGCATCGTCAAGCGGGCGATGCTCATCCCCTGCGAGTCCGACGGGCTCGTGAAGGTCACCGACGGCTCGCACGTCTACATCGTGGACGCCGAGCGGGTGGCCTGGCTCGAGATCGGCTAGGCGAGGCGTGAGCGGTCGCGGCTGCGTCCGCTCCCTCCGGCGAAGAAGTCCCTGAACATCCTTCACGCATCCACACGCGCTCCCGCGCACCGAAAGAAGAGAACCACCATGGCAGCAAAGCAGATCGCATTCGACACCGACGCCC
>JBJOHC010000073.1:0-14607 GCA_046047955.1 Planctomycetota bacterium
CGGGCATCAACACGCTGCGCATCTACTCGCCGCGCAAGCAGGTCGAGGACCACGATCCGACGGGCGTCTTCATCCGCAGGTGGGTGCCCGAACTCGCGCCCGTCCCCGACGAGCACCTCGCGGAGCCCTCGACGCTACCGCCCCTCCTCCAGTCGATGATCGGCTGCCGGATCGGCGAGGACTATCCCGCGCCGATCGTCGAGCACCGCACCGCCTACCGCCACGCGCAGGACCGTCTCTTCGGCCTCCGCGCGACGCCCGCGGCACGCGCCGAGGCGAAGGCGGTCTTCACGCGCCACGGGAGCCGGAAGCGTCGGTGAGCGGAATCTCCACGATCCGCCAGCCGGTGCCGGCGTTCGCCGCATCGCGATCCGGTCGGTTCAGGCCGTCAGGTCGACGGGCATGCGGCGGAAGAACGCGGCCGCGCAGCCGACGGCGAGCAGCAACAGCGCTTCGGAACGATCGGACAGGCCGTTCCCGTTCGCCGCTCAGCCGAGCCCGAGCCGCGCCTTCTTCGCCTCCCACTCGGCGGTCTCGCGCTTGTTCTCCGTCGCGAGCGGCTTGCCCGTGCGGATCGCGTCGATCTCGAGGCCCGTCAGGTGCATCGCGTTGAGGCGGTAGTCCTCGAAGGCCTCGCACGCGACCGGCACGATGGGCTTGATGAGCTCGTACATGGCGTTGGCGTAGTCCTGGATCTCGATCTGCGCGTGCGGATCCATGCGCAGCGACAGGAAGTGGAAGATGTTGTGCAGGTCGCACTTCCAGTACCACTCGGTGTACACGCTCACCGGAAGCACCGCACGCGCGATCTCACGCGCCACGCCGCGCTCGGTGAGCTCGAGGTACTTCTGGTAGTTCGCCTCGGCGTTCTCGAGGAGCTTCAGGAACTCCTCGGCGGTTCCCGCGTCGATCGGCCCTTCGCCCCCCTGCCGGTTCGACTTCGACTGCTTGCGGACATTCTCGATGTCGGGCCGGTAGAAGCGGTCGGGCATGATCGAGTAGCGCGCGCTGTACTCGTTCACATTCGCCGTGCGGTGGCGGATCCACTGGCGCGCGATGAAGATCGGCATCGCGATGTGGAACTTGAACTCGACCATCTCGAAGGGCGTCGAGTGGCGGTGCCGCATGAGGTAGCGGACGAGTCCGCGATCCTCGCTCACCATCTTCGTGCCCTGCCCGTACGAGACGCGCGCCGACTGGACGATCGCGCTGTCGGCGGTCTGCCCCTCGGGCACGAGCCGCGGCATCGCGTCGACGAGCGCGATGAACCCGTGCTCGTGGATCGGGATCGACCAGCGCGCGGCGCCGCCCATCACATCGACGAGCGGAGTCTCGGGCATGGCGCGCTCGATCGGTCGGGGCGCGGCGGCGGCGGTCACGGCGGCGTCGGACATGGATGGAATCTACCCAAAGGCCGCGGCACGCGGGCGGGTGGTCCGCGCAGTCGGAGTCAGCCTTCGCCCGCGCCCGATTCCCGCACCCGCGTCGCCATCGCCCACAGCCAGTCGCCGACCGCGGGGAGCGTGCCCTGCAGGGTCGCGAGGCCGCGGGTGCGGACGATGGGCTGGACGTCGCGGGCGAGGGGCCACTCGATCTCGAGTTCGGTGAGGCAGGCGTCGAACTGCGCGCCGAGCGGCGGCGCGTCGGTGGCGAGGCCCGCGTCGGCGCGGGTCGCGGGGTAGGCGCCCGCCGGGTCGGCGGCGATCGCGGCGGGAACGCCCTCGGGGCGCGCGAGGAACGCGCGGAACTCCGATTCCGCGAGCGGGAACGCCGCGAACTCGTCGGCGTAGGCGAGGACGCCCCACGCGACCTCGCGGAGCCGCGCGTCGGTCGCGCGCGCGCGCGACTCGATCCCGCCGATCACGCTCCACGAGAAGACGCTCACCGCGACCGCGGAGACGGCGAAGACGCCGACGATGATCCAGAAGAGCGAGCGCCCCTGCATGCGGAGAGCGTAGCGGCGGTCCGCCGCGCGCGCCGCGGGCGAATCGCGCGAGCCGCGACTCTCACATGCGCGCGCCGTCGAGCCGGATGCGCTCGCGCTTGAAGCGCGGATCCGCCTCGGGCACCGCCGAGAGCAGCGCCTGCGTGTACGGATGCTTCGGCGCGCCGATGATCTCGTCGCGCGAGCCCTCCTCGACGATCTTCCCGTTGTACATCACGGCGATGCGGTCGCAGATGTGGTGGATCACCGCCATGTCGTGCGAGATGAAGAGGTACGACAGCCCCATCTCGTCCTGGAGGTCGGCGAGGAGGTTCAGGATCTGCGACTGGACCGACACGTCGAGCGCGCTCGTCGGCTCGTCGCACACGATGAGCCGCGGCTCGAGGCTGAGCGCGCGCGCGATTCCGATGCGCTGGCGCTGGCCGCCGCTGAACTCGTGCGGATAGCGGTCGGCCGCCTGCTTCCAGAGCCCGCACTTGACGAGGAGCTCCTCGACCCGCACGCGCGTCTCGTCGGGCCCGCTCGTGAGCCCGTGCACCTCGAGCGGCTCGCCGATGATGCGACCGACGCGCATGCGCGGGTTCAGGCTACCGCCCGGATCCTGGAAGATGATCTGCATCTCGCGACGGAGCCGCCGCAGGTCGGCGACGCCCGTCGTGAAGACATCGCGCCCGTCGAACTTCACCGAGCCGCCCGTCGCGGGAATGAGCCGAAGGAGCGTGCGCCCGACGGTCGTCTTGCCGCAGCCCGACTCGCCCACGAGACCGAGCGTCTCGCCGCGGCGGACATGGAAGCTCACGCCGTCGACCGCCTTCACATGCCCGACCGTCCGCTGCAGCAGTCCGCGGCGGATCGGGAACCAGGTCTCGAGGCCCTTCACATCGAGAAGGACGGGCTGGCTGGACTTGTCGGCGGTCGCGGTCACGCGCGCGAGTCTACCCGAGAAGCCGCGCCGCGCGAAGGCACGCGCCGCGCCCCGCACGCCACCGCTCGGCGCTCAGCGCACACGGCTCAGCGCAGGGGCACCGCCACCTGCACCACGCGCCCGTCGGGAATCGTGATCGTCAGCGGCACCTCGACGCGGCGCATGCGCCCCATGCCGCTCACCGCGCGGCTGACGCGCGTGTAGAACTCGTCGACCGACCCGACGGACTGATCGAAGACGGCGGTGATGACGCTCCCCACGGGCGCGATCTCCGAGAGTTCCGACGACGGATCGATCGCCTCGAGAAGGACGCCGCGGCGGAACGGAACGCCGAGCGACTTCGCGCGCGCCGCCGTCGCGGTCGCGTACGAATCGACGCCCGCCGCGCGCAGCGCCCGCGGCATGTAGGGCGCGAGACGCTCGCCCGTGTCGAACTCGCCGAGCGTGGCGACGAGGACCTGCCGGTCGCCCGTCCGCCGCTCGAGGTCGAGCCGCCAGATCTCGAACTCGACCTCGTCGCCGGGGCGGCGCGAGCTCACGATCGCGGGCACCGCCGCGTCGCTCGCGACCTTCTGCCCGTCGATCGAGGTGATGACATCGCCGATCGCGAAGCCCGCGGCCGCGGCGGGCGAGCCCTCGGAGACCATGCTCACGACGGCGCCCTCGCCCTTGAACTCGCCCGCGATCGCGCGCAGCATGTCGTCGCCGCGCGGACCGGCGGCCATCGCGCGCACGGCGTCGACGGGCATCACCGAGACGCCGAGGAAGCCCTTGCGGACCTCGCCCGACTCGATCACCTGCGTCACCACCGACTCGATCATCGACATCGGGATCGCAAGGCCGATGCCCGCGAACTGCCCCTGTCCGACCGAGTTGCCGCGGCCCGTCGCGATGGCGGTGTTCATGCCGATCACGCGGCCGCGGACATCGGTGAGCGGACCGCCCGAGTTGCCTGGATTGATCGCGGCGTCGGTCTGGATGAAGTTCTCGTAGTCGATGTCGGCGAGGCCCGCGCTCCGGCCGAGGCCCGAGACGATGCCCGTCGACATCGAGAAGCGGAAGTCGAAGGGCGAACCGAAGGCGTAGACGAGATCGCCCTGCGCGACCTCGCCCGAACTTCCGCGTCGCGCGGGATGCAGCCCGCCCGCCGCGACCTTGATGACCGCGATGTCGGTGCGGAGGTCGAGTCCGACGAGCTCCGCCTCGCGCAGCTCGCCGTCGAAGAGCTGCACCTGCAGCCGCTCGGCGCCCTCGACGACATGCGCGTTGGTGACGACATGCCCCTCCTCGTCCCAGATCCAGCCCGAGCCGCTCGACGCGTAGGGCGCGGCGAAGTTCCGCCGCTGCATCGTCGCGAGCGTGCTCACATGGACGACGCTCGGCTCGACGAGCTTCGCGATCGCGCGGTTCGCGCGGTTGAACGCCTCGAGGAAGCTGAGACCGTCGAACGCGTCGATCGCCTGCGCCGCCGCGGGCGCGTCGTCGGCGGCGAGCGGCGTCCGCACCGAGACGGGCTCGGCGATCGCGTCGGCCGCGCGGAACGGCGTGGCGAGGACGAGCGACGCCCGCTCGATGTCGGCCGACGCCTGCGCGTCGTTCGCGCGGCGCACGAGCGCGGGGGTCGCGACGAGCGCGACCGCCGCGGCGGCGAGTGCGACGAGTCCGGGTCCGGCGTGGTGGAAGCTTCGCATGGCGTCTCCGTCTCCGAGTGGGCGTTCGATTTTTCAGGCGTCTTCCCGGCGTGTTCCCGACGGGTTCCCGTCGCGTTCCCGTCGCGTTCCCGTCCGTCGCGCGTCCTTCACACCCCGCGCCTCGCACGCCCGAGCGGGCGCCCCACGCGTCATCGGTGCGGCGGGACGGCTGGCGATCTCCGCCGCCCTCGCGCGCGCATCGATCGGATCCTTGCGCGCGCGGCGCTACGCGGATGCGCCGCTTCGCCCGATCCGTCGGAAAAACTCGGCCTTCTGTTCGTCGCTGAGCGCGTACGGATGCTCCCCGAGGTTGCCGTCGCGCACGCGCTCCCTCCAGGTATCGGCCATCTGACCGAGCTCCTTGCCGAGCGGAACGATCGGAAGCGCGAACGGCGGCTGCCGTTCGGTGAGCCCGAGAAGGTCGTGGGTCACGACCACCTGTCCGTGGCAGACGGGACCCGCGCCGCAGCCGATCACGGGCACCGGCGACCGTCGGACGATCTCGGCCGTCACCTCGACGGGCGTCGCCTCGACGAGGAGCATCGTCGCGCCCGCGGCGAGCATCGCGTCGGCGTCGGCGAGGATGCGCACCGCCTCGTCGGCGGTCTTCCCCGCGGACGCGTAGCCTCCGACCTGCTTCGCATGCTGCGGTCGCGAACCGATGTGGGCGACGACGGGAATGCCCGCGCGGCTCATCCGCGCGACGAGCGGCGCGAACGACGCGTCGACCTCGAGCTTGACGCAGTCGGCGGCGCCTTCGGTCATGAAGCGCCCGGCGTTCCGGACACCCTCGGCGTCATCGGCCTGGTAGCTCAGGAACGGCATGTCGGCCATCACGAGCGCCCGCGGGGCGCCGCGCTTCACGGCGGCGGTCAGGGTGACGAGGAAGTCGAGCGGCGCGTGCAGCGTGTTCGGGTGGCCGAGGATCACCTCGGCCGCGGTGTCGCCGACGAGGAGGACGGGAATGCCCGCGCGCTCGAGCCAGCGCGCCGTCGTCGCGTCGTAGCAGGTGAGTGCGGCGAAGGTCCTCCCCTCGCGCATCGCGCGCTGAAGCGACCGCACCGTGACCGCCGCGTTCCGCGGATCGGGACCGGGCCAGGTGGCGGCGGCGGCCGGACCGGACGCGCTGGCTGGACGGACCGCGGCCTCGGGGCGCGCGGGCGACGCGGGATCGGCGTGATGCATGGCCCCCATGGTAGGGGGAACGGCCTCCGCGCCGAACGGTCAGATCCGCGTCTGGTTGGGCACGAGGTTGTCGCGGCCGCAGACGATCCAGTCGGCGATCTCGACCGCCTCGGCGAAGCTCTCGCGCGCGGCCTCGAGGTCGAACGCGGGCGAGAGCACCTGCCCCGCCGCGAGATGCTCGACGGTCGCGACCGCATCGCCCGCGATCAGCGCCGTCGCGCCCGTCGTGGGAAGGAGGAGCCCCGTCGAGCCCGGCGTCACGCCGTGGAGCGGGAAGAGATCGACGCCCGCGGCGAGGCGGTCGGGCGCGGCCACCGTCCGCTGGACGATCGCGACCTCCTGCCCGATCGTCGCGACGAGGTCGGCGTCGCCCGCCTCGTGCGCCTCCTTCATCTTGCCGACGAGCTGGATGCCGATCGTCTCGCGCTCGCGCTCGCCGACGAGCCACTCGGCCTTCTCGAAGGCGAGGAGCCCGCGACGGTGGACGGGGCTCAGGCAGGTGAGGAAGACATGGGTGATCTCGTCGGGGCCGATCCCCGCGCGCTCGACGAGGCGCGGCACGAGGACCTGCGGCGGCAGCGAGGGATCGACGAGGATCCGCGCCGCACCCGAGGTGACGAGCGTGGTCGTCGCGTGCGGCGGGCGCACGGCGCCCCGTTCGCCCCAGTGCGGGTGCGCGGCGAGCGTGCCGATCGAGATGACGCGGAACTGGGCGGACTGCATGGAGGGCGGAGGGTAGCGCGGCGGTCCCGGTCGCGCGGAAGGCGCGGGGATCGCACGCACGAGGCGGTCGCACCCCGCGAACGGCCCGCCTCCGGAACGCGCGGCGCGGGCGCGGACGCCCGTGCGCCTACTCCGCGAGCCCGTCGCGGGCGAGGCGGCCGATCGGGTTGCCGCGGTCGACGCGCTTCGCCGCGAGCGCCTCGACGACCGCGGGCGGCACGAGCGTCGCGAGCGCGTCGAGCGAGCCGCCGAGCGCCGCGATCTGCTTGATGAGGCTCGAGCTCGTGTAGGCGAAGTTCTCGCCGGTCACGATGAAGATCGTCTCGATCCCCGCGACCTGGCGGTTGGTGATCGCGAGCTGGCACTCGCTCGCGAGGTCGGTGATGTTCCGGATGCCGCGGATGATCGCGCACGCGCCGACCGACCGCGCGAAGTCGACGGTCAGTCCCGCGTAGTGGTCGACGCGGATGTGCGCGCCCGCGGGGTCCTTCGCGAGCATCTCGGCGACGAGCGCCTTCGCGTGCGCCTCGCGCTCCTCGAAGGTGAAGAGCGCCTCCTTGTTCGGGTTGCGGCCGATCGCGAGGACGATCTCGTCGAACATCCCGCGCGCGCGGCGCAGGATGTCGAGGTGCCCGTAGGTGATCGGGTCGAACGAACCGGTGTAGATCGCGAGGTGACGGGCCACGGCGGCATGGTACGGGCGCGCCCGCGCGCCTTCGAAGGCCGCGACCTTCCCATTCCTCACAGACCGACCCTCGCGGTCGGAGGAAACGGCCGAAGCGCTTGCTCCCGCGACGCCAGATGCGACTCTTCCTTCGTCGACGGCGCGTCTGGGACTCCGCGCCGCCGACGGATTCGACCGCCAGGAGGAAGGGAACCCTGCCTTCCTGGAATCGACCTTGGATCGGCCCCGTATCGGACTTGCCTCCCCGATCGGGGCTCCCAACGACTCCGTGCGGGACGGGGTGACTGAGGAGCACCCCGTCCCGTTCTCGATAGAACCGCCGCCCCGCGCAGCATGCTGCGCGGGGCGGCGGGCTTTTCGCTGCTGGAACGGCGCGTCAGACGAGCGCGGGCACCGCGGGGAAGTCGATCTCGGTCTCGTGGATGTGGTTGTAGAGGTTGGTGAAGGTCATCGCGGTGATCGCCGCGACGACCTCGATCACCGCCTGGTCGGTGAAGCCCGCGTCGCGGAAGGCGGCGAGATCGTCGTCCGAGACGAAGCCATCCTTCGCGAGAACGGCGCCCGCGAAGTCGAGCAGCGCCTGCGCGCGCGCGTCGCGCCCCCTGCCGCGACGCGCCTCGAGCGCCTCGTCGGCGGAGAGTCCCGCGCCCATCGCGATCCTGGTGTGGGCGGCGAGGCAGTAGTCGCAGTGGCGGCGTTCCGAGACGAGGAGCATCACGAGCTCCTTCTCGGCCTTGGTGAGCGCGCCGCCCTCGCCGCAGGCCTTCATGAAGGCGACGAAGGCCTCGAAGACCTTCGGGTGCGCGGCCATCCCCTTGTAGATGTTGATCGGCGCGGCGGCGAGGATCTGCGCCGTGGCGCCCGTGGCGTCCTTCGGCTCGACGGTGGCGAGTCTTGGCATGTCGGTGCTCCTTCGGTGTGCGCCGGCGGCGTGAGGGGCCGCGGGCGGGAGAGCCTAGGAGCCCGCGGGATGGCCGCGGTTTCGCCGCGCGATCACTCGGCTGCGATTCCCGCCTTGCGCAGGCCCGCACCCTCGAGGAGCGTGCGGAAGTTCTCGCCGAAGACGAAGTTCTCCTCGGGGAACTCGGTGCCCGCGCGGTTCTGGTCGAGATGGCTGAACATCATCTCGATGCGGCCGACGGGCGCCCACGCCTCGTCGGCGAAGGAGTAGCGGTCGATCACGCCGACGGTGCTCGCGCCCATGTCGTCCATGCGCTCGATGGTCGCCGAATAGCGGATCGTCTCGCCGGGATTCACATCGCGCTCGATCACGGCCGACGCGACCTTCGCGAGGACGACCTTCTCGCGGAAGCCGTGCACGCTGCCGACGAGGATGCCCGCCGTCTGCGCCATGCCCTCGAGGATGAGCGAGTTCGGCATGACGGGGCACGGCGGCAGCGCGCCCTCGGCCGCGAAGTGCTGGTGGAGGTGCTCCTCGGCGAGCGAGACGTTCTTGATCGCGACGAGCCGCGTCCGCGGCTCGAAGGCGATGACCTTGTCGATCCACATCCAGCGCATCGGTCGGCCTCGGTGGCGGCGCGAGCCGCGGATCTGCTCCGGCGGCGCAAGCCGCGGTCTGCTCCAGCGGCGCGAGCCGCGATCTGCTCCAGCGGCGCGAGCCGCGGGTCTGCTCAGGCGGCGAGCTTGCGCTCGACGAAGTCGCAGAGGCTCTTCACGGTGAAGAGTCCCGAGAGCTTCACGACCTGCGGGTCGGACGCGAAGTCGCCGAGGTCGACATGCGGCACCTTCTCGCGCATGAGCTCGAGGCCCTTGTCGGTCACCTTGCCGTCGACGACGAGCGAGGGATCGTTCATCAGGTTCTCGGGGAAGAGCTCGCCCTGCGCGATCTTGAACGGCTTCTCGGGGGTCGAGAAGGTCTTCTCGAGCCGGAAGACGATGTCGAGGTAGTCGATGCTCTCGGCGCCGAGGTCGCCCTTCAGGGTGGCGGTCGGGACGACATCGTCCTCATCGACGCCAAGGGCGTCGACCAGCACGTTGCGGACATCGGCTTCGATTTCTTCGCGGCTCTTCGCCATCACGGTCTCCATCGGGTTTCTTTCGGGCGAACGGTGTGGCGACGGTGAAAGTCAGGCGCCGTTTCGCAAGGGGCGGAGTATAAGGCGACCCGCGACGGCTGTCTCGGAGGGCGCGTCGGCGCCCGCGGCGGGGCGAAGGACGAGGCCCTGCGCCTTGAAGACGGCGGTGCCGTCGTCGCGGGTCTTCTCGAGCGAGACCTCGACGCGGAGCGTCTCGCCGGGGCGCACGAAGCTTCCGTAGCGGAGCGCCTTCACCTCGCCGAGCACCATACGCGGCTGGCCGCGGCGCTCGAGGACGGCGCGCGCGGCCTGGGTCAGCGCCTCGACCATGAAGACGCCGGGGAGGACGGGGAACCCCGGGAAGTGGTCCTGGAGGTACTCCTCGGCGGCGGTCACGTTCTTGAGGGCGACCGCCGAGGTGTCGGTGAGCTCGACGAAGCGGTCGACGAGGGTGAAGTGCATGGGGCGGGAGGTTAGCGGAACGGCGGGCGCGCGCGGGCGGCGGCGAACCCCCCGCGGGAGCCTCGGGAAGTGCGGTTTTCGGCGCGGGCGAGCCGATATCGGGACCCATGGCAAAGACCGCTCGGACAGGCAGAGGCCGCGCCCCCTCGACGGGGCGTGGCGGGGACGCGCGCACGACCCGATCGCTCGACGAGCGGCGGGCGCTCAACCGCCGGCGCATGGTGTGGCTCGCGTGCGCCGCGGCGTTCGCGTGGGTCGTCGTCGCGCTCGCGAGCTTCCGCGCCGACGACTGGCCGACCCATGTCGTCGCCATGCCGAACGATCCGCCGCTCAACCTCTGCGGACGGTTCGGCGCGGCGGTCGCGTACTGGATCTATTCGAACATCGGGTACGGCGTGTGGATCCCGCTCGCCTATCTCGGCACGGTGCTCGGCTTCGCGGCCGCGGGGCGCGCGGTGACGCATCCCTTCGTGCGGTTCGTCGGCTGCCTCGTCGCGATGCTCGCGTTCGGCGGCCTGCACGCGGAGTGGTTCCCGACGGTCGGTCCCCTCTCGGGCACCGACGCGGGACTCGCGCCGATGTGGTTCGCCGACGAACTCCATGTGCGCTTCGGCCCGGTGGGCGCGTCGCTCGTCTTCCTGGTGGCGTTCCTGATCGGTGCGATCGTGGCGGCCGACGCGCTCGTCTTCATGATCCCCGCGGCGATCGCGCAGGCGTTCGGGTTCCTCGCGCCCGTCTGGGAGACGGACTGGAAGGGTCACTTCGCGTCGCTGCGCGAGCGATTCGCGGCGATGTTCCCGCAGCCGGCGACGGCGACGGCCGCGCGCGGCGGACGGGCGCGGAAGTCGGCGGCGCGGCCCGCGGTGGCCGTGGCGACGGCGGTCGAGGTCGACGACGCGGATGACGCCGCGGAGGAGATCGACGAGGACGAGATCGCCGACGAGGCGGAGGACGCCGTCGGGGATCTCGACGACGCGGACGAGGATGTGGATGCGCTCGAGGACGCGTGCGACGACGAGGACGAGTCGGCCGAGGATGCCGAAGCGGAGTGCGAGGCGGACGGCGCGGACGACGCCGACGAGGAAGGCGCCGGCGAGAACCCGGCGGTCGATTCCGACGCCGTGCCCGCGGGCCGCGCGCCCCTCTCCGAGGACGAGCTCCGCGCGAAGATCGGGAAGCTCCCGATCAAGATGGCGACCAAGGCGCCCGCGCGTCCCGTCCGCGACGAGGACATCCCGCGCACCGAGAACTACGAGGGCTACCAGTTCCCGACGCTCGAGCTCCTCGAGGACTCCGAGGGGAACTACTCCGAGAAGATGGAGGCGTTCGTCCGCGAGCAGGCCGAGCTCCTGACGCGCACCCTGTCGGTGTACGGCCTCGAGGGCGAGATCACGCACATCGAGTCGGGCCCCGTCGTGACGCTCTACTCGGTCGAGCTCGCCGCGGGCACGCGCGTCGCGCGGCTCGAGACGATCGCCAAGGACATCGCCCGCGCGCTGCAGGCGCCGAACGTGCGCATCATCCCGAACATGGTCGGCCGCACCTCGGTCGGCATCGAGGTGCCCAACCGGCAGAAGGAGAAGGTGCGCCTCAAGGAGCTCATGTCGAGCGGGCACGCGAGCGGCATGATGCTCCCGATGTTCATGGGCAAGGACTCGGCGGGCGAGCCGCTCGTCCTCGACCTCGCGAAGATGCCGCACATGCTGATCGCGGGCACGACCGGCTCGGGCAAGTCGGTCTGCATGAACACGATCATCATGTCGTGGCTCTACACGAAGCGGCCGGACGAACTCAAGCTCGTCCTCGTCGATCCGAAGATGGTCGAGATGGCGCAGTTCAGCGACATCCCGCACCTCGCCTGCCCGGTCGTGACCGAGATGGCGAAGGCGGCGGCGATCCTCGAATGGGCCGTCACCAAGATGGAGGAGCGCTACGAGCTCCTCAAGGAGGCGGGCGTCCGCGACATCCGCTCGTTCAACGAGCTCGGCGAGGAGGAGCTCCGCGAGCGCCTCAGCCCCGCCGACGACGTCGAGTGGGCGAAGATCCCGAAGAAGCTGCCGTACATGGTCTTCGTGATCGACGAGCTCGCCGACCTCATGATGACCAACAAGGAGGTCGAGCAGTCGATCGTGCGCATCGCGCAGAAGGCGCGCGCGGTCGGCATCCACCTCATTCTCGCGACGCAGCGCCCGCAGGCGACGGTCGTCACGGGCCTCATCAAGTCGAACATGCCCTGCCGCGTCGGCTTCAAGGTCGCGTCGGGCACCGACAGCCGCATCGTGCTCGACCAGAAGGGCGCGGAGCTCCTGCTCGGACAGGGCGACATGCTCGTCGTCACGCCGAGCCAGACCGACGCGCGCCGCTGCCAGGGCACGCTCGTCGAGGACAAGGAGGCGCGCGCCGTCACCAAGTTCCTCAAGGCGGTCGCGGCGCCGACCTTCGAGCGCCAGCTCCTCACGATCCGCTCGGGCCAGGTCGCGAGCGGCGGCGAGGGCGGCGGCGAGGGTGGCGGCGGCGACATGGAGCGCGATCCGCTCTTCGATCAGGCCGTCGAGATCATGATCGAGTCGGGGCGCGGCAGCGTGTCGCTCCTCCAGCGGCGCCTCGCGATCGGATACGGACGCGCGTCGCGGCTCGTCGACCAGATGGGCCTTGCGGGCATCCTCGGCGAGCACAAGGGCTCGGTCGCGCGCGAGGTCGTGGTGACGCTCGACGAGTGGCGCCGCATGAAGGAGCTCCGCGACGAGGCCGAGCGCGAGGGCACCGTCTTCCAGTCGCACTACGACAACAGCGACGCCGACAGCGAGGCGCTGCGGTTCCATGACGAGGAGACGGACGAGGAGACGGACGAGGACGAGTGAGTCCGGCTGCGGGCGCGAGCGTCCGCCGAAGCGAGTGAATCCCGCGGCCCGCGTCGATGACGCGGGCCGCGTTCGTTGGCGGGCAGCGGCTTGAGGCGGGCGGTGGAGGCTGGCGTGGGTCGAAGCCCAGGACCGGAGAACCTACGGACCTGGGAACCTCCGGACCTGGGAACCTCCCGAACCTGAGAACTCGGCGCCTGAGAACTCGATGCCTGGGAACCCGTTGCCTGGGAACCCGTTGCCTGGGAACCCGGTGCCTGAGAACGCGGCGCCTGAGAACCCGGTGCCTGACACCGACCGTGCAGTACCAGGCACCGGACGGAACGTGCCAGGCACGCCGCGAATCACGGCGTAAGTCGGCGCGCGGCATGGCTTTCCAGCGTGTACCCGCTTGTACCCGGTACATACCGGGTACAAGCGGGTTCCGGCAGAGACGTGGCGGGTACGGCGTTGAAGGCCGGGACCTTGCGCCCACCCCCGCCACTACACTCGCCCCATGGCGGAATTCTTCCCCCGCACCGCCCTCGAGATCCGCACCGAAGGCGCCGAGACCGCCACGAACGAGCCCGAGCTCGTCATGCGGCGTTGCCTCGAGGTCGCGCTGCAGGACCGCCCCTGGATCGTGATCCAGAACCTCCTCGTGCAGGATCCCGACAAGGTCGGCACCCGCGAGATCGACTTCCTCGTCATCGACCCCGACCGCGGACTTCTCGTCCTCGAGGTGAAGGGCGGCGACTGCCGCTTCGACCGCGAGCGCGGCTGGCACCGTGTCGTCGGAACGCGGGTGAAGCCGCTCGACCGCGATCCGATCGACCAGGCCATCACCGCGCGTGCGGCCCTCATCCGCGCCCTCTCGCACCATGCGGGATTCGACCGCGAACGCACGCCGTTCGTCTTCGCCGAACGCGTCGCGCTCGTCGACGCGCACTTCGACTTCATGACGCTGCCGCTCGGCGCCCGAGGCCGGGTCCTCGGCGCGAACCACTGCCGGAAGCCCGCGAAACTCCTCGCGGAACTCGAGGAGGCGCTCGCGCTCGTCGCGGCGCGGCACCCCGATCTTCCGACCGGAGAGCAGTCGCCGCTGCGGCGGATCGTCGACCGGCACCTGCTGCCGTCGATGCGCTCGGCCCTCCATGTGCGCGACGAGATCGTGAACGCGCGCGTCGTCGAGTACGACACGATGCGCTCGGTGCGCGGCATCGTCGACGCCGCCCACCGAATCGACCGCCTCGTCGTCGAGGGTTCGGCGGGAACGGGGAAGACCTACGCCGCGCTCCACCGCGCGCGCCGCGAGATCGCGGACGGTCGGCGAACGCTCGTCACCTGCTTCAACGAACCGCTCGGCGTCGGGCTCGCTCGCGCGACCGGCGCGCGGGCGCTCACGCGCGCGACGCCGCTGCGCGCGCTGCGGACCGACCGGATCGTCGCAGGCAACCTGCATCTCCTCGCCGAATGCGCGGCGAACGGGACGGGCCGCACGCCTCCGGCTTCGCTCGAGCGGCAGGAACGCTTCGATGCCATGCTCGCCGCACTGACACTCGCGGCGCGCGAGGGCGCGCTCGGCGCCTTCGATTCGATCGTGATCGACGAGGGGCAGGACTTCACGCCGGCGATGCTCGAGGCGATCGACGCGCTCGCAGGTCCCGCGACGCGGCTCGCGTTCCTGCACGACCCGAACCAGTCGATCTACACCAGGGTCGATGACGGGGAGATCGCGCGGCGGTTCGGCCAGCCGCTCGTCCTTCGGGAGAACCTGCGCAATTCCGTCTCGATCACGCGGTTTCTCCGCGAACTCGCCCCCGGCAGGCTCGACGACCTCGTCACGCCGCCGACGGTCCGCGAGGGCCAGCCCGTCGTGGTCGCGGAGTTCGCGCCCGAAGACGGCGCGGGGCAGCGCGACGCGATCGGGCGCATCGTCCGCCATCTCGTCGACAGCGAGGGCGTCCGGCCCGAGGATGTGATGATCCTCTCGCCGTTCCGCCGTGAACGCGGGGCGCTTGCCGAGATCGACTCGGTCGCGGGGATCCCGCTCGTCGGGCTCGACGAGGCGGAGGCGCGGTCGGACGACGAGCCGCCCGCGATCGCCTGGGCGAC
>JBJOHC010000074.1:0-8142 GCA_046047955.1 Planctomycetota bacterium
GCGCCGGCACGCGATCGTGCCGCGCGTGGCGTGGTGGAGGATCGGCTTCTCGCGCTTGCGGCGGCGGTCGAGGTGCCGAGCGAGCATCCGGTCGCGCGCGCGATCGTCGCCGAGGCGGAGGCGCGCGGCCTCGAGGTGCCGGAGGTCTCGGAGTTCGCCGCGTTCGCGGGGCTCGGTGTCGAGGCCCGTCTCGACAGCGGCGCACGCGATCCCGACGCGACCGGAGGTGACGCCTCGGCCGCCGTTTCCGGCGCGGGCGTCGTGCGTGCGGGGCGCGTGTCGTGGCTCCGAACCGCGGGCGTGCGCGTCGAGCCGTGCGAGGGGGATGATGCGGAGCAGGGGATGGCGGTCGATGCGGTCGCGACCGGGCACGGTGCCTCCGGCGGCGTGGCGTCGGGTGCGACGGTCGTCGCGGTGTCGCTCGACGCGCGTCTTCTCGGGCGGATCCATCTCGCCGACGAGCCGCGGCCCGAGGCGCGCGCGGCGATCGGCGCGCTCGACGCACTCGGCGTCGGTTGCTCGATCGCGAGTGGCGACGCGCGCGCGGCCGTCGCCGCGATCGCGAGCGAGGTCGGGATCGCGGAACAGTCGATCCATGCGGGACTTCTTCCCGCGGAGAAGGCCGCGCTTCTCGCGACGCATTCCGCTCGCGGTAGGCGGATCGCCTTCGTTGGCGACGGGATCAACGATGCGCCCGTGCTGGCGGCCGCGCGTCCCGGGATCGCGATGGCGGCGGGCACGGATCTCGCGCGCGCCAGTGCCGAAGTGCTTCTCGTCACGGGCGATCTCGCGCGGATTCCGCAGGCGATCTCGCACGCGCGGCGGACGATGCGCGTCGTCCGCCAGAATCTCGCGTGGGCGTTCGGCTACAACCTCGTCCTCGTTCCGCTCGCGGCGGGCGCATTCTGGCCATGGACCGGCTGGATGCTGCCGCCGATGGCGGCGAGCGCGGCGATGGCGCTCTCGAGCGTGACGGTCGTTCTCAACAGCCTGCGTCTTGGCCGAGGCGGCGATGCGGCGACGGCGTGCACACCGCGCCGCGCCTAGGCCGCGATCGGGAGGGATGTGGCGGGCATTCGCATCGTGCGAGGCGATCGGGGCGATCGTTCCATCAAGCGAGGGGGGTGCGTGCGTCGATGTCTGACCCCGTCGGCGGCGTGGCGCCGGTTCCCGTCCCGTGCGGGACGGTCCCGCCCATCCGCCCGCCGCTCCGACTGCCGAGACCTGCGATCCAGGCACACGGATCGCGCCACCCGCACCGATCGATGCCGACGCTCCGCGCCGACGACCGCACCCTGCAGGCGAGACTCGCGATCTCCCTCGCGCTCGTCGCGGGTCATGTGAACATCGTCGCCGTCCTGACCTGCGGCGTGGTCGCGAGCCACATGACGGGGCACGCGGGCGCGGTCGGACGCGAACTGGTCGAGATGCGGATCGGCGAAACGGCGTTCCTCGTCGCGCTGCTCGCGGCGTTTCTGACGGGTGCGTTCCTCGCGGGCGTCGCGGTCGAGGTGGGGCGTGCGCGCGGCTGGCGATCGGTGTACGCGCTGCCCGCGGGGATCGAGCTGGCGCTTCTCGTCGCCTTCGCCGTGGGGGTCGAACTGCACGATCCGTCGGCGATCGAGACGGGCGTGGGGCGCTGGTGGATGGGCGCGGTCGCGGCGCTTGCGATGGGCGTTCAGAACGCGACGGTGACGCGCATCTCGAGCGGCGTCGTCCGCACGACGCATCTCACGGGGATCCTCACCGATCTCGGTCACGAGTCGGCACGGCTCGCGGTCGTACGAAGGTTCATCGCGGGCAGTGGGGCGGCCGACGCCGGCGCGGCCGCCGAAGCGGCGGGCGCCAGCACCTGGCGGCTGCTTCTCCTCGCAACGATCCTTGGCGCCTTCATCGCGGGAAGCGCGAGTGGAACGCTGGCCTTCGTGTACGGGCCACGCTGGAGCATGGTGCCTCCGGTCGCGCTCCTCCTTTGGATCATCCTCCACGATCTGAGCGTTCCCATCGGCGGCGCGGAACACGATGCGTGAAGGGGAGCGATGCGATGGATGCGCACTCGCAGGCCTCGGAGTCGGCAAGCCTCGGAGTCGGCAAGCCTCGAATTCAGGTTGAAGCTCTGCGGCGCCAAATATCATGTGGCGCATAGTATGCGGACGCGCGACGGGCATGCGCGCGCCCCTCGATTCGCACAGTTGTCGCAGCGAGGGCGTTGCATGGCGATGTGACCGCTCCACGCAACGCCTGTCGTGATGAAGCCGTGCCCCCTGCGTCCCGAGCCGATGAGCCCGAGCCGATGATCCGTGATCCGATGCATCACGAGCCGATGCAGCGCGAGCCGAATCATCGCGAGCAAAGCGTGGCGGCCACGGCGTCGCGATCACTGCTCCGAAGACCGCGCCCCACAACTGCGTGAAGCTCACCGCCCCAGTCACGATCGGCGCGCGGCATGACGCGAGACGAGCGCCGCGGCGACCGCGAGGCACGCGAGGAGACCCGTCGCCGACCAGAGCGCGCCGACGACACCGAGCCGCGTCTCGAGCGATGCGAACAGCGCGACCGCCCCGGCCGCCGACGCGAGGAAGGCGAGCATCGCCGCGACGACCGCGAGTGCGATGCCCGTCGCCGCCCGCACCGCGCCCGCGCGGAGCCGCTGCGCCTCGTGGTCGAGGCGAGCCGACGCCACATCGAACGCGCTGCGGACGGCGATCGTGAGCGCCTCGATCACCGCGAGGCCGCCCGCGCGGCGCCGAGGCCGATCAGAAGCCCGACCGCGAGCGCCGCGCCCGTCGAGAGGAAAGGGTGCGAGGCGATGCCCTCCTCCGCGGCCTCCTTGGCCGCACGCGTCCGTACCGCCGCCGCGCGGACTCCTTCGCCGGCGCCCGCCCGCGCGGCGCGGAGCCCGTCGCCGCCGAGGTTCGCGAGATCCTGGCGGAGCTGCCGGAGGTCGGCGCGCAGGTGCTCGAGCTCGTGAGTGAAGTCGTTCGTCTCGACCCGGCCCGAGCCGAGTGCGCCGCGATCCATCGTGGTCCGTTCCATCGTGCGTCCTCTTTCCGCTCTCGTGGAGCGTTCGCGCGACGACCATCCGTCGCGGTCCGCGATGAGACGCACGGTCGTCGCGCGTGGTCGGGGGGAAGTGTGCCCGATTGCCGGCGGATCCCGTCGAAGGAGCGGTCGGTCGGTCGGTCGGCCGCCATCCAGCGAAGGCCCGTGAATCCCGTCGGATTCCCCGTCGCGCCGCGACCATCGCAGGTCAGTCTCCTTCTGCGGGCGAGATCCGCGAAGGAGGCGATGCGATGCAGGTTCGAACGGAACGGTGCGCGGTTGCGCAGCAGGCGAAGTTCGTGGAGGACGGGACGGAGTGGTTCGGTGTCGGCGGCGGGAGCGCCGCCGTCGTCGATCGGGCGCCGTCGCACGCGACCGCGGAGAGCCTGCGCGTCGGAGGTGGCGTGCGGCGCCGGCTTTCGTCGATCGCGGTCGCGGTCGACTTCAGCGCGCCGTCGGCGGGCGCGTTCGAGTGGGCCGTCGCGCTCGCCGGGCCGTCGGGCGCGCAGGTCGTCGCGATTCACGCGATCGAACCGACGCCACTCGGCGTCGGACGCGAGATCCGCGCCATGCTCGTCCGTGCGGGCGAGGGCAGGCTCGAGGCCTTCGTCGCGCGCGCGGCGTCTCGCGGCGTCGAGGTGGCGTGCGTCTGCCGCACGGGACGCGCGGCGCAGGTGGTCTGCGAGGAGGCCGCGCGGCGCGGCGTCGACCTCCTCGTCACCGGTGACCGCGGGCTCTCCGCCATCCGCCGCGCGATGATCGGGAGCGTCGCCGACCGCATCCTCCGGCTCGCGCCGATGCCGGTCCTCGTCGCCCGCGCGGGACGCGGGCCGGGCGACGCGCTCGTCGCGGTGGCGGCCGTCGACTTCAGCGACGCCTCGCGCGAGGCGATCGATGCGCTGCGGTGTTTCGCGTCGTCGGCGGGCATGTCGCTCCGACTCCATCTGGTGCACGCGGTGATGGCGCCGCCAGTCGTCTCCGAGCCCGACATCCCCGCGGTCATCCGTCCGCACTGGCTCGCCGTCGAGACCGAGGCCGCGCGCCGGCTCGACGCGCTGCGCGACGGACTCGAACGCTCGGGACTCCGCGTCACCTCCGCGATCGAGCGCGGCGACGCGTCGATCGCGGTGACCGACGCCGCCCGTTCGCTGCACGCGGACATCGTGGTCGCGGGACGCAACGACTCGACGGGCGTCGGCCGCTTCCTCCTCGGCAGCACGGCGGAGCGCATCCTGCACGGCGTTCCGTGCGCGGTGCTCGCCGCGCGGCGGCCGCCCGTCCGCGCCGCGGCGCGAACGCGGAAGGATTCGCGTGGAGCGCGCGGTCTCGCGACGCCCTAATCGTCGCGTCCGTTGGGCGTCGCGTGTGGCGGCGCGCGGGCAGGAAACCAAGAGAGAGGAAGTGTCGCGATGCCGACGGCCACGACCGCACTGACCAAGTCCGATTCCCAGATCAAGCAGGATGTCCTCAACGAGCTCAAGTGGGACACGCGCGTCGACGAGACCGACATCGGCGTGCAGGTGCGCGACGGCGTGGTGACGCTCGTCGGGAGCGTGCCGGTCTACGCGAAGAAGCTCGCGGCGCGTGACGCGGCGCACCGCGTGCATGGCGTCCTCGATGTCGTCGACGAGATGCAGGTGCGCGTCCCGGGAATCGGTGCGCGCAGCGACACGGAGATCTCGCACGCGGTGAGGCTGGCGCTCGAGTGGGACGCGTTCGTTCCCGACGAGCGCATCACCTCGACCGTCTCCATGGGGATCGTGACGCTCGAGGGTTCCGTCGACACCTGGGCGCAGCGTGCCGACGCCGAACGCGCGGTGCGCGGGCTTTCCGGAGTCCGCGGCGTCATCAACCAGCTCTCGGTGCGCGCGAAGCAGATCGACGCGACGCGCATCAAGAACGACATCGAGGAGGCCCTCGAGCGACAGGCCGAGCGCGAGGCGCGACGGATCTCGGTGACGGTGAAGGAGGGCACCGTGACGCTCACCGGGCGCATCCGTTCGTGGGCCGAGCGCAACGCGGTCGATCGCGTCGCGGGCTTCGCGCCGGGCGTCCAGCGCGTCGACGACCGGCTGATCGTCGATCCGTACTCGTGATCGCAAGCGCGGCCCCGTGGGCTTCGGATCGCACGGGATCGTCGGTTCCGCGCATCGCGTGCGCGCGGAGCCGCCACCGGTGCGGGACGCGCGAAGCGGCCGCTTCGGCGGGGAATCCCGGGCGGCGGATCGGCGGTGCGTTGTGGAACTGCTCGAGCAGGTTCTCGAGGAAGTTCTCGAGCAAGCGTTCGAGTGGAAGCCTGAACCAAGAGCGAAGCGAAGAACGAGTCATGGAACGAGTCATGCAACGAAGCAAGGAACGAAGCAAGAAACGAAAAAGGAGTGGAACGATGAGCCTGACGACCTGGACCAGGAATCCCCTGGTGGACGACTTCATGCGCGCCCGCGACGACATGGGCCGCATCTTCTCCCGCGTGCTCGGTGGCGGGATGTACGAACCCTTCGCCGGTGCGGCGGGCGGGCGCCTCGAGGGCTTCATGCCGCCCGTCGACGTTTCGGAAAACGACGACGGCGTCGTGGTGCAAGCGGAGATCCCGGGGATCGCCGCGCGCGATCTCGACATCAGCGTGACGGGCAACACGCTCGTGATCTCGGGACGGAAGGAGGAGCGCGAGGAGACCGAGGGCGAGGACTTCTACCGCTGCGAGCGCCGCTTCGGCGCGTTCCGACGGACGATCGACCTCCCCGAGTCGGCCGATCCCGAGCGGATCACCGCCGACAGCGAGAACGGGATCGTGACCGTGCGCTTCGCGAAGAAGCCTGGCATGCGGTCGCGGCGCGTCGAGGTGAAGCCGATCTCGCGTCGCGTGACGGTGCAGAGCTGACTCGCGCCGGACCTCACGCCGGATATGGGGAGACGGATCGCACCGCCGGCGGACCGGCAGTCGGATGGTGCGGGGGCGCGGGCGGCCGTCGGGGCCGCCCGCGCGTTCTTTCGCCGGACCAGAAGGAAGAGAGAAGGGATCCGAGATGACGACCCATTCGACGAAGGCGACGACGAAATCAGGTACGACGACGAAGTCCGCGACCACGCACCGGGCGGGAGCGGCGGAGCAGGAGGTGCCGCAGACCGCGGGCGCCGCGGGCGGCGTGCGCACGCTGCGCGGGCTCCTCGAGGAGGAGCTCCACCAGCTCTACGCGGAGGAGATCCACTCGGAGAAGGTGCTGCCGAAGCTCGCCGAGGCGGCGCATGCCGTCGAACTCGCGAACGCGATCCGCGCGCACGCCGTCGAGACGAAGCAGCATGTGGAGCGGCTCGACCGGGTGTTCCTCGAACTCGGGATGAAGCCGAGGCGGAGCGAGACCCACGGCACGAAGGGACTGCTCGAGGACTGCGTCGAGATGACGAAGCGCACGAAGATGGAACCGCACGTCCGCGACGCGGCGATCATCGCGGTGATGCAGCGGATCGAGCACGACGAGATGGCGGGGTACGGGTGCGCGCGGACCTGGGCGTCGCTTCTCGGGCACGCGACTGCGTCGTCCGAACTGCTCAAGACGCTCGTCGACGAGCGGCGATGCGACGAGGGGCTGACGAGGCTGGCCGAACGGATCAACGAGTCGGCGATCGGCAAGGAGTCCGCCGGGCAGCCGAAGGGGGAGGGAAGGCCGCAGCCGGTGCCGTCGGCGAGATGAGCGCACGGGACTGTGGGGACAGGTGGTGCCAGGCACGCGTCGTACGGTGCCTGGCACCGCTTCCGCGGTCGGCAGGGATTCGCGTGGGGGGAATGATGGCGGAGGGAAGAGCCTCCGATCCCGTGAGGGTGCCGCCGGTGCGACGCGGTCCGGATCGAATCGGGCATGCGCGGCCAGGCGCGCGCCGTCCGGTGCCCCGCACCGCGCGGCTCGCGCGTGGTAGCGTTCCCGCGACGGCCCTCGCGCGGTCCATCTCACACGCGCGACTTCCCACTCAGAGGGCGAACGGAAACGTATCGGGCGACTCGTCGCGCGTCGCTTCGGCGGCGCCCTCGAGCGGCGTGATCGCGGTGGTTTCGTCGAACCACACCCACTCGTCGAACTGCGCCGGAAGCGTCGCCTCGAAGTAGTGGCTCACGAGTTCGGTCTCGGGACGGTAGATCACGCCGACCGCGCGCTCGAGCCGCTGGCGGAGAAGCGCCGGACGCACCTTCGCGGTGCGCGGATCGCGCAGGGGCAGGAAGAACCGCGAGACGCCCGAGTCGTGGCAGATGCGTTCGTAGCTGTCGGGATGCGACGGTCGCAGGTCGCGGACGAGCATCGGGCCGTCCCACTCGCTCGCGGCCGCGACCGTTCCGCGGTCGGTTCCCATGCCGATCGCGTAGCAGGCGCGGCCGAAGCGCTCGCGGAGAAGCTGGCCGAGGTTGATCTCGCCGCGCGCGCCCATCTCGGTGGCCGCCGCGTTTCCGAGGTGCGAGTTGTGCGCCCAGACCACGGCGCGCGCGCCGTTCCCCCGGTACTCGAGGAGGGCGAGGAGCGTCTCGCACATGTGGCGGTCGCGCAGGTTCCAGGCCTCGCGTCCTCCGCGGTAGATCGCGCGGAAGTACTTCTCCGCGCGCTCGACGACGGTCGCGTTGCGCGCGGCGTCGAGGAAGGCGTCCGGGTCCCCGCGTTCGTAGCGGAGGCGTTCGTCGAGGAGCGAGCGCAGGGTCGCGATCGCATCGGCCTCGCAGCCCTCGAGCGCGCCCGCGACGACGGCGCGTCCGTAGGTCTGCGGATCGCGTTCCCACGGCGTGAAGCAGGCATACCGGCGGCGTGCGGCGTCGGCCGCCGTGGGGTCGACACGCTCGAGGTAGTCGACGACCGCGCCGATCGAGTTGTTCATGCCGTAGAGATCGAGGCCATGGACGCTCGCGACGCGCGCGGGATTCGTCTCGCTCGCGTTGCGGCGGTGGAGCCACTCGATGAAGCGGCCCGTCTCGGCGTTCCGCCACATCCAGGCGGGAAACCGCGAGAACATCGGCTCGCGCAGCGGCGGCCCCTCGCGTCGACGCACGCGGCGGTCGATCATCGCGGCGTCGGCCCAGTCGGCCTCGAGCGCGATGATCGAGAAGCCCTTGCGCGCGAC
>JBJOHC010000075.1:0-8516 GCA_046047955.1 Planctomycetota bacterium
TCGACGGCGGCGGAGACGAGGCGGGCACGGGATGCCTCGGGCTGGGACATCCTCGACGCGAAGCCTCGAACTGCGACACGCCGAGAAACGCGAGGGCTCCCAGCCGCCTGTCGCCATATCCCGCCAGAGTGAGCGAAGAGTCGGCGCCCCGTGCAGGGGTGCCGACGACAGTCGCGAACGCTCCAGCAGGCTTCAACGAGAACGGCCGGCCCATCGGGCCGGCCGTTTTCGTTGAAGCGGGTGAAGGGATTCGCTCTTTGCCCGAAGGGCAACGCGTCAAGACCTGGTCCGCGGCCATGCCGCGGACTGCGGCGTGGCGCATCGCGCCGCGACGCTCACACGCTTGTAAAAACCAGGAAACCGAAGGCGAAGCCTTCGGTTTCCTGGTTCTTGCAAGCGGGTGAAGGGATTCGAACCCTCGACATTCACCTTGGCAAGGTGACACTCTACCACTGAGCTACACCCGCAATTCGGTCCCGTCTTGGCGACGGGTCGGGAAGAATAGCAGATTCCCCATCGGTGGCAAGTGGGGGGGCGCATGAGTTCGACGCTCTCGAATTCGAGCCATCGGTCTGCGCAGGACCTGCCGAGAACTACCAGTTGCGGACGACCGCCGCGCCCGCGACGGCGCCGCCGAGGATCTTCGCCACCGTGAAGCCGTCGCCGCCGAGTTCGAGCGGGTAGAGGGGGTTGAGCGCGACCGCGAGGGCCGCCGATGCGCCGCACCAGAGCGCCTGCTGGTCGCGTCCGAAGACGACCGCGGCGACGAGAAACACGGCACTGCCCGCCCAGCGCGCGATCTCGTCGTCGACGGCGGTCGGCAGCGCGCCGAAGGTCTGGCAGAAGAGGAACGCGCTGAGGAGCGCGAGCGGGATGAGCGTGGTGCGGTTCGAAGCGCCGCCGCGGGAAGGCATGGCGGGCTTATCGGCAACGACGCCGCCCGCCCCGCAACGGGACGGGCGGCGTCGAGGATCGTGGCCCGCGCGCGGAGGCGCGCGGTCAGCCGCGTCGGTTCACTGGCAGGGGCCCCACGCGCTCAGCAGCGCGGCGAGGTCGGCCGCGTTCGTCGAGCCGTCGCCGTCGAGGTCGGCGCCCGCCGTCCCCCACGCGCTGAGGAGCCCGGCGAGATCGGCGGCGTTCACGGCGCCGTCGCCATCGAGGTCGGCGGGGCAGGCGGGTGCCGCGACTTCCTTGATGATCTGGAAGCCCATGAAGCCGAGGTTCGGACCGTTCTCGACGATGGTCATCGCGCAGGTCGGACCCTTGAGGCCGCGGAAGACCGCGTAGCTCGCGCGGACGGCCGACGCCGCGTCGGTGGCGGTCGCCTCGGAGAGCGGGTTGAAGTTGCCGCCCGGGACGGGGTCGCTCAGGAAGAAGATCGGCGCGGCGCCGTTCACCGAGACCGAGCCCGGCCGATCGCCGCCATCGGCGCCGAAGTAGACGACCGCGGTGTACTGCTCGTACGGGAGGTCGCTCACCGTCACGGTGACCTCGGGCAGTCCGTTCGTATCGAGGTAGCCGCGACGCATGCGGTCGGAGTCGTTCGCCGGGAAGCTGAAGATGCGCCAGGTGTTGTTCACGCTCCAGGCGACGCTCGCCGAGGTCGCGGTCGCCGTGCCGTCCTTGAGCGCGGTGGGCGCGTCGCCGTTGCCCGCCGCCGAGAACGCCGCCGCGTCATCCGACGACTTGCCGACCAGGTTCGACCAGTGCAGCGTGCCCCACGGGCCCGCGCCCGCGGGGAACTCGGCGGTGTCGTTGCAGCGGCCGCCGTCGCCGCCGTCGTTGAAGGTGCCGCCGACGAGGTTCACGCTGATCGCGTCGAGGCTCACGATCTCGGGCGCGGGCTCGACGAGCACCGTCGGATTGCCCGCCGAATCGGCGGTCGGCGAACCGACCTGCATCGTGTAGGTGACGCCCGCGAGGAGATCGACCTCGATCGAGCAGGCGCCGCCGGTGCAGGCGACGAGTTCGCCCGAGGCGTCCTCGATCGCCATGTTCGCCACGAAGTTGTTGCCGCAGACGACGATCTTGTAGCTGTCGTCGGCGTCGGGGGTGAAGGTGTACCAGCGGTCGTAGAAGATCGGGTCCTCGCAGAGGGAGCCCGCCGAGGTGCTCGCGCCCACGAAGGAGACCGTGGTCAGCACGCCCTGCTCGAGCGGCGTCGCGCCCTTGCGCTCGTCGTTCGCCGGCGCGGTGAAGTCGGGGTGGCCCGCCGCGGGGAACTCGACGACGACGCGGTTCCACGCCGCGTCGACGGGCAGGTCGTTCCAGAACTCGCCGAAGTAGGCGACCTGGAGCTGCGCGTAGTCCTCGCCACCGCTCCCGTCGTTCGGCTCGCCGTTGTTCCACTTCGCGTAGTCGACGGTCGAGCCGTCGGCCCAGCGCCAACCGCCCGCGGGCTCGAGGTAGTCCTTCGCGTTCGTGTCCTGGAAGAGGCCGAAGGCGCAGGTTCCCGCGCCGCCCGTCGCCCGCACCACGGTGCCGAGGGTGAAGCTCTCCTCGACCGTCTTCGGCGAGGCGAGCGTTCCACCGAGTTCGGTCACCTTCTCGCGGATATCGGTCCAGGTCGCGCCCTCGCTGACCGTGTAGGAGGCGTACCACTTGCCCGCGCCCGCATCGAGCTCGGGGAAGAAGTGGGCGCCGCGCAGCGTGAGCGCAACCTCGAAGGGCTGGATCGAGAGCGTGCCCGTCCCGATGTCGGCCTCCGAGTAGCCGCCGACATAGATGTAGTAGCTCGTGCCGCCCGAGAGCTCGACCGACAGCGTGCTCGTGAAGGTCGCGCAGCCCGTGCCGTCGTCGTTGCAGCCGAAGACGTTGAACGGATCGCAGCCGTCGGCGATCGCGAGGCGCGTGTCGAAGTCGGCGGCGTTGCAGGTCGAGAGCGTGTAGCGGCCGTTCGCGGGCGCGGTCCAGGTGAAGACCACGTAGTTGAAGACGGTGTCGCTCCCGAAGGGGCCCGGATCGCAGATCCCCGAGAGGTTCAGGTCGCGGGTGGCGGTCGTCGTGTCGAAGGTGGCCGAGTCGCCCTCGATCGCGGTCGATCCCGAGCAGCCGCAGCCGAGTTCGACGAGGAGCTGCTCGCAGCCCGCGTCCCACTCGATGGCGCAGCAGAGGGGGTTCACGTTGCAGACGACGTCGCAGCAGCCCGGGTCGATGCCGGCCTTCGTGCAGGCGTCCTGGGCCGACGCGGTGCCGGCGGCGAGAAGGAGCGCGGCGGGAACGCCATGAATCAGATTGGGAACCAGCTTGGAAATAAGCGTGGGAATCATTCTGGATCGCATCGTCGTGTGGCCTCTCTCTGAGCATGGAGTGACGGCGCCACGGAACGGAGCGGCACCGCGCCCCTTCGCGGGGCTCAGGGAAAGTAGTCCGAACCGACGGAAAGTCAGCGCCACACCGTCGATTTCGCGCAAGTTCTCGTCCCTGACGGAGCAGCCCGCACGGGGCCTCGCACGCGCGCGGACGCCGGTCCTGATCCCTCTGGAAAGGAACAGGCCCCGTCCGAGGACGGGGCCTGTCGCGTGGATCGGTGCCGCGGTCGATTACTTGTCGCTCTCGACGATGCCCATGCCGCTCCGGTCGGGCGACTTCGGCTGCGGGACGGGGCGGTATCCGTTCGTCTCGAGCTCCTTGAGGAGCCACGCGACGGCGCGCTCGAGCTGCGGGTCGCCGCCATCCTTCATGAGGGCGGGGTCGTCGATCACCTCGATGTCGGGGTCGATGCCGTGACCCTCGACGCCCCAGGTGCCGTCGCTCTCGTAGAAGCCGAAGGTCGGCACGGCGATCGTGCCGCCGTCGATCAGCGACGGGTTCCCCGAGATGCCGACCAGTCCGCCCCAGGTGCGCGTGCCGATCACGGGGCCGAGCTTGTTGTGCTGGAAGAGCCACGGGAACATGTCGCCGCCCGAGCCCGCGAGCCCGTTCGCGAGCATCGCCATCGGACCGCGGTGGCCATCGGGTGGCCAGGCGCCGTCGCGCGCGTCGCGCCGCGCCCAGTAGTTGGTGACGGGGCGGTTCAGGAGCTCGATGAAGCGGGTGGGGATCTGGCCGCCGCCGTTCCAGCGGTCGTCGATCAGGAGCGCGGGCTTCATGCGCTGGCCGTAGAACTGGCGCACGAGCTCGGTCTGTCCGTCGACGCCCGTGTTCGGCACGTAGATGTAGCCGATCTTCCCGCCCGAGAGTTCGTCGACGCGCCTGCGCACCGACTCGACCCAGTGGCGGTAGCGGAGGTCGCTCTCGCTGCCGATCGTGGTGACGACGACATCGCGCGCGTCCTTGTCGCGGACGGGCTTCGAGGAGACGGTGAGGACGACATCCTTGCCCGCGAGCCCGAGGAACGACGCCCACGGATCGGTGCCCGCGTCGACGGGCACGCCGTTGACGGCGAGGAGGTACTCGCCCTCCTTCACGCCGAGTCCCTGCGCCGCGAGCGGCGCGCGCGCGTCGCTGTCGTGCTCGCCGCCGCCGATGAAGCGGGCGAGGCGCCACGCGTCGATGGGCGCGCCGTCGTCGCCGACGACCGCCTCGAAGTCGACGCCGAGGAGCCCGACGCTGCGCGTCGGCGCGTTCTCGACATCGCCCTGGCCCTGCAGGTACGCGTGGCCCACGTTCAGCTCCGAGATCATCTCGGCGATGAGGTAGTTGAGGTCCTCGCGCACGATGACGGCGGGGAGCATCGCCTCGTACTTCGCGTGGATCGCCTTCCAGTCGACGCCGTGCATCGTCGGCTCGTAGAAGTAGTCGCGGAAGATGCGGTAGACGTCGGCGAGGATCTGCGCGCGCTCGGCGACGGGGTCGGTCTCGACGAGCATCGGGCTCGAGACGATCGGCTTCGGGCTCGCGCCCGCGCCCGAACCCGCGATCGAGGCGCCGCCGCGCGTGCCCATGAGGAGCTTCTTGCCGTCGGCCGAGATCGAGAAGCGCGTGCCGCTCGCGCCCGCCTTCTCGGTCGGCGCGGTGCGCGAGGAGAGGTCGAGGATGCGCACGCTGCCGTCACGGCCGTAGATCAGCTCGTTGCGGTCGTTGAAGGCGAGCGAGCCGAAGCTGCCCGCGGGAACGGGGAGCGCGATCGCGCGCGCCTCGAGGGTCGCGAGGTCGATCTCGACCGACTTCGCGCCCGGCTTCTTCGCGTCGCCATCCTTGCCGCCGCCGTTGCCCGCATCGCCGGACGCGGCCTGGCGGGTCGCCGAGACGGCCGCGCGTTCGGCGGCGCCGTCGGGCCCCGTCACGATCGAGTCGCCGCTCATCGTGTCGCCGTCGATCTTGAGCTCGAGCTCGAAGGGAATCTCACCGAGCTTTCCGCGCAGGCGCAGCGCGCCCGTCGCGGCATCGAAGGTGCCCGTCACCTCGCATGAGCCCATGCTCGAGACGACGGTGCCCTTCGCCGAGCCGTCCGCCTCGACCGCGAGGGTGAGCGTGAACTCGACGGGCCGCTCGCCCGTCGCGACCGTGCCCTTCCAGGTGCCCGCCGCGCCACTCGAGGCGGCGGCGGGTTCGTCGTCGAAGGCGAGGCGCGCGAACGCGTCGTCGGACACCTCCGCGCCGCGGCGCCGGCGGCCACCCGACGGCGGACCACCCGCGGGCGGACCGCCCGGGCCGCGTTCGGCGGCGGGGGCGTCGCCGCCCGACGCGGGCTTGTCATCGTCCTTCTGGCCCTCCTCGTCGCTCCTCGGGAGCCACGGGAGCTTGAAGTCCGCCTTCAGCGGCACCGCCATCAGGACCTGTGAATCGGTGTAGATCCAGGTCGTGTCGTGGTCGCTGTAGCGCGGCGCGAAGTTGCGCTGGCTCGTGAAGGCGAGCCAGTCGCCCTTCCGGTCGAAGGTCGGGTTCGAGTCGTTGAAGAAGCCGTCGGTGACCTGCGCGAGCGCCTTCGCGGGATCGGCCTCCTTCGTGTCGTAGAGGTAGATCGCGTCCATCTCGCTCGCGTCGCACGATCGGCTCCAGGCGATCCAGCGCGAATCGTGCGAGAACGAGAGGCCGACCTGGCGGGGCGCCTCGGGATTCGTGTCGAGGAGCGTGACCGAGCCGTCCTCGAGGACGACGCGCTCGATGCGGCCCGCCTTGTCCTGGATGACGAGCGACTTCGAGTCGGGCGCCCAGTCGATCGAGGTGCGGAAGGCGGTGCCGTCCTTCGTGACCTGCTTCAGGTCGCCCGCGCCGTCCTCGCCGCGGCCGTCGGCGGCCATGGTGTAGAGCTCGTACTCGCCCGTCCGGTCGCTGAAGAAGGCGATCGTCTTGCCGTCGGGACTCCAGGTCGCCGAGCGCTCGAAGATGCCGGGCGTGCGGGTGAGGTTCCGCGGCGTGCCGTTCTCGGCGGGTGCCGACCAGATGTCGCCGCGGCCGACGACCGCGACGCGCTTCCCCGTGGGCGAGATCGACGCGCCCTGGATGTTCTCCGCCGCGTCGACGATCGCCGCGCGCAGCGACGCGCGGTCGCCGGGCACCACGATGTCGACCGCGCGCGAGGCGCCCGTCCCGAGATCGAGCGTGTAGATCCGGTCGCCGTGCTGGAGGACCATCTCGCCCGCGCCGCCCGCGTCGGGGCCGATCGCGGGCCACTTCACATCGTGGAGCTTGAAGCGCGTGACCTGCTTCGTCTCCTGCGAGTCGAGGTCGTAGCTCCAGACATTGAGGACATTGCCTTCGGCGGCGCTCCGGTCGCTCAGGTAGTAGACCTTGCGGCCGTGCCACATCGGAAGCGTGTCGGTGCCCTCCCAGTCGGTGATCCGGCGCGACTCGCCCGACTTCAGGTTGAAGAGCCAGACATCGGTCGCCATGCCGCCGCGGTAGCGCTTCCAGGTGCGGGTGTCGGTCGAGTGCGGCGTGTAGGCGAGCCACTCGCCCGTCTTGTCGATCGAGCCGTTCGCGCCGTAGGGGACGGGGAGCTTCGTCGGCAGGCCGCCCGTCGCGGGCACGGTGTAGAGCTTGGTCGCGCGCTGCAGGCCCTCGAGCGCGCTCGTCATGAAGATGAGCCCCGATCCGTCGGGCGTCCACTCGCAGAGGCCCTCGGGCGCGGGGTGGTGGGTCACGCGCTCGGGGATGCCGCCCGCGATGGGCAGCGTGTAGAGGTCGAGGCCCTGGTCGTAGTTCGCGCGGAACGCGACGGTCGAGCCGTCGGGCGAGAAGCGCGCCTGGCCCTCGAAGCCGGGCGGGCTCGCGAGCGGACGCGCGACGCCGCCCTCCTTCGCGACGATCCAGAGGTCGTTCGCGTAGGTGAAGACGATCGAGTCCTTTGAGATGTCGGGGTAGCGGCAGAGGCCGCGGACGGGGTCGGGTGCGTCGCCGGCGAGTGCGGCGGCGGCGACGGCGATCGGGGAAAGGGCGGCGACGAGGCGCGGCGCCCACGACCATCCACAGGTGGAGTCGGGCATAGGGCGCGATCGTAGGGGATGCGTGCGCGGGGGTTTCGCCGCGCGCGGTGCGTCGTTGCCTTTTTTGTCGAATGCGCAAGAGTGGCGCGCGGTCGGTCGCGTGCGGTCACGGACGCGCGACGAGCGCGATGCGGCGCTCGCTGACGACGACGCCGCCCGGACGCTCGACCGTCACGGCGAAGAGGGTCGGGCGCGCGACCGCGAGCTTCGCATGGATGGGCACGACCGCATGGCCCGAGGCGGGCACATCGAAGACGCCGCCGTCGACGGGATAGCGCTCGTCGCGGCGCTCGTCGAAGATCCAGAGCTGGTACTGCTCGGCATTCGGGTCGTTGGGCGCGAGGCCGTCGATGACGAGGAGGCCGTCGCCGGTCGATGGATCGAAGTAGGCCTCGCCCGAGACGGGCGCGACGACATGCTCGTCGGCGGTCGGCGTCCAGGGCCAGTGGACGGCCGTGGGGTGCGCGGTGAGGAAGGCCGCGGGGTCGGTCGCGGTCGGCTGCTCGCGCGTGCGGCCGGCGTCGAGAAGCGCCCAGGTCGCGGCGGCGCCGAAGGCGATGCTCGCGGCCGCGACGAGCCAGTCGCGGCGGGGGGCGCGCGGGGCGGGGAAGGCGAGTGGAAGCGGATCCGGTGCGGCGGAGGGCGCGGGCGTCGGGTGGGTGGGACGGCGCGCGGGGCGCGTCGGGCGCGTGCGCGGTTCGTCGTGCATTGCGGCCGCGAGCTCGTGCAGCCGCGCGACGAGCGCGGCGGGCGGCGCTTCGGCCGCACGCGCGCCGGCGCTGCGGGCGAGGGCGTCGTCGGTCGCGAGCAGGGCGATCGCGTGCTCGAAGGACTCGATCTCGCGGGCGGACCATGATGGGGCACCGCCGACGGATCCACCGATTCCGGCGGCCTCGCTCCCGGTGGGGAGGCCGTGCGGCCCATGTCCGTCGCCTGCGCCGAAGAGCGCGAAGTCGGCCGCGCGTTCGAGCGCGTCGTCGCGTGGGGAAGGCGACCGGGCCTCGCCGCCACTCATGGCTCGCGGGCCTCCGCGGTTCGCGCTGCGGCGCTTGTGGACCGTCCGCGCGGCGAGGCGCCGTCGGCGTCGCGGATCGGCGCGTCGAGGTCCTCGGGCGCCAGGATGCCCTGCTCGGCGAGGATCTGGCG
>JBJOHC010000076.1:0-3515 GCA_046047955.1 Planctomycetota bacterium
GGCCGAGGACGCACGCCGCGTCGGCGACCCGCCCCTCGGCGAGCAGCGCGCGGATCGCGGAGCTGCGGGCCTCCACCACCGTTCCGTCCGTGATCGTCACGCTCGCGAGCGCCGCCTCGACGACCGCGAACCCGAGGCGTTCGCCCGACTCGCGCAGCGTCGCGAGCGATCCCGCCCGGCCGCGGCCGAAGCGGAAGTCGGGCCCCTCGACGATCGCCCCGAACGGGTGTTCGCGCCGCAGGAATTCGACGAATGCGTCGGGATCGAGTCCGAGAATGCCGTCCCGCGGGTCCAGTTCGACGACCTCGTCGGCGACGCCCTCCGCCAGGAGAAGCGCGCGACGGACGGGTGCGGGCGTCAGTCGCCCCATGGGCGCGCCGGGCCGCAGGACCTCGACAGGCAGCGGCTCGAAGGTGACGGCGGCGACCCGCGTCGCGCCCGCGAGGGTCCGCGCCGTCCGGAGGAGATGACGGTGTCCGCAATGAACGCCGTCGAAGTTGCCGATGACCACCACCCGCATCGCGCCATCCCGTCCGACCCGTTCGGGCCGATTCGCGTGTCGAGGCTATCCTGAGCCCCTTCCGCACGGAACATACCTGAAATGAGCACCGCGCCCTCGCCGTCGTCGAAGTCCGCCCCCGCCCAGACGGCGGGTCCCGATCCGTCCGTCCTCGTCGACGACCTCGTCGAGAGCTTCCGCGGCGGCGCCGAGGAGATCGTCCCCTGGTTCGCGGCGCAGATGCCGCCGATGTACTTCCAGGACACCGACCGCGCGAGCCAGCTCGCGCACCTCCGCGCGATCATCGCGGCGAAGGCGTCGGGGCGCCCGATCGACCTCACGCTGCGCAACGAGGACGGCCGGCAGGTCACGCTCATCAAGAACGCGAACTACCCCGGCATCCTCGCCGAGCTCGTCGCGCAGCTCCCGATGGACCGCTCGCTGCGCGCGGCGAAGATCCACTCGACCTTCGACGGGACGCTCGTCCTCGACACCTTCGTCTTCGGCGATCCCGAACCCTTCGACAGCCGCGACGAGCGCCAGGCCGCGAAGCTGCGCGACACGATCCGCTACGCCCAGGAGAAGAAGCTCGACTGGACGCCCGACCAGATCGCGGCGTACTTCGCGGGCTGCTCGGCGGAGTACGTGCTCACCTGCACGCCGCTGCGCGTCGCGGCGCACTGGTCGCTCTACAGCCGCGTGTCGGGAAGCGACGGCACCGTGATCGAGCTCGAGAGCGAGTCGCATCCGACGATGAGCCGGATCGTGGTCGTCGTCGAGAACTCGCGCACGCGGACGACGCTCGAGCGCGCCGCGCGCATCCTCGCGCGCCACGGGATCTCGATCCACCGCGCGTACCTCGACATCGTGCGCGACGGCAAGGGCGGCTCGGTGACCTTCGTCGGATTCGTCGTCCAGGGCGCCGACGGGCGCTCGCTCGACCGGACGGGCGAGGTCTGGAAGCGCGTGAGCGAGGATCTCCGCCGCATCAAGTGGGTCGACGACCGCGCGCTCGACCTGAGCGCCCGCCACAAGGGGCTCGCGATCGACCGCGCCGAGGCGTTCGTCGCGCTCAGCCACCTCGCGCACCAGGTGCTCGTGCCGCTCAACCGCTACTTCTGGACGCGCGAGCGGATCCGCGGACTCGCCGAGGAGTCGATGCCGGTCGCGCTCGCGATCGTCGACCTCTTCCTCGCGCGCTTCAACCCGTGGGAGCCGCTCCTCGACGCGGCGTTCGACGCGCGGCGCGCGACGATCGAGGCGGACATCACGCGGCAGCCGAGCGAGATGCACCGCCTCGTCCTCGCGAAGATGCTCGAGGGCGTCGCGAGCACGCTGCGCACGAACTACTACCTCGCCGACCGCTTCGCGCTCTGCCTGCGGATCGATCCGTCGTTCCTCGTGAACGCGGAGCGTCCCGAGACGCCGTACGCGACCTTCTTCGTCCACGGCCGCGGCTTCGACGGATTCCACAACCGCTTCCAGGACATCGCGCGCGGCGGCCTGCGCGTGATCCGGACGGCGAGCCCCGTGCAGCACACGCGCGAGAGCGAGCGGCTCTTCGACGAGGTGTACGGCCTGTCGTGGGCGCAGCAGCTGAAGAACAAGGACATCCCCGAGGGCGGCGCGAAGGCGGCGATCCTGCTCGAGCCGGGCGCGACGGTCGACCGCTGCGTGAAGGCGTTCGTCGATTCGGTGCTCGACCTGATCGTGCAGGTCCCCGAGGTGCGCGAGCGCGTCGTCGACCGCTTCGGGCAGGAGGAGCTCGTCTACCTCGGCCCCGACGAGAACATCACGCCCGCGCACATCGAGTGGATCGTCGAGCGCGCGCGGCGGCGCGGCTACGCCATGCCGACCGCGTTCATGAGCTCGAAGCCGGGCGCGGGCATCAACCACAAGGTCTACGGCGTGACGAGCGAGGGCGTGAACGTCTTCCTCGAGATCGCGCTGAAGGCGCGCGGGATCGACCCGCGCCGCGAGCGCTTCACGGTGAAGATCACCGGCGGTCCCGACGGCGACGTCGCGGGCAACATGATGCGGATCCTCGACCGCGACTACGGCGCGAACGCGGTGATCGTCGGCGTCGGCGACGGCTCGGGTTCGGGCGAGGATCCCGACGGACTCGACCACGGCGAGCTGCTGCGGCTCTTCCACGAGGGCCTGCCGATCGCGAGCTTCGACCGCTCGAAGCTCTCGCCGAAGGGTCGGATCACGGCGGTCGAGGAGCCCGAGGGCGCGCAGCTGCGGAACTCGCTGCACAACCGGCTCGTGACCGACGCGTTCGTCCCGGGCGGCGGGCGTCCGAGCACGATCCACGAGGGCAACTGGCAGGAGTTCCTGCAGCCCGACGGCACGCCGAGCGCGAAGGTGATCTCGGAGGGCGCGAACCTCTTCCTCACCCCGGGCGCGCGCGAGGAGCTCGCGCGGCACGGCGTGACGATCATCAAGGACTCGTCGGCGAACAAGTGCGGCGTGATCTGCTCGAGCTACGAGATCTCGGCGTGCATGGTGCTGAGCGACGAGGAGTTCCTCTCGATCAAGGACACCTACGTCGAGCAGGTGCTCGAGCGGCTGCGTTCGCTCGCGCGCGTCGAGGGCGAGTTCCTCATGCGCGCGGCGAAGACGCACCCGTCGATGAGCCTGCCGCGGATCTCGGTCGAACTCTCGAAGGTCATCAACGGAAGCGCCGCGGCGATCGCCGCGGGCGTGCCCGAGTGGCCGGCCGAGGACCAGGAGCTCGCGAAGCAGATGGTCCGCGACCACCTGCCCAAGATCCTCTTCGACTTCGCGGGCGACCGCGTGTGGACCGCGCTCCCGAAGAGCTACCAGAACTGGATCGTCGCCAACCGCCTCGCGAGCGGCATCGCCTACCGCGAGGGCATGGACTTCTTCGACGGCTGCAGCCCCGCGGAGATCTCCGAGCTCGCGCGCCGCTACATGAAGAGCGACCTCGCGAACCGCGCGATCGTCGCGAAGGTCCGCTCGTCGAATCTCGAGGACCGCGAGCACATCGCGG
>JBJOHC010000077.1:0-13438 GCA_046047955.1 Planctomycetota bacterium
ACAAGGCGCTCGAGAAGATCCGCGGCGCGCTGCAGGCCGCCAATCCGGACGCCGCTCGCGAGATGTCGGAGGACATCGCCGTCCGCGAAGGCCGAAAGCCCGTGTCGCGGAACTAAAGGAGTTGCGTCGCGCGCCTGTCGTGAATCTCGTCCCGACCGACGCGACTCGGCGGGAGACTGTGACGCAGGGGGCCGTGGCGATGGTCGGATCGCGAACCGCAACCCACGCCTCCTGCGCGAGGGCTGAAGGGCGAGGGCTGAAGGGCGCTGGCTGACGGACGCCGACTGAAGGAGCGTCCGTCCAAGGGCGATGGTTCGGCTGCGGCTACACTCCGCCCATGCCCTCCAAGGTGTACTCCTCTCCCGCTTCGGCGCTCGACGGACTCGTTCGCGACGGCATGACGGTCGCGGTCGGCGGATTCGGACTTTGCGGCATCCCGGAGCAGTTGATCGTCGCGCTGCGCGATTCGGGTGCCGGTGGTCTGACCGCGGTGAGCAACAACGCCGGGGTCGACGACTGGGGGCTCGGCCTCCTGCTCCAGACCCGACAGATCCGACGGATGATCTCGAGCTATGTCGGCGAGAATGCCGAGTTCGAGCGGCAGTTCATGAGCGGTGAGCTCGAACTCGAGTTCAACCCGCAGGGGACGCTCGCGGAGCGCATGCGTGCGGGCGGCGCCGGCATCGCGGCCTTCTTCACGCGCACGGGTGTCGGGACGGTCGTTGCCGAGGGCAAGGATCTCCGCGAATTCGACGGCGAGACCTATGTCATGGAGCGTGGCATCCGCGCGGATCTCTCCCTTGTCAAGGCGTGGAAGGCGGATACCGCGGGGAACCTGGTCTACCGGAAGACGGCTCGGAACTTCAATCCGATGGTCGCCATGTGCGGAAAGGCCTGCGTCGCGGAGGTCGAGGAACTCGTTCCCGCTGGCGAACTCGATCCGGATCTCGTCCACACGCCGGGGATCTATGTTGATCGGATCGTCGTCACAAGGTCCGAGAAGCGCATCGAGCAGCGAACCGTTCGGGGTTGAAGTCGCCTCGACTTCCCCTTGCGATCGCAGCGCGCTCCGTTGGGCGGACGGCCCCCTCGCAGAGCACCCAAGGATCGCTCGAAGACCTCGATTTCGATCCTTCGCTGCATGAAGTCCCCCCTCGGCGCGTTCGGAGGCTTCCCGATTCGGTCAAGTTGGGCAACGAGGCTTTGGGACCGCGGAACAACACGACATTCCGCTATCCGTCTACCGTCCTCCGTCCGATGGTAGATCCGCGCATCGACCGCCCGGCGGCTGTCGGGACGAGGTTCATGCGCACCCGTTGACTCCGCTTCCACTCAGGAGAGTTCCGTGCACCGTTCGACCCTTCGCCCCTCCCGCTTCAGGCTCCACTCCGCCCTTCTCACCGCGGCCCTGGCCGTCGGTGGCGCGCTGACCGTCGCACCGGTCGCCGAAGCGCAGTTCGGCGGCCGCAGCGGCATGGCGACGATGTTCATCCCCGACTTCTATCCGCGCGACCTTCCCGTCTTCGTCGACGCGCTGCAGCTCGAGGAGTGGCAGCGGCCGATCATGGAGGCGCTGCTCGAGGACTACGTCACCGAGTTCAACACGGCCGCCGACGGCGTGCGCCTCAACATGGGCAACCTGAAGGATGTGGCCCCGGGCACGAGCGGAGACGCGGTGGTCGAGATGATCACGAAGCCGCTCGTCGCGTGGACCGCCGAGAAGCGCAAGCTCCACGACGACTTCCTGACCGGCGTGCGCAGCCAGCTGAGTGAACTTCAGCTCGAGCTCTGGCCCCGCCTCGAGCGCTCGCTCCGGCGCGAGAAGAGCCTTCCGAACGGTGAACTGAGCGGCGAGTCGATCAACCTCCTCCTCGTCTGTCGCGAGGCCGACGTGTCGCCGGTCGAGATGGATGCGATCCGCCCCATCCTCGACGAGTACGAGGTCAAGCTCGACGAAGCGCTCGCCGCGCGCGATGGCGAGCTCGAGAGCGCGATTCAGCCGCTCTTCGCCGCCATGTCGTCGGGCGACTCGAATGCGGGACTCGCGCTCCAGGATCGGATCATGACGAAGCGCATCGCGATCCGTTCGGTCCAGGAGGCCGCGATCGGGGCGATCCGCGAGGCGCTCGGCGGCGAGGCCGGCGAGCGCTTCGAGAAGCGCGCCCTGCAGCGCGCCTACCCGAGCGTCTACCGCGCCGACCCCCTCGCCCCGATGATCGAGGCGGCGCTCGCGCTTCCCGACCTCAACGACACCCAGCGCGCGCAGATCGAGACCCTCGCCACCGAGTGGTCGCGCGATTTCGCCGCCGCGCAGGCGAAGCACGCGGACGCCCTCCGTCTCACCGAGCCGAAGGAGCCCCGTCGTCGCATGGAACTCGCCGCGCAGAAGGCCGCGGGCGGCACCATCAAGTGGACCGACGCTCCCGAGCTCGAGCAGGCGAAGTCCGAGCGCCAGGAGCTCGTGACGCGCTACCAGGCCCGTCTCGCCGAGATCCTGAGCGATGACCAGAAGGAAGCCGTCCCCGGCTTCGGGAAGCCCGGCGCCGCGATTCCCGCGGGCATGAAGTACGGCGACGCGATCCGGCAGCCCGGACTCGTGGGCGGAGCGGGCGTCGCCCCCGGATCGCCGAACGGCGAGACCGCCCCGGAAGGAAAGCGCGCGGGTCCCGCCCCCGACATGAGCGACAAGCCGATCAAGGGCCAGCGTCCGCCGCTCGTCCCGACCGATGGTTCGGCGCCGAAGGGCGGAACGTCGAACAACCCGGGCGGCAAGAAGGGCCCGAACAAGGCCGACTGAATCTCATCCGACGCCCCTTCATTCGCCTCCGACGGCGATGATCGCCACGAACGCAGGAACACGATCTCCGTGAGCACTCTCAGCAACGCACCATCCACGACGGTCACGGAACTCACGGCGGACGCGAAGGCGGCCGCCGTGCCCACGGTTCCACCGTCCCAGGATGCGGCCGTGCGCGAGCGCTGCGCACTTCTCGGGATCCCCTGGCTCGACAAGGCGCCCGCGTCGGATCCCATGGCGGCCGAGCTCCTCGCTCCCGAGATCGCCGTGCGCCTCGGCGCCGTTCCGATCGCGTTCGACGGACCGCGGCTCGTGGTGGCGATGCTCGACCCGCTCGACACCGCGGCCGTCGACGAGATGGGCGCGGTCACGGCGCGTGCGATCCGACGCGTGGGACTCGATCCCGCGCCCTTCCGCGATCTCATGCGCGACCGCTACGGAACGACCGCGGCGCGCATGGCGGAGACGCTCGCCTCGGACGGCGGCCTCGCCGCGACGCCCGACACCGAGCACAACCTCGACGCCATCGAGGCGGACGACGTCCACCGGATGGCCGAGCAGCCGACGCTCATCAACCTGGTGAACCTCATCCTCCTCGAGGCGATCCAGAGCCGGACGAGCGACGTGCATGTCGAGCCCTTCGAGAGCGAGCTGCGCGTCAAGTACCGGATCGACGGCGTGCTCGTCTCGCAGCCCCAGCCGCCCAAGCACCTGCAGCCCGCGCTCATCGGCCGCATCAAGATCATGGCGGGGATGAACATCGCCGAGCGGTACATCCCGCAGGACGGCCACATCACCCTGCGCTTCGAGGGACGCAAGGTCGACATCCGCGTCTCGACCGTGCCGACCCTCTACGGCGAGTCGGTCGTCATGCGAATCCTCGACAAGAGTTCGCTGCCGCTCGACCTGACGAGCCTCGGCATGAGCGAGCCGCACCGGGCGCTCGTCGACCGGATGATCGAGAAGCCGCACGGCCTCGTCCTCGTCACCGGTCCGACCGGATCGGGCAAGACGACGACGCTCTACGCGTCGCTCTCGAAGCTCTACGACCCGCGCAAGAAGATCATCACGATCGAGGATCCCGTCGAGTACGAGCTCAACGGCATCAACCAGATCCCCGTGAACGCGAAGCGCGGGCTGAGCTTCGCGACGGGCCTGCGCGCGATCCTTCGCCAGGACCCCGACATCGTCTTCGTCGGCGAGATCCGCGACACCGAGACCGCCGACATCGCGATCCGGTCGGCGCTCACGGGCCACCTCATCTTCTCGACGCTCCACACGAACGACGCCATCTCGTCGATCGGGCGTCTCATCGACATGGGCGCCGAGCCGTACCTCGTCGCAAGCGTCCTCGAAGGGCTGCTCGCCCAGCGCCTCGGGCGTCGCAACTGCGCCGAATGCCGCGAGCGGCGGCCGATCTCCGAGGAGGTCGACCACCGCCTCACCCCCGACGAGCGCGAGCGCCTCGGCGGCGTGCAAACCGTCGGTCGCGGCTGCGAGAAGTGCGGCGGCAGCGGATTCCGCGGGCGCCTCGGCTTCTACGAGATCGTCAAGGTGTCGTCGCCGCTGCGCGCGGCGATCGCGCAGAACCGCCCCGTGCACGAGCTGAAGGCGCTCCTCGACGCGGACTTCATCAACATGCGCGAGGACGGCATGCGCAAGGCCGCGCAGGGCATCACCACCATCGAGGAAGTGCTCCGCGCGACGCAGGACGTCGAGGACTTCAGCGAGAACTTCAAGAACGCACCGTCCGCGACGGCCTGAGAGAGCCCCTGACCCATGCCGTCGTTCCGCTACCAGTCGATGACCGCCGAAGGCGCGATCCAGTCGGGGACGCTCGTCGCCGCCGACCGCGCGAGCGCCATGCGCGCCATCGCCGCGCGCGGCGAGACCGCGATCGAGCTCGAGATGAGCGCCGCCGACGCCGCCGCGGCCGCGGGAAAGAAGGTCGCCCGGCCGACGATCTCGCGCACGGAGCTCGCCGACCTGATCCGCGAGCTCGCGACGGCGCTCGAGGCGGGACTGCCGCTGATGCAGGCGCTCCGCACGGTGCGCCGGCAGGCCGCGAACAAGAACCTGCAGGCGATCCTCGACTTCATGATCGAGCGCGTCGAGGCGGGCGTGACGCTCCACCAGGCGGCGAAGGAGTACGGCCCGCCCTTCGACGACATGACGACCGGCATGCTGCGCGCGGCCGACGCGTCGGGACGCAACGCGGAGATCATGCACCAGCTCGCCGACCTCCTCGAGCGCTCGGTCGAGCTTCGGCGCGAGGTCGTGGGCGCGATCGTCTACCCGGTGATGATCGCGGGCCTGATCGCGGCGAGCGTGGTCGTCCTCATCGTCTTCGTCCTTCCGCGCGTCATGAAGCCGATCCTGCAGGCGAACCTCGACCTGCCCGCGCCGACCGTCCTCCTGATGGGGATCTCCGACTTCGTGATCGCCTGGTGGACCGTGATCCTCGCGGCCGCGATCCTCGGCTGGCTCGCCTGGCGGAACTGGATCGCGCGACCCGAGAACCGCCTGCGCTTCGACACCTTCCTGCTGCGCGTCCCGGTCGTCGGGCGGCTCGTCCGCGACATCGCGGTCGCGCGCTTCACGCGGACGCTCGGCACCCTCGTCTCGGCGGGCATCCCGATCCTGAACGCGCTGCGCATCGTGCGCGACACGCTCGGAAACACGGCGCTCACGGGCGCGATCGACCAGGTGTCCGACAAGGTGACGACGGGCCAGTCGCTCGCCGATCCGCTCGAGCGCTCGGGGCACTTCCCTCCCCTTCTCGTCCAGATCGTGAACATCGGCGAGCGCTCGGGTCGCCTCGAGCAGATGCTGCTGCATGCGGCGGGCTCGTTCGACCGGCAGGTCAACAACTCGCTCAAGATGTTCACCCGAATCCTGCCCACGGTCCTCCTGATCGTCATGGCGCTCGTCGCGAGCTTCGTCCTTTCGGCGATCCTTCTTCCGATCATCGAACTCCAGAACGCCATCGGCTAGTACCGACGGTCCCGCCGTCCAACCCTTCCGAGGAACGCACCATGTCCGCGAACCGTCCCAGCTCCAGCCGCCGTCACGCCCGCCGCGCGCTCCGCCGCGGCTTCAGCCTCATCGAGGTGATCGTGGCCGTCACGATCATCGCCATCTTCGCCGCGCTCGTCGCCCCGAACCTGCTCGGCCGCCTCGCCAGCGCGAAGGCCGACCAGGCGATGATCAAGGCGACGGCGATCGCCGAGCAGGTGAAGATCTACCTCACCGAGAACCGGAATTCGTCGCTGTCGGGCGAGTTCACGCTCGACCTGCTCGTGCCGAAGTACCTCGAGTCGATGGACGACCTCGTCGACCCGTGGGGGAACGCCTACATCCTCGAGGTGCCCGGCTCGAACGGCCGCGACTTCGATGTGGTGAGCTACGGAGCCGACGGCGTCCCCGGCGGCGAGGACGACAGCGCCGACATCTACCACGGCCGCGACAACAAGGCGAAGCGCGCCCAGTGACGCCCGCGAGGAGCATCGCGTGAATCCGCGGATCCCGTCAGCACGCCGCCCGATCGATGGCACGACGCCGCGCAGACCCCTGCGCGGCTCGTCGCTTCGCGGCTTCTCGCTGATCGAGGTGATCGTGGTGTGCACGATGCTCGCGATCATCGCCGTCGCGGTGATCCCGAAGGTCGTCGTGGTGCAGCGCCAGCGCGAGGAGAAGGCGATCGTGCAGGTCGAGGACCTGCTGCGCATGTACGCCTTCCGGAACGCCTCGGGCACGCAGCAGCTCGCGCTCGCCTACGACCGTCGCACCGGCGAGATCGCGCTCTGGATCAAGGACCTCAACCCGAACGATCCCGACGGTCCGCGCGTCTGGCAGCAGGACCGGCTGAGCACGCCGGTCGAGCTTCCCGACGGCATGTGGATCGACTTCGCGGCGGCGGACGGCGCCCCGATGCTCGACGACGCGTGGTCGATCGCGACCAATCCGGACGGCAGCCGTCCGCGCATCGAGCTCGAGGTGAAGGGCGAGGAGAAGGCCGCGAACCTCGTCCTCGAGAACTACTCCGCGGCGCCGCGGCGCCTCGACGACCCACGCGCCGTCGTCCGCGAGGCGATCGACCTCGACGCCGCGGGCGGCATGTTCGACCGCTGGTGACGCCCTCTCCCCGAGTCCTCCGATGCGCCGAACGCCTTCCATCCTCCGCACCACTCCCCGCGCCCATCGGCGCCCGCGGCGCGGCTTCGCGCTGATGGACGCGATCATCGCGGGGGTGATCCTCTCGGTCGGGATGCTCACCGTCCTCTCGATGGGAGGACAGGCGCTCGCGCTGACGCGGCGCGGCGAGATCGACGTGCGGGCGGCTGCGGCGCTCGACGAACTGCTCGCGTCGGTACTCACCGAAGGGCCCGTCGCGTTTCCCGACCTTCATCCGCTGAGCGGACGCTTCGACGGAGCGTCGCCGTACGCGGACTTCACCTACGGAATCGAGATCGAGCAGGGCGGCTCGGGCGTGCCCGCGCTCGTCCGTGTGACCCTTGTCCACGAGACCGGTCGCTCCTACGACATCGAGACGCTCATCGCCGAGAAGCGTGGCGAGGAGCCCGATCCGGTCCGAACACCCTACGAGCCGATCGACCGCGAGGGTCGCATCGCCGAGAAGCAGGAGGCACGCGATGGCGCATGACCGGACCACCGATCGGACGCAGGACCGGCGCGCGCGCGCGCGCGGCTTCTCGCTCATCGAGCTCGTGATCGCGATCGCGGTGAGCGCGGTCGTCATCCTGACCGTGTCTTCGATCCTCGGGCGCATCTCGCGCACGCGCGACGTGGCGCGGGTGCGGCTCGACGCCGCGACGCGCGCGGGTGCCGCGCTCGAGGCGGTGCGGCGCGACCTCGTCTCGGTGATCCGCGACGCCGACCTCTTCCAGACGCGCGTCCTCCTCCTCGACGGCGTCGGCGCGAGCGCGTACGGCCTTGTCCATCGCGACGAGATCCTCGTCTTCAACAACCGGCTGCGGCCGATGAAGCGCGACGACTACGCGGGCGAGGGCGGCGAATACGAATCGCAGTACCGTGTCGAGGACGATGCCGCGGGGAGCGTCCTCTGGATGCGGCGCGATGCGGTGCCCGACGAGAACTCCGAGGGTGGCGGGCTCGCGATTCCCGCGGTCGAGGGCGTGATCGGCATCTCGATCGAGGCCTACGACGGCGAAGCGTGGTACCCGGACTGGGATTCCGACTTCATGGGGCTGCCGTGGGCGCTCCGCATCGAGGTGACCGCGACGGGCGACGAGCCCGGGATGCCCGCCTCCGAGGGACAGAAGTCGCTCGTGACGCTGCGCACGCAGATCGCGATCGATCGCATCGTGCCGCCCCCCCCGCCGCCACCCGAGGACGAGGAGCTCGCCGCGGCTGACGCGGCGGCGAACGCCGCGGCCGGTGCGGGTGATCCTGCCGCGGCCGGAGGCGCCGGTGGCGTCCCCTTCTTCGGAGGTGGCGGCGGCGGTGGCGGTGGCGCTGGCGGCGGCGGACGAGGTGGAGACGGCGGCCCACGACGACCCGGTGGCGGATTCGGCCAGGGCGGTGGTGGCGACGGTTCCGTCGGCGGCGGAGGTCGCAGGCCGGGGTTCAGCGGCGGACGAGGAAACGGCTCGATCGGCGGCGGACGCGGCGGCCTGGGTGGTTTCAGCGGCAGTTCGGGCATCGGCTCGACGCGGGGGAGCCAGCGGTGACCGACGCACTGCGCCGGACGCATGCACGCCGCGCCTCGCCCCGACGGGGCGCGGTCGTCGTCATCGTGATCTGGTCGGTCGCGATCGCCGCGGTCATCGTCGGTGCGGCGCAGGTGCTCGCCTTCCGGCAGGCGGCGATGGGGCGCGAGGCGATCGCGCGCGTCGAGGCGCGCTGGGCGGCGCGAGCGGGACTCGAGGAGACGCTCGCCGTGCTCGAGTACCACACCGAGGAGCCCAATCCCGAGGATTCGCGGCAGCTCTACAAGGACCTCGAGTCGGTGGCGGACGGTGAACTCGTCTCGGGGACCTGGGAGATCCGTCACACCGAGGATGGCGTCGAGGTCCCCGGGCCTCAGGACGAGCACGCGAAGATCAACATCAACACCGTCCCTCGGAACATCCTCCTCGAACTCGAGGGGATGACCATGGATGTCGCCGACGCGATCGTCGACTGGCGCGACTCGGATGACGACGAGGGCATGATGGGCGCCGAGTACGAGTTCTACGTGAACCGCGGGCTCGGCTACGAGCCGCGGAACGGGAACCTGCGCTCCATCGCGGAACTCGAGCTCATCGCGGGCGCCTTCCCCCGCTACGTTCGGGGCGAGGACCAGAACCTGAACGGTCGTCTCGACGCGAACGAGGACGACGGATCGATGAGCGAGCCTCCCGACGATGCCGACGGCCTGCTCGACGCGGGCTGGTCCGGCGCGCTGACCGCGCGGAGCACGGGCAGCCTGCTTGCGCTTTCGGGCGAGCCGAAGCTCAATCTCCGTGAGGCCGCGCTCGAGGAGCTTCAGGAGCGTTTCGGCCTGAGCGCCGAGCAGTCCGCCGCCCTCTCGACCTTCGCGAAGGGGAACAACGCGCGCATGGAGATGCTGCTCGTCCAGGACCTCACGACCCTTGCGACGGGTGGCGGCGGTCGGAATAACTCCCAGCAGCCGACGGGGCGGCAGTCCGGCCGGAGTTCGGCGGGGCGGACGGGCGGCCAGGCGGGCGCCGGCGCCCGCATCCAGGCCCTCGACAGCCAGCAGCTGCGGCGGATCTTCCAGGAAGGCACCCTCGACCGCGCCGATCAGCCGATCAACGGCAAGGTCAACCTGAACACCGTCTCGCCCGCCGTTCTTCGCGCGATGCTGCCCGATGATCCGATCAGTGCCGACGCGATCGTCTCGCTTCGGGGCGCCACCTCAAGTGGACTGCTCTCGATCTCCGATCTTCTCGGATCCAATAGGATCACGCCCGAATCCGTCGCAGCCATCGCCCCTTACGCCGATACGCAGAGCTACGTCTTCACGGTCACCAGCCGCGGCAGGTCCTCGACGACCGGACTTGAGGTTGAAATCACGGCCGTCATCGATCGTTCGACGCTCCCTGCACGCATCCTGGAGTACCGAGAGCAGTGAAGAACCCCCCGACCCCAAGTCATGACGACACGCTGCTGGCCATCGCCGAGCGTCGGTCGGGACAGTTCCGCACGCTGCTCGTGAAGCGGAACGGACGGCCCCGCGTGATCGAGGCGGCGTCATTCGCCGAGACCGATCTCGGCGGGCTCGGCGCATGGCTCGCCAAGCACGCCTGCCGCGATCTCCGCGTCGTCCTCCCCGCGGCCTCGACCATCGTACGGATCGTCTCGATGCCGACCGGTCCCGAGGCCCAGATGCTCGCGGCGCTTCGGCTCCAGGCCGAGGGGATCTTCCTCGGCTCGGTGCCCGCGTGCCGCATGGGCCTCGCGATCCTCGGTGACGCGGGTGCCTCGGAGCGCCAGGGCTGCATCATGGCGTGGCCCGAGTCGCAGGTCGGCATCGCCCTGCCGCAGTCGCTCGACGCGATCGCGACCTTCGTGCCGGAGACCGCGGCGATGCTCGCGCTCGCGACGCCCGACCTTCCGGCCGTCAGCGCGAACCGCGCGGACGGCTCGATCGCGATCGTCATGCAGTCGGCGGGCGGGCTCGTCGTCCGCGCCACGCGCGAAGCGGCGGCGGAGGACGACGGCTCGTGGCGCGAGGATCTGCGACGGGCGATCGTCGAGACGGCGCTCAACGCGGGCGTGCCCGCGTCGGAGGTCGCGCGGATCGCGGCCGACGCCGAGCGCAGCGCCCGACGGATCGGGGACACGGTCCTCGTCATCGACCCCGCCCTGCGGACGCGGCTCGAACGCTCGATCACGATTCCCGACGGCCTCGGCGCCGATCCCGCATGGATCGAGGAGAACGCGATCCTGCTCGGCGCCGCCATCGCGAGCACGGGTCCGCAGGCCGAGGGCTTCCGCCTGCGCCGGCGCGAGGAACGCGACGCGCCGAACGCGCTGAGCCGCATCCTCCAGCGCTATTCGCAGCCGTCGCGCGCGCTGCGCGTCGCGCTCGCCGCGTATCTCCTGATCGCGGTCGGACCGATCGCGATCTCGTGGCTGCGGCTCAAGGTCGTCGAGTGGAAGCTTCCCTCCGACGCCGCGACCTTCGAGAAGACCCAGCGCGCGGTCGAGCAGCGCATCTCGCACTACTCGGCGCTCTCGAAGCGCGCGGTGCCGATGCTCAAGCTGCTCGGCGACCTCGCGTGCTGCACGCCCGACGGGATCGAGATCGAGTCGGTGCAGCTGTCGGCGACGCAGGGCGTCACGGTGCGCGGCGTCGCGAAGGCGCAGGGCGAGGATTCGGCGGCGGAGATCATCAGCTCGATGGCGCGCCTGATGGATTCGTCGGGCGTCTTCGACAAGACGAACTGGCGCTTCGCGGTGCCCGACCGACCGGGCAACTTCAAGTTCGACCTCTCGGCTGGGCTTTCACAGCCGAGCGCGATGCCCGAGTACCCCGAGGAGCGCGACTGGAGCGTGAAGACGCTCGCGCAGCGGAAGTATCCCTCGACGGGTGACGAGGCCGATGGCGGCGCGCCCGCGGCGGGTGCCGCGGAACGGACGACGAGCGGCGGTTCGAACGCCGTGGCGGCCTCGGGTGGCGAAGCCGACGCGGGCGACGCGTCATCGGCGGCTGGCTCGGACGCGACGACGGTCGCCTCGGCTGGCGCGGGATCCTCGCGCGGCGGAACGGGCGGCTCGGCGACGAGCGCTTCCCGCGGCATCGGTCGGCGCGCGCCGACTGGCGGCGAGGGCGCGACCGAGGCCGACGCGGGCTCGAAGCCCGCGCAGGGCGTGGGCGCGGGCGCCGGCGGAACCGCGGGACCGGCCGGTGCATCGCAGTCGGTGGCGCCGGTTCCCGACGCCATCTCGGAGGAGCGCCTCATGGCGATGTCGAAGGACGAGCTCAACTCGGAGCTTGCCGCGCTCGCGAAGGCGCGCCGCCGCCTCGACCTCGACGAGGAGACGAAGAAGCGCGTGCTCGGTGACTTCAACCGAATCCTGAGCCGCCTGAAGGAACTGTCCGCCAGCTGAACGCCGGTCGGAAGCGAGACGACGAGACCACCATGCCTCCCAGCCCCACCATCGCCCGACAGGATCCCTTCGACGCCGCGATCGCGCGCTTCCGCGCGTTGCCGCGCGCCGCCAAGTGGGGCGTGGGTGCCGCGATCGCCTTCGGCGGCTTCTGGATCCTCGACGCCGTCGCGTGGCCGCAGGCCGATGCGATCGACGCGCGGACCGATCGTCTTTCGGCGACCCTCGCGCGCGCGGCCGCCCGCGCCGACGAACTGCCCGAAGAGGTGGTGCGAAGCGCGATCGTCCACGGCGAGAACGCGATTCCCCGCGCCGAGAGCCTCGGCAAGGAGCAGCTCGCGGTCGCGGTCGACGAGACGCTTCGCTCGAACGGCGTGAACAGCTACGGACTCGACGTGCGCCCGTCGCAGCCGCTGCCCGATTCGGTGCTGCCCGAGGTGGCGGCGTCGCTCGGCGGCAAGATGGGGCGAACGGTCGCGGATCTGCGCTTCGAGGCGACGCCCGACGCGACGACCGCGATCATCGGCGCGCTCGACGCGAGTGCGGCGATCGACGCGATCTCCGACCTGCGGCTCTCCTACAACGCGGGGACCAAGCGCGTCGGCGTCCAGTTGACGGTCGAGAAGTGGGGCGTCACGCGTCGGAACGCGAGGACCGGACGATGAGTGGACTGACGAATCTCTTCCCCGGCGGTCGTCCGACCGGCGCGCTCGTCGCGTCGGTGGCGGCGGTCGGCATCTCGGCCTACGTGATCGCGAAGGGCGTGGGCGGCATCTTCGGTGCCGTCCTCGCGCCGTCGGTCGACGCCGATCGCGCGGATCCGCTCGCGAGCGTGAGCGAGGAGAGCGCGACCTTCTTCGAGACGAGCCGGAAGCGCTTCGAGGGCCGCTCGGTCTTCTCGCTTCCGCAGCCTCCCGTCCGACGCCCGCGGATTCCCGATCCGCCGCCGAGGCCGGTCGTCGAGGCGCCCAAGGATCCGCCACCGCCGCCGATTCCCGCGACCTACACGGGTCCGGGCGTCAAGGGCGTGCTCGGCGACCGCGTCTTCTTCATCGACTTCTCCGCGGTCGTCGGCGAGACGAGGAACGGCGTCAAGGTGCTCGCGATCGACGGGCCGTGGAAGGTGCGTCTCGGCCACAAGGGTGGCGAGTACGACGTCGACCTGCTGAAGCGTCCCGACGAGAAGTTCCTCCGCGCGGCGGGGCCGCCGACGGGCTCGCTCGCGAGCGGATCCGAAGGTGGCGGCTTCTCCGGCACCGCGCGGCCCTCGGGCTCGGGTTCCTCGAGCGCTTCGTCTCCGACGAGCCTTGGCGGGCGGACCACGGCTGGGACGCGCTCCTCGGCGTCGAGCGGTGCCCGGCCGACGGTGGTCGGGCCCGGCGACGAGCCTGGCGCGGATCGCCCCTCGGGGCCTGGACCGGAAGGTGACGGACTGTCGCCCGCGATGCGGCCCCAGCGGCTTCCCGCGCCGAACGGCGGCTCGGGTGCGCCGGGCGAGCCGGGTGTCGATCCCAACGGGAATCCGACGGACCCGAACGCCGA
>JBJOHC010000078.1:0-41334 GCA_046047955.1 Planctomycetota bacterium
GCCCGCGTCGGGCGAGATGATCGACATGATCATGCGGATCGTGGTCGACTTGCCCGCGCCGTTCGGGCCGAGGAAGCCGCAGAGCGAGCCTTCGCGGATCTCGAGCGAGACGCCGCGCACCGCCTCGACCTTGCCGAAGCGCTTGCGGACGCCGTCGATCCGGACGGTCGCGCGGGTGGAGTTGGCGGTCGTCGTCATGGGGCGCGAGTCTAGGTGGGCGTTTCGGGAGGGCGGGCGGACTGTTGCGCTTTATAACGGAAAGACAACGGCGCGGATCGGGATCCGCGCCGTTGCGTGCGGTCTGGGGAAGGAGCCTCAGCGCTTCGGCGCGGGCGAGGCGGGAGTCTTCGGTGCGGTGGGGGCGGTGGGCGCCGGCGCGGGCTTGGCGGCGTCGTCCGTGTCGTCGTCCATGTCCTCGTCCTCATCCCCGTCCTCATCCCCGTCCTCATCCTCGTCCGCCGGCTCCGGCTCGAGCAGCGCCTTGATCGCGACGGGCAGTTCGAACGCGGCGTCCTCGACGACATTGAATTCGGCGCTCTCGATCGTGGTCGCGAGCTTCTGGCCCATCTGCGTCATCTCGATCGAGACGGGCATGAGGACGCGGCCGAACTCGCCCTCGAACGGGCGGTACTCCTTCACCACCGACTCGACGGGAATCTCGCCGAGCGACGACTTCACCGTCATGCGCGAGCCGCGCGCGAGCCCCGTCTCCTTCTCGAACCAGAGCGTCGTCTTCTCGTCGCCCTTCGTGCCGAGGAGCTCCCAGCAGGCGAAACCGCCGTGATCCGCCTCGGCGACCACCTCGAGCGCGTCGTAGCGCGCCTTCACATCGAAGTCCTTCATCATCTCCGACTCGCGGCGCACGGCCTCGAGTTCGTCGCCCGTCATCAGGCGCGGGCCCTGGATGCGGTCGGTCGCCCACGCGGTCGTCCCATCGAAGCCGGTCATGACCTCGCCGATGCCCGCGAGATTCATGGTCTGGCGCATGCGGTTCGGCTGCGCCATCTCGGCGACGACCGGACCGGCGATGCCCGAGGCGGGCACCGAGAAGGTGCCCTTCGTGCGGATCGACTTCACCTTCGACCAGGCGTCGCGGCCGCCGACGGCCTCGGCCGACTTCGCGAGGATCGACTCGACGGTGGGGAAGTCCTTCTTCGCGGCGTCCTTCGCGGCTTCCTTCGTGGAGGCGGGCGGCGTCGGCGGTGCGGCGACCTCGTCGTCCTGACGCGCGGCGGCGGGGAGGGTGGCGAGGAAGGCGAGCGAGGCGATGGCGAGGAGGCGTCGGTGTCGGGGCATGGTCGGTTCCATCGTGGGTTCCGTCGTAGGTTCCGTCGTGCGTTCGATCGTGGGTTTGATCGTGGCTGTCGGTGCTGGCGGTCTCGTGCGAGGCTGGCGCCGCGCGGGGTTCATCGGGCGTTCGGCCGCGGGGAGTCTCGTTGAATGGGCGGAGGGTGCAGTGATCAGCCGCCGTTCGCCGTCGCCGCTTCCGCGGCTTCCCTCTCGGCTTCCCTCTCGGCGTCCCGCGCGGCGCGGCGCGCGCGCGCTTCGAGCGTCTCGCGGGCGATCCAGGCGGTGGCCGCGTCGAGGGCGGGATCGCGGCCTGCGCGGAGCGCGTCGGCCGTCGGCGCCGCGGGTTCGTCGGGCAGCACGCCGCGGGCCTCGAGACGCGTGCCCTTCGAGGTCACGAAGTCGGCGATCGCGTGGAGGAGCGCGTCGCCATTCGGGAGGCGCACCGCGTTCGCCGGGAGCGCCATGCCCGCGCTCGCCTCGCCGAAGACGCGCGCGCGGCCGAGGTCCTGGAGGCCTCCCGCGAAGACCTCGCTCGTGCTCGCGCTGCGGCCATCCTGCACGATCGCGAGGGGCTTCGCGTAGGGGCGCACGCGCTTTCCGTCGACCGAGACGCGGCGGGGCAGGGCGTTGAACTCGAGCGTGTTGTCGCGGCCGATCATCGAGCCGAGGCTCGCCTTCTCGCGCACGAAGTGGCCGGCGACGCCCATCGACATCGCGCCGACGCCGCCCGGGTTTCCGCGGAGGTCGAGGACGATGCCGTCCATGCCGCGGAATCGGTCGACCGCGCGGTCGATCGCCTCGGAGGCGCCCGTCATCCACACGTTGAAGGAGATCACGCCGATCCGGATGGGGCGGCCGTCGTCGGACGGCAGCTCGATCTCGCGCTCGGAGACCTCGATCGGGAAGGGGGGCAGGTTGCCGAACTGCGTCGTGCCGAGCGCGGGCGCCTCGAGTTCGAGTTCGATCTCGCGGACGGCGCCCGTCCGATCGAGGAAGCGGGCGTCGAGCGCGCCGCCCGCGGGGCCGGTCAGGACCTCGGCGCCGATCGCGGCGAGGCCCGCGCGCAGCTGGCGCGCGTGGGGGCTTTCGGGGTCGGTTTCGGCTTCGAGCGCGCGGGAGAGGCGGCCGAGGACCGCGTCGACATCGGTGCCGCCGGCCGCGAGCAGCGTCCAGCCGGGCTCGACGCCCGCGCGCGCGCCCGCGCTGTCGGGCGTCACGCGGAGGACCATGGCCCTGCCTTCGACGAAGGCGACATCGACGCCGCTGAGACCCGGGCCCGCGTCGGCCGGTGCCGCGGGGCGCGCGTCGGGGGCGAGGGTGGTCGTCGTCGGGGTTGCGGTCGTGGTGGCGGTCGTGGTTCCAGTCGTGGTTCCGATGTGGGGGGCGACGGTGGTGTTCGCGTCGGCGGCGGTTCCCGCGGAGGAATCGGACGAGGCGGCCGCCTCGGGCGCGTCGCCTGGAATGATTGCGAAGTGACTCTGGCCGAGTCGCGCGAGCATCTCCTGCAGGAGGCCGCGGAGTTCGTCCTGCGAGGCGACCGTCGCGACGCGCGGCTCGAGCTCGGCGCGCACCGCGTCCCAGTCGACGCCGTTCAGCTCGCGGTCGAAGTGCTGGTCGCGCACGATCGTCCAGACGGCGTCGAAGGTCTCGGCGGGCCGGACGGCGGGCGCGGGGCGGGCCACCGCGGCGACGGGCTCCGGCGCGGGCGCTCGCGAGACCGTCGTGCAGCCGGCGAGGGCGGGGATCGCGAGGAGCGCGGCGAGCGCGCGACGGAGGCGGGCGGTCCGTCGATCGGCGTGGCGGAGGGGCGTGCGCATGAGGTCGCGGAGTGTATCCCTCGACGGGTCGTGACGCGTCGCGCTGTTGTCGTTTCGCGCCGCATCACAACAGTGGCGTTCATCCCTTCATCCGCATGAACGGTTGAAGGTGTTCCGCGCGGGCACTATCCTCCCGAGCCATGTCGCGAACCCCGGCGAACGACCGTTCCCTGCTCGAAGCCCTCCGCTCCCGCGTCCTCGTCTTCGACGGCGGCATGGGGACGCAGATCCACGCCTGCACCGACTGCGGTCCCGCCGACTACCTCGGCCGCGACAACTGCACCGACATCCTCGTCCGCTCGCGCCCCGACGTCATCCAGCGGATCCACGAGAACTACCTCGCGGCGGGCGCGGACATCGTCGAGACCGACACCTTCGGCGCGAACATCCTCGTCGGCCGCGAGTTCGACGAGGAACTCGCGTCGTGGACCTTCGACCTCAACCGCCGCGCGGCCGAGGTCGCGCGCGCCGCGTGCGCGAAGTTCGAGACCCCCGGCCGCCCGCGGTTCGCGATCGGCTCGATGGGGCCCGGTACCAAGCTCGTCTCGCTCGGGCAGACCTCGTGGGACGAGATGCACGCGAGCTACCTCGAGCAGGCGCGCGGCCTGATCGCGGGCGGGATCGACGGGTTCATGGTCGAGACCTCGCAGGACCTCCTCCAGCAGAAGATCGCGATCAACGCGATCGTCGACGCGCTCGCCGAGGCGGGCCTCTCGCCCGACGACCGCGCGATCTTCTCGAGCGTGACCATCGAGACGACGGGCACCATGCTCCTCGGCTCCGACATCGCCGCGGTCGTGAACGCGCTGCGGCCGTTCCCGATCCATTCGCTCGGCCTCAACTGCGCGACGGGGCCGGTCGAGATGGCCGAGCACGTCGCGTACCTCTCGCGGCACTGGGACCGCGCCATCAGCGTCCTTCCGAACGCGGGCCTGCCGATCCTCGTCGAAGGGCGCACCGAGTATCCGCTGCAGGCGAAGCCCTTCCGCGAGGCGATGCGCCGCTTCCTCGAGGAGTTCGGCGTGAACGCGGTCGGCGGCTGCTGCGGCACGACGCCCGACCACATCCGCGAGCTGCGCGCGCTCGTCGGCGAGCTCGGCCTCGACGCGCGTCCGCCCGCGCGCACCGTCGTCCCGCAGGCGCCCGGCTGCTCGAGCCTCTACGGGTTCGTCGAGTTCGCGCAGGAGAACTCGTTCCTCGTCGTCGCCGAGCGCACCAACGCGAACGGCTCGCGCAAGTTCAAGCGCCTCCTCGACGAGGGCGACTACGACGGCCTCGTCTCGATGGCGCGCGAGGAGATCAAGGACGGCGGGCAGGTGCTCGACGTCTGCGTCGACTTCGTCGGCCGCCACGGCCCGACCGACATGGCCGAGGTCGCGGCGCGCTACGTGCGGCAGGTGAACGCGCCGCTCATGCTCGACTCGACCGATCCCGCGGTCATCGAGGAGGGGCTCAAGCGCCACGGCGGCAAGGCGGTCGTCAACTCGATCAACCTCGAGGACGGCGAGGAGCGGCTGAACCGGATCTGCCCGCTGCTCCGGAAGTACGGCGCGGCGTGCGTCGCGCTCACGATCGACGAGGACCAGCAGGCGGGCATGGCGAAGACCGCCGCGCGCAAGCTCGAGATCGCGGCGCGGATCCACGATCTCTACACGCGGAAGTGGGGGCTTCCGGAGGAGGACATCCTCTTCGATCCGCTCACCTTCACGATCGCGACCGGCAACGACGACGACCGCCGCCTCGGCCTCGAGACGCTCGACGGGATCGCGGCGATCTCGGCGCGCTTCCCGAAGTGCGGCATCATCCTCGGACTCTCGAACATCTCATTCGGGCTCAAGCCCGCCGCGCGCGCCGTCCTCAACAGCGTCTTCCTCCAGCATGCGCGCGACCGCGGCCTGACGGCGGCGATCGTGCACGCGTCGAAGATCCTGCCGCGCAACCGGATCGACCCCGCGCACTGGGAGGCGGCGGAGTGGCTCGTCTTCGACCGCCGCGGCGACGCGCGCCCCGAGGGGATGCCGGAGAACTTCGACCCGCTCCTCCACTACATCTCGCTCTTCCCGGACGGAATGGAGGACGCCGCGCCGAAGGCGTCGCTCGCCGACCTCCCGATCGAGGAGCGGCTCGCGCGCCACATCATCGACGGCGAGGACCGCGACCTCGACCGCTCGCTCGCGCAGGCGATGGAGAAGTACCCGCCGCTCGCGATCATCAACGACCACCTGCTCGCGGGCATGAAGACGGTCGGCGAGCTCTTCGGCTCGGGCCAGATGCAGCTGCCGTTCGTGCTCCAGTCGGCGGCGGTCATGAAGAAGGCGGTCGCGATCCTCGAGCCGCACATGCCGAAGGCCGAGGCGGGCGCGTCGAAGAAGGCGCGCATCGTGCTCGCGACGGTCGCGGGCGACGTCCACGACATCGGCAAGAACCTCGTCGACATCATCCTCTCGAACAACGGCTTCGACGTCCGCAACATCGGCATCAAGCAGCCGCTGCAGACGATCCTCGACGCGTGGCGCTCGACGGAGGCCGACGCGATCGGCATGAGCGGACTGCTCGTCAAGTCGGTCGCGATCATGGAGGAGAACCTCCACGAGATGAACCGGCTCGGAATCACCGTGCCCGTCATCCTCGGCGGCGCGGCGCTCACGCGGCACTACTGCGAGAGCCATCTGCGCGCGATCTACAAGGGGCCGCTCTACTACGGCCGCGACGCCTTCGAGGGGCTCGAGGTCTGCGAGGCGCTCGCGAACCGCAGGCTCGCCGAGGTCGACGCCGCGATCGACGCGCGGCTCGCGAAGCGCGAGGCGGTCGACGCGAAGGTCACGGCCGCGCGCGCCGCCGCGCCCGCGGTCGAGCTGCCCGCGCGATCGTCGGTCTCGACGACGGTCGAGGTGCCCGCGCCGCCCTTCTGGGGCGACCGGCTCGTCGAGGACATTCCGCTCGAGCAGATCTATCCGTACATCAACCTCGTCGCCCTCTTCCGCGGGCAGTGGGGGCTCAAGAAGGGCGACATGTCGGAGGCCGAGTACGAGGCGCACCTCGCGAAGCACGCGTGGCCCGTCTTCGAGCGCCTCGCGCGGCAGTGCCGCGAGGAGCGCATCCTCCGCCCGCAGGTCGTCTACGGCTACTTCCCCGCGAACGCCGACGGCGACGACCTCGTCGTCTACGACCCCGCCGACCAGGACCGCGAGATCGAGCGCTTCCGCTTCCCGCGGCAGGCGGCGCGCACGCGGCTCTCGATCAGCGACTTCTTCCGGCCGGTCGAGAGCGGCGAGAAGGATGTCGTCGGATTCCACTGCGTCACGATGGGCGTCGAGGTGAGCCACCGCGCGAAGCAGCTCTTCGAGCGCAACGAGTACACCGACTACCTCTATCTCCACGGCTTCGGCGTCGAGGCGACCGAGGCGCTCGCCGAGCTCTGGCACAAGCGGATGCGCGCGGAGCTCGGGATCGGCCACGGGGACAGCCCCGACATCCGCCGGCTCTTCACGCAGAACTACCGCGGCTCGCGCTACAGCTTCGGATACCCGGCGTGCCCCGACATGAGCGACCAGGAGAAGCTCTTCCGGCTCCTCAAGCCCGAGCGGATCGGCTGCGTCCTCACGGAGAACTGGCAGATCGTGCCCGAGCAGTCGACGAGCGCGATCATCGTCCACCATCCCGAGGCGAAGTACTTCGCGGTCGAGACGGCGGCGCGCGTGCAGGGCTGAACCGGCCGGACGACGGAGCGTGAACCGGGCCGCATCGGGCGTGCGGCGGCCGGCGAAGCGTGCGGCTTCGCGGGACCTGGCGGTGCCCGCACGGCGAGGCTCCCCATGACAGGCGACGAACGCGCATCCAGCTCCGCGACGACCACCGTGCTCGCCTACGGCGCGGTGTACCTCATCTGGGGCTCGACCTATCTCGCGATCAAGCTCGTGTCGCAGCATGGCGCGTTCGCCATGGCGGGCTCGCGCTTCGTCGCGGCGGGGCTCGTTCTCCTCGCGATCGCGCGGTTCCGCGGCGAATGGCGCAGGGGCGACTTCTCGCGCCGGTCGTGGGCGCATGCGGCGATCGTCGGCACCTGCCTCATGCTCCTCGGAAACGGCGGTGTCGCGATCGCGACGAAGACCGTCGACTCGGGCCTCGTCGCGCTGATGACGGCGGTGACGCCGCTCTGGCTCGTCGGGCTCGACACGCTCGTCCACCGCTCGCGCCAGCGGCCGTCGGCGGTCGTCTGGCTCGGGATCGCGATGGGGATCGCGGGCGTCGTCGTCCTCAAGTTCGGCGACTTCGGCGGAGCGGCCGCGGTATCGACGGTCGGGGTCGTCGTGATGCTCGTCGCGACGCTCGGCTGGGCGCTCGGGAGCGTCTGGTCGAAGCGGCCGGGCGGCGCGCATTCACCCGTCGTCGCGACGGCGATGCAGATGCTCGCGGGTGGCGTCGTCCTTCTCGCCGCGAGCGTGCCGAAGGAGCTCGCGTGGCGCGACGAGTGGACGCTCGTCGCGGCGAATCCGCCCGACCTCGCGACCTGGCTCCAGTGGGGGTACCTCGTCGTCTTCGGGTCGCTGTGCGGGTTCACCGCGTACATCTGGCTCCTGCGCCACCAGCCCGCGGCGCGCGTCGCGACCTACGCGTACGTGAACCCGCTGGTCGCGATCGGGCTCGGATGGCTCCTCCTCGGGGAGCCCGTCGGGGTGCGGACGGTGTACGCGGCGGCCCTAATGCTCGGCGGCGTGGGCGTGATCCAGCTCGCGAAGGCGCGGCGGACGGTGTTCACGCGGGCGGTCGTCGCGGCGGAGTAGGGGGTTCGGGCGCGAGGGGCGCTCGTCGCGTGGCGGGAGGGGGGATCGGAAGGGCCGTAGTGGACGATCTGTCCGCACTTCGATCGGAGCTCGTGGATCGAATCAACTGGTTGAGTAAACTGGTTGCATGGTGCACGAAGTCGGTTCATTCGAGGCGAAGACGCGGCTCGCGGAACTTCTCCGGCTCGCCGAGCGGGGCGACGAGATCGTCATCCTCCGCCGCGGGATCCGCGTCGCGGTGATCGTGGGGTCGGCGCGGTACGAGGCGCTCACGAGCGCCGACGGGGACGATGGGGCGGACTGGGTCGAGTCGACGCGCGCCTACCTCGACCGCAGCCCGCGGATCTCGCGCGCCGAATTCGAGGAGATCATGCGGGAATCGAAGGAGGGGCGCGCGTGATCGTCGTCGATTCCTCGGCGATCAACGCGATCCTCTTCGGCGAGGAGGACGCGCATGCGGTGCTCGAGGCGCTCCGCCGCGGCGAGAGGTTCCTCGCCCCGGGACTACTCGTCCACGAGGTGGCGAATGCGATCGTCGTCGGCATCCGCCGGCGGCGGTTCGACGCCGGTCGCCGCGAGGAGGCGATGGTGCAGTTCTGGCGATATCCCTGGGCGTTCGAGACGGCCGTCGGACCGGCGCTGCTCGGTGAAATCGTCGCGCTCGCCGAGTCGAGCGGTCTCACCGGGTATGACGCGGCCTACCTCCATCTCGCGCATCGGCACCGCTGTCCGCTCGTCACGCTCGATCGTCGGCAGGCCGAGGTCGCGCGCGCGCGCGGGATCGAGGTCTGGCCCGCCCCCGTCGACTGAACCGCGAGGCGAGGGACGGCCTTCCGACGCGCCTGGCCGCGCGACAGGCCGCGCGACAGGCCGCGCGACAGACATCGAGTCTCGCATCGAGTCTCGCATCGAGTCCTCACGGCATTGTGCCTGCCCGCGCCGAGCGGTAGCGTGCGCACCATGCTCACCCGCCGAGACATGATCCGGACCACCGCGGCCGCCGCGGGTGGTGTCGCCGCCTCGCACCTCTTCTCGGGCGAGGCGTTCGCGTCATCGGCGCTCGGGCTCGCGGCGCCGCGCGCGCGGCGCGCCTTCGGCGGCAAGCTCGGCAAGCTGCAGCTCCTTCAGGTCGGCGTCGGCGGCTCGATCGCGCCCGCCGACCGCGACCAGCTCAAGGCGCATCCGGACGTCGCCTTCACGGGCTTCTGCGATGTCGACTCGAACGCGCTCGACGCGGTCGCGCGGGAGTTCCCCGACGCCTTCACCTGCCGCGACTTCCGCGAGGCGTTCGACCGGCACGGCGACAGGTTCGACGGCGTCGTCGTCTGCACGCCCGACCACAACCACGCGGTCATCGACCTCTGGGCGCTGCGCGCGAACAAGCACGTCTACGGGCAGAAGCCGCTCGTCCAGCAGCTCGAGGAGGTCGCGGCGATCGAGCGCGCGATCGCGGCGCGCCCCGCGCTCGTGACGCAGACGGGCAACCAGCGCATGGGCCCCGCGCCGCGGCAGCACGCGGTCGACATCCTGAAGAACGGCCTCCTCGGGAAGGCGATGGAGGCGCATGTCTGGATCGGCGGACCGGGCAAGGGGACCGACGGCTACTTCTGGTACGGCGGGCTCGAGGACCCGATCGAGCCGCCCGCGAACATCGACTGGCCGCTCTGGCTCGGCGCCGCCGAGGACGCGCCCTGCCGTCCCGGCCTCATCGGGCTCCAGTGGCGCTCGAGCTTCGACTACGGCACGGGCCAGCTCGGCGACTGGTGCACGCACCTCCTCGACATCCTCGTCTTCGCCTACGACCTGCCGTCGCCCGTCGCGGTGCAGGCGAACACGCTCGACGCGAGCGACTTCTATCACGCGCGCGGCGTGCGCTCGACGCTCACCTACGACGTCTCGAAGGCGCCGAACCGCGACCGCTTCGCGGGCGACCGCTTCGCCGTCCACTACGCCGACCAGGCGCAGGCGCCGTCGCGCGCGGCGCTCGGGCTTCCCGAGGGGAGGTTCGGCGGCATCGGCACGCTCGTCGTCTGCGAGGGCGGCGTGATCTGCTGCGGCGCCGAGGGGCCGGTCGAGGTCTGGATCGAGGGGAAGCCCGTCGACTTCAAGTCGCTGCCCGGGCTCGGCGAGGTGACCGCGCGCAACCACTGGCACGCGTGGGTCGATCGAATCGTCGGCGGACCGAACCGGAAGACCGACGGCTTCGTCCAGTCGCCCTTCGCCGCGTCGGCGAAGATGGCGGAGGCGGGCCTCCTCTGCGCGAAGGCCGCGCGCTTCCCGCAGCAGGAGCTGCGCTGGGACAAGGCGTCGCTCTCCTTCACGAACAGCGACGAGGCGACGCGGACGATCGTCCGCCGCGCCTACCGCAAGGGCTTCGAGCTGCCGACCGTCTCCTGACGCGGTGGGGCGATGATCGGCGTCGAAGGGGTTGCGGATCGCCGGAGGCGATCAGATATCGGGCTGCGGAGTCTTCGATCCCCACGATGGACTTCGGTTGAATCCGACGCCGATACGGCAGTTGGATTGAACCGCGGGGAGCCGGCATTCGATGCACAGATACTGTGCGCCAGCTCTTCCGCAGCAATAACTTCGATCTCATCCGGCTCTTTGCGGCGACCCAGGTGGCCGTGTATCACGCCTTCCATCGCTTCGAACTCGATGGCGTGACCACGCAGTCGATGGGAAAGCTCGGGACGGTGCTCGGTTCACTCGGTCTTGAGTCGCTGGGGGATGTACTCGAAGTCCTGCACCGGTTGCCGGGAGTCCCGCTCTTCTTCTTCGTCAGCGGCTTCCTCATCAGTCGTTCCTTCGAGTCGAATCCGCGACTGCCGGAGTACGGCGCCAACCGGATGTTCAGGATCTATCCGGCACTGTGGCTCTGTTTCGCTGTGTCGCTTGGTCTCGTAGCGGCAACCGGCTATCTCTCGACGGTCGAAGTGTCATGGAGCGGGTTCGCGGGTTGGGCACTGGGGCAGCTGACCTTTGTCCAGTTCTACAACCCGTCTTTTCTTCGCGACTTCGGTTCGGGCGTGCTGAACGGCTCCCTGTGGACGATCTGTGTCGAGCTTCAGTTCTACGTACTCGTTCCGGTCATCTACAGGCTGTTCGGCGGGCTTTCGCGGCGGCGCTTCGATCAGGTTCTCATCGCACTGACGGTGCTGTTCTGCGCGCTCAATCACGGGTATCGGCTGTGGTATCAGAGTGCGCCCGAATCATTGCCAGTGAAGCTCGCGATGGTGACGTTCGTGCCTTGGTTCTACATGTTCCTGATCGGGCTGCTTGCGCAGCGTCACTTCGCGACGCTGCACCGGCACCTGGCCGGCCGTGCCCCGCTCTGCGCCCTCTTCTTCGTCGTCTGTTCGTACGTCGGCGTCGATCTGCTCGGTGCGCCAACGGGCAATCTCCTCGACCCTGTGCAGTTCGCGGGTATCACGGCGCTTGCGTTCTCGGCCGCGTACTCCTGGCCGACGCTCTCGCACCGGCTACTGCGGGGCAACGACATCTCCTATGGCCTCTACATCTACCACATGCCCTTCGTGAATCTGCTCCTCGAACTCGGCTTCGTCGGTCGCCTGTGGGCTCCGTTCGCCGCACTCGCTGCATCATTCGTCGCCGCGACCGGCTCCTGGTTCGCCGTGGAACGACCCGCGATGTTGCTCAAGCGGCGGCCGCTGAATCCGCGAGTCAGTCCGGCTTCCACGCCTAGAACCCGTTCCTGAAGCCAGGCCGTCCGCCGGGGGCGGGGAGCGGCGAGGAGCCTCCTCCGAAGTCGAGGATGGCAGGCAGGAGTGCGTCACGACCGTTGTCGCGCTCATCGAAGCGGGTTGTCGCATCCGGTGCATGACCTCCCTCGGATCTCCGGTGCATCCCGAGAGGGTGTGCGTGCGGACGTGCCCTGGCGGGGGATGCACCGCGGCTCCCGTGCGCATCGGGCTCGCGCGATGCCTCGCTGCCGGTCTCGGACACGGACGCTCCCCGCGCCGCGCCCGCTATCCTCCCGCGATGCTCGGCGAGCGCCTCGACAACCGCATGCGGCACCTCGTCAAGTGGGCGAGGCGGCAGGGGATCGCGTGCTTCCGGCTCTACGAGCGCGACATTCCCGAATTCCCCATGATCGTTGACTGGTACGGCGACGAGGGCTGGTGCGACGATCCGAAGTCGGGCGGCGACGCGGTCGCCTGGTTCTTCCACAGGACGAAGGACGACACGCTCGCGAAGGAGCGCGAGTACCGCGTCGACGCCGAGGCCGAGATCCTCGCGGGGCTGAACATTCCCCGCGAGCGGCTCTTCGTCAAGTACCGCGGGCGCCAGCGCGCCGACGAGGGCGGTCGCGACCAGTACGAGCGCTTCGATTCGCGCGGCGCGGTGAAGGTCGTGCGCGAGCACGGCCTGCGCTTCGAGGTGAATCTCAGCGACTACCTCGATGTCGGGCTCTTCCTCGACCACCGCCCGACGCGCCTCTCGGTGCGGCAGCGCGCGGCGGGGAAGCGCGTCCTCAACCTCTTCAGCTACACGGGCGCCTTCAGCGTGCACGCGCGCGCGGGTGGCGCGGCGCGGACGAAGACGGTCGACATGTCGCGCACCTACCTCGACTGGTACGCGCGCAATCTCGCGCTGAACGGCTTCGCGCCCGACGGCGACCACGAGATCGTCCACGCCGACTGCCTGCAGTGGCTCGAGGCGGGGCCCGCAGCGGGAGAGGCGTACGACATCGTCGTCTGCGATCCGCCGACCTTCTCGAACTCGAAGCGGATGAAGGCGGAGAGCTTCGCGATCGACCGCGATCACGCGCTCCTCCTCGGGTGGATCGCGCGGTTCGTCGCGCCGGGCGGCGAGGTCTTCTTCTCGACGAACTCGCGCAACTTCGAGCTCGATCCCGCGGCGATTCCCGCGGGTTTCGGCGCGCACGAGATCAGCCACCGCTCGGTGCCCGAGGACTTCCGAAACCGCCGCATCCACCGCTGCTGGCGCTTCGCCGAGGGGTGGAAGCCGAAGGAGCGCGGACGGCGGACGGCGGCGGGCGACGGCGCGGGCGCGGAGTCCGACGGGGGCGTCCGCGCGGCGGATGCGGGCGGTGATGGCGCAGAGGGAGCGGGCGCATGAGCGCCGCGCGCATCGTCGAGGACCCGTTCGTCGTCCTCGTCGTCGACGACCAGCCGATCGTGATCGAGGGCGTGCGGCGGCTGCTCGCGGCGGTTCCCGAGGCGAGGATCGAGGGGTGCACGCGCGGCGCCGAGGCGCTCGCCCGCGCCTGCGCGCTGCGGCCCGCCGTGATCCTGCAGGACATCCATCTTCCCGATGCCGACGGGCTCGAACTCGTCGAGCGCTACCGCTGGGAGCCGGCGCTCGCCGAGACTTCGGTCGTCGTCCTTTCGGCCGAGGAGAACGCGTCGACGAAGGCCGACGCCTTCGCGCGCGGCGCCGACGACTACCTCGTGAAGCTGCCGCCCGCGGTCGAGTTCGTGGCGCGCGTCGTCCATCACGCGGACGCCGCGCGCGCGCAGCGCGAGCGCGCGGCGGCGTTCCGCGCGCTCGAGCGCGCCGAGCGCGATCTCGCGCGTCGGAACGCGCTCCTCGACGAGGCGAACGCGCGCCTCGCCGAGCACAACCGCGAGCTCGTCGTCGATGCCGACGAGAGCCGCGAGCGGCTCGAGCGCCTCGCGCGGCTCTCCGACGAGCTCGCGCGCGTGCAGGATCTCGACACCGTGCTCGGCCGCATCCTCGACGAGGCGCTCGCCCTCGCGGGCGCGCGCGGCGGCGCGGTCTTCCTGCGCGACGCGGCGGATCCATCGGCCGGCGGCGCCACGCTCCTGCGCGTGGCGCGCGCGACGGCGCCGGTCGCGTCCGACGCCGCGATCGCGCTCGCGCCCGACACCGTCGTCGGGGAGGTCGCGATCAGCGGCGATCTCGTCCGGCTCGGAAGCGACGCGCTCGCGCTCGCGGGCCGCGGCCGTCCGCCGGTCGGGACCGAGGCGTTCCTCGGCCCGGCGCCCGCTTCCGCGCTCGTCGTTCCGATCGTGCGTGCGGGCGACGAGGCGCTCGGCGCGATCGCGCTCGTCGACGGGATTCCGCACGGCGCGCAGGCGGGCTCCGATCGCCTCGCGTCCGAGGGATTCGACGCGAGCGACGAGCGTCTCGCCGCGCACCTCGCGTCGCTCGCCGCGGTCGCGGTCGAGCGCACGCAGCTCGTCCGGTCGATGATCCTGCGCATGATCGCGATGGCCGAACTCCGCGATCCGACCGAGACCGCGGGGCATGTCCAGCGCGTCGCCGCGCTCGCCGCGATGCTGCACGCGCGCTGGTGCGACGCGCACGGCGTCGCGGCCGACGAGGCCGTGCGCGCGCGCGACGCGCTCCGGATCGGCGCGCTTCTCCACGACGTGGGCAAGGTCGGCATTCCCGACGCGATCCTCAAGAAGCCGGGCAGGCTCGACGACGCCGAGTTCGCCGAGATGAAGCGGCACACCGAGATTGGCGCGACGCTCTTCGCGGGCCTTCGCAGCGACATCGACGAGAGCGCCGCCGAGGTCGCGCGCTCCCATCACGAGAAGTGGGACGGCTCGGGCTATCCGCGCGGCCTCGCGGGCGAGGCGATTCCGCTCTTCGCCCGCATCGTCGCCGTCGCCGATGTCTACGACGCGCTCGCGTCGTCGCGCGCGTACAAGGAGGCGTGGCCGCGCGAGCGGATCCTCGCCCTCTTCGCGGAGGAGGCGGGCCGCCACTTCGACCCCGAGCTCGCGCGATTCCTCATCGAGGAGATCGACGAGGCCGAGGCGATCCGCGCGCGCCATGCGGAGTGATCGCGCGGTTTCGGGCCGCGTGGCGTCCGATCAGTTCCCGCGCCCGTGTTCGCCTTCGTCTGCGCCGACGCCCGCGCCTTCATCCGCGCCCGCGTTTCGTTCGGAACGGGCGGGCGGCTCGCGCCAGAGCCGCTCGACGAGCGCCGCGCCCTCGGGGTCGGTCTCGCGCAGCTCGCTCCGCACGAACGGATGGAAGTCGTTCGTCCCGAAGAGGGCCTCGGTCGTCTCCGCGAACCACTCCATCTGGTTGACGAGCGCGTAGTGGCGCCGCGGCGTGCCCGAGATGTGCGCGACCTCCTCGTAGCGGCCCGTCGCGCCCATCCGCCGCCAGGCGGCGATGATCGCGGCGTCGTCGTAGCCGAACTCGCGGTCGTGGTAGCCGTGCGCGAGCTCGTGAAGCACCATCCACGGCTGCGCGCGCGTCCACTCGAGGAACGCGCGCGCGTTCCCGATCTCGACCGACCGCTCCTTGTCGGCGTTGTAGCCGTTCGGCACGAGCCAGTCGCGCGACACGTGGTAGCACATGCACGCGGTCTTCGGCGTCTCGAGCTCGGCCCAGATCGGGATCTCGCGCAGCCTCTCGAGCGCGGGCGCGGGCACCGCGCGCACGATCGCGTAGAGCTGGTGGTCGAGTTCCTCGAGGACGGCCGCGCAGAGCGCCTCCTCGGCGAGGAGCGCGGGGTGGATGCGGACGGTCCAGCCGCGCATCGTGCGCGTCGCGTAGTCGCTGGTTGGCGTCGGCGTGGGCGCCGGCGAGGCGCTCGCAGCGGGGCGCTCGTCGGATGCCCTCGGTTCGGACACGGCGGGTGGATCGACCGCCCGCGCCAGGGCGACGGAGACGAACGAAACGGCGAGCGTGGCGGAGGCGCGTGCGGATCGGATCGGCATGCGCGCATTCTCGCGAAGTTCCGCCGCGATGCCGCGTTCGCCGCGGTCCACTCGAAAAACAGGCGCGGCGCGGGAATGCCCGCGCCGCGCCACCCACCCCATGGTGCAGGATCCCGCCGCTCCGATCAGCGGCGCCGACGCCCGCGGGCCGCCGCAAGCGCGAGCAGCGCGAACGCGCCCGGTGCGGGCACGAGGTTCGCCTCGACCCACGCGGTCGCGGCCTCGTGCGCCTCCTCGTCGAGGTTCAGGTTGAAGACGACCCAGAAGGTCTCGCTCGTCCCGTACTGCGCGGCCGAGACGGTGAACGAGGCGAGATAGATGCCATCCGAGGGATCGCCACCCGCGCCCGCGAGCGTGTACTCGGGATGCAGGTCGAGCCCCTCGCTGACGAGGAAGCTGAACGCGCCGCCGGCGACGGTCGACGCGTCCTGGCCGCCGTAGGACGCGGCGAGCACGGCGTCGGTCGCGTCGAAGCCCGCGCCGTTCCAGCGGCCGAGCCCCGCGAGGAGGTTCATGGTGAGCGTCGTGCCGACGAGGTTGGACCCGATGCCGGGCTCGTCGGTCGCGAAGGGGAAGAGGGGATCGATGCCGAACTCGGCCTCGAAGACGCGCAGCGACGGCGCGACGACCTCGCCCGTCAGGTGGTCCCAGCCGCCGGTGACGAGCGTGCCGCCCGAGTTGGACACCCAGAGATCGACATGGCCTTCCTTGCCCTCGTCGGCGAGGGCGGGGGTGGCGGTGAAGAGGGCGGACGAGGCGAGGATCGCGACGGTGCGCGCGAGCGTGATGTTCTGCATGGTGGACTGGCTTTCTGCGGCGATGAGGGCCGCGTCGTGGTGTGAAGGGAGGAAGGTTGGGAAGCGTCCGCGGCATCGGGCCGCGACGATCGACCGCGTCACGGGCACGAGCCCCACGCGGCGAGGAGCGCGGCGAGATCGGCGGCGTCGACGAGCGCGTCGCCGTTCAGGTCGGCGGCGGGTGCGTCGGCCGAACCCCACGCGCCGAGGAGGACGGCGAGATCGGCCGCCTCGACCGAACCGTTCGCGTCGAGGTCGGCAGGGCATGGATTGCCGCCGCCACCGCCATCTCCACCTTCGAGCGCGTTCGCCGCGATCCAGGCGAGTGCGGCGTCGAGCTCCGTCGCGGGGCGTCCGTCGTTGAACGCGATCCAGAACGGCGCGCTCGGCGCGGTGACGCCGTCGGTCGAGTAGAGCTCGAGTTCGAAGGCGTACACGCCGCTCGCCGCGGGCTCGCCGCCCTCGCCGAAGAGCGAGAACGAGAGATGGCGGTGGAAACCGCCGTTCGACTGGACCGCGAGGTCGAAGCCGGCCGTCGGCTCGAGTCCCGCGGTCGCCGACAGCGTGAGGAACGCGCAGCCGATCCGCTCGGCGGCGACGGGCTCGAGGCCGTCGCCCGTGAAGCGTGCGAGCGGCGAGAGGATGTTGAAGCCGAGGCGGCTGCCGGGCGTGAGCGTCCCGACCGCCGCGTCGAACCCCGGATTCGAGGTGAAGCGTGGCACGCCGGTGTCGCCGAACGAGGCGGGGAAGACGCGGGAGGGGATGAGCCCCTTCGCGCCGACATCGGCGGTGACGAGGGCGCCGCCCTCGATCGCGACGCCGATGTCCGAGTGCTGCGCGCGCGCGGCATCCGACGCGGCGAGCGCCGCGGCCCCCGAGAGGAGGATGGAGAGGTTCCTGAGCATGAGAAGGTCCTTCGACCGGAGTCCGGTCGGATCAGGGTTGGGTGGAGTGGCGCAGGAATGCGCCGCTGATGGCGGGATCGAGCCTGTTTCGCGTGGCGTCGACATAGACCTCGCCGAACGGGAGCGTCTCGACGTGCCCGTCGAGGAACGACCAGTTCGAGCGCGCCCGCGGCGAGGGTCCGTCGCGCGACACCGCCGCGACCGACACCTCCGACGCCGCGACCGAAGGCGCCTGCGCGGCGCCACCCCAGCCCTCGACATGCGGATGGTCGGCGCCCGCGAAGGAGCCGTTCTCCGCCATCAGGAGATGGTGGACGGTCGACGCGTGGTCCGCCACCTTCGACAGGCGGTCGGTCGCGAGCGACGGATCGATCGCGGCCCACGGCGAGAACTCGCGCGCGAGGTGGTTGTTGAGTCCGTAGCTCGTGCGGCGGAATGCGCCGTTCGAGCCAGGGACCGCCACCCCCGCGCCGCCCGCCTCGACGGGCCAGTGCGGACTCTCGTCGAGCGGCGAGCGCACGAGCGAGACATCGCAGTAGCCCTCGCGCGCGAGGACTTCGACGAAGCTCTCCGAGGAGCCCTGGTCGAGGCCGCCGTGCGCGAGCCGAGCGTCGACGAGCCAGCCCGCGTGGTCGGTCGCGTAGGCGAGCGAGGCGAGCTGGAGCGATCGCAGGTTCGACGCGCATACGGCCGTGCGCGCCCGCTGCCGCATCGCGCCCGCGGCGGGGAGAAGGAGCGAGACCAGCGCGGCGACGATCGCCACGGTGGCCAGCAGTTCGACGAGCGTGAACGCCCGCCGAGCGGAGGTTGTCGGATGCAAGGAGAACTCCCGCCGGAGGCCGGCGGAGGGGCGGCGCGCGTCACGGCGCGACGCCGTGCGGTCGGGACGACGCCCGACGCGCGCGGTCCGCGGAATCTCCGCGGATCGGCTGGTGTCGAGGCGTCACGCGAGCGGCAGGGCGCGCGCGGGCGGCGGTCGGGCCGCGAGGACCGCGAGCGGTCGCGGCGCGGGGAGCTGCGCGGCGGCGCGCGCATCGAGCGTCGCGAGCAGCGCGATCACGATGGTTGCGTCGGTGCCGGGGAGCGGCGCGGGCGCGTTCACCGCGAGTTCGTCGCAGACGGGGCAGTCGTCGGGTGCGGCTGGGGTGGGCGTGCCGGGCGCCGCGGGGGCATGTTCGCCGTGCGCATGTCCGGCGTGCGAGGCGCAGAGAGCGATCGGCGTCGTCGCGGGAGCCGAGCCGGTTCCCTCCTCATGGGCGCACGCTCCCGCGCAGGCCGCGCCGCCATGCACGAGGAAGAGGTGCGCGAAGCGCGCCGTTCCGCCGCCCGACAGGATCGCCGCGGCGAAGGCCACGACGAGGGGGAGGATGGATCGGCGGCGGGGCATGCGGAGAGACGGAGCGCGCGAGAGTAGAGGTGCGGTGCGACCAGGTCAATGCTCGGTATCGGTTTGCGCGGGAATCTCCGCGACCGCAACGCGGACCTCGGGGCCGATCCGATCGTTCCCGGGCATCGGCTCGACGGCGACCGTCGTGCCCTGCGGCGCGTCGAGGAACGCGCGGTTGCAGTCGCGCGCCTCGCGGTCGAGAAGCCGCATCGTGCGCAGCTCGCCGTCGGCGCGGCAGACGAGGCGCTCGGTCTTGCCGCGGCTCCCGAGCGGGTCGGTCACGAGGCGGACGGCGTTCGCGGGCCAGGCATGCGGCGCGGGCGCCTCGGGCGGCACCGTCGCGAGGAACGAGAAGAGCGCGCGCCCGTCGCGCCGGCCGACGAGCCGGTCGATCGCCTCGACGCGCGGCGTGCGGTGGATCCGGCGGCCCTCGTGGCACCAGTCGCCCGCCCGCGCGCGCATCGGGCAGGGGCCCTGATGCGGGCAGGGCGCGACGACCTGCGCGGCGCCTTCGGCGACGAGCGCGTCGCGCAGCGCCATGAGCGCGCGCGTCGTCGGCCGCAGCGCGGGCTCGATCAGGACGAGTGGCGCGTGCCGCGTCCAGCGCGCGGCGAGCGCGACCGTCGCGGGCTCGTGCGCCTCGCCCACGAGCAGTTCGTTGAGCGCGGTCTGGCAGAGGATGAGATCGCACGCAGGCGGCGCGGCCTCGCGGAAATCCCGCGCGACGACCTCGACCGTGCACGCGATGCCCGCCGCCCGCGCGGCCACCTCGACCGCCTCGCCGTAGGCGCGCGCCGCGGGTCCCCCGAGTTCGACCGCGTGGAACTCGACGCGCCGCAGCCGATCCGCGGCCGCGCCCGTTCGACCCGCAAGCCACGCGAGGAACCCGACGCTCGTCGCCCCGACGCCCGCGCCGAGATCGACGACGCGCACCGTCTCGAGCGTCTCGAGCCGCGCGAACGCCGCGTGCCGCGCGACGCACTCGTCGAGCGCGAGCCCGACCTTGGGCGCGTCGCTCGCGAGGAAGTACTCGCGCTTCGCGGCGAGATGCGCGGCATCCGCCTGCGCGTGCGCGAGCGAGCCGCGGCCCGTCGTGTAGAGATCGGAGAGACGCTCGACGGCGCGGGCGAGCGCCTCGTCGGGCGTCGCGCGCAGCGCCTCCTCGACGGTGGTAAGGACGGCGGTGAGGACGGCGGTGAGAACGGAGTCGCGGACGGCGTCGCCGACGCGCAACGGCGCGTCGTCCGCGCAATGGGCGCTGTCGTCGTTCGCCGTCAAACGCGCGCGGAGGGATTCGAACCCCCAACCCTCGGTTCCGAAGACCGATGCTCTGTCCAATTGAGCTACGCGCGCAGGAGCGCGGAGCGTAGCGCGCCGCGCGCGCGAGGGAAAGGGGCGTCGCGGCGCGTCCGCGGGGCGTCCGCTACCCTGCGCGACCCGCCGCGGCGCGGCACGAGACACGAAGGAGTCGAACCATGGGCATCATGAACGGCAAGCGCGGCCTGGTCACGGGCGTGCTGCACGAGACGAGCATCGCGACCGCCATCGCGCAGAGCCTTCTCCGCGAGGGCGCGTCCTGCATCTTCACCCATATGCCGGGCGAGAAGATGGAGCGCCGCACGCGCAAGATCGTCGAGTCGCTCGGCGTCTCCGAGCCGTGGCTCCAGCCAATGGACGTCGGCAGCGACGCCGACATCGCCGCGTGCTTCGAGCGCGTCGGCAGGGACTTCGGCGAGATCGACTTCATCGTCCACTCGATCGCGTTCGCCGACAAGGACTGGCTCCGCCTCGGGAAGTTCGCCGCCACGCCGCGCGCGGTCTTCACGAACGCGATGGACATCTCCGCCTTCAGCTACATGGCGATGGCGAACATGGCGCTTCCCGTCATGAAGAAGGGCGGCGCGATCGTCGGCCTCAGCTACTACGGCGCCGAGAAGGCGGTCCCCGGCTACAACGTGATGGGCGTCGCGAAGGCGGCGCTCGAGGCGACGAACCGCTACCTCGCGATGGAGCTCGGCCGCGTGAAGGAGATCCGCACGAACCTCGTGTCGGCGGGTCCGATCAAGACGCTCTCGGCGTCGGCCGTCGGCGGCTTCGATTCGATCCTCGACCGGATCCCGCAGGTCGCGCCGCTCCCGCGCAACATCGAGGCGCCCGAGGTGGCCGACGCGGCCGCGTTCCTCCTGAGCGATCTCTCGCGCGGGACGACGGGGCAGGTGCTCTACGTCGACAGCGGCTACTCGATCATGGGGCTCTGAGCGCGTCCGTCGCGCGGATGCGCGCGGCGCATCGTGCCGCGGCCAGGGCGTCAGCCGCGCGCGGTGTCGAGCCGCGCGTCGAAGCGCCACGGCCGTTCGTTCGCGCGATCCTCGGGCGGCACGAGCATGTCGCGGATCCGCCTCCGAAGCGCGTCGAGCCCCTCGCCGGTCGCGGCGCTGACCGCGAGGTCGGCCCGCGCGAGCGTGTCGTCGCCGGCGCCGCGCGCGAGATCGCACTTCGCCGCGACGCGAAGGTCGGGCGCGCGTCCGCCGTCCAGCCACGGAATGCCCGGCGCCGCGAGCGAGACGACGAAGTCGGCGTCCGCGAGAAGCGGCTGCGCGAGCGCGATCGCCTCGCGCTCGACGGGGTCGTCGGTCGCGCGCAAGCCGGGCAGATCGAACCACTCGACGACGAGTCCGCCGAGGTCGAGTCGCGCGCTCACCGCGTCGCGCGTCGTCCCGGGTAGCTCCGACACGATCGATCCCTCGCGGCCGAGAAGCGCGTTCGAGAGCGTGCTCTTGCCCGCGTTGGGCGCACCGATGAGCGCGACGCGGGGCGGCGTGACGAGTCGGTCGAGCCGCCGTGCGCGCGCGAGGTCGTCCTCCGAGAGCGGCGCGCCGCCATGCGCGGCCCAGCGCTCGGCCTGCGCGAGAAGAAGCGGCACCGCGAGCGGACTCGCCGCGCGCGCGAGCGTCGCGAGGGCGAGCGCCTCGACCGGCCCCGAGGCCTCGGGGAAGATCTCCATCGGGTCGAGCGCCGACTGCGCGCCGAGCGGGTCGTCGATCCAGTTCGCCCCGTGCGCCTCGAGCCATTCGGCGAGCCGCTCGACGATGCGCGTGCCGCCGTGCGGCATGATCTGCGCGCGCTCGGGCGCGAGCCGCGCGACGAGCCCGTCGTCGATCGACGCGAACTTCCGGAGGCGCAGTCCGCCGACCTCGACATCGCGCCCGCAGAGCGCCTCGAGGCACGCCGACACATCGCCGACGATCTCGATCATCGCCACCGCGCCCATTCCGTGCGGGGTCGCGCGGAAGCAGGCGACCTCGAGGGGGGCGCTGGAGTCGGGCGGAATCGCGGCGGACACGGCGTCCATCGGGAGGAATCGTCGGATACGCGGACGGTCCGGGCGAGGAAAACGGGGATTCGCCGCGAGGAAAGGTCGATCTGCGCCGCTTTTCCGCGGAATTCGCGTCTCGCCCGGGTGAGGGCGCGCTCGCGGCGCCTTCCGCCCGATTCAGGCGAACGGGTCGTCGGCGTCGTCGCCGCCATCGCCGAAGGGAAGCCCGCCGTTCGGGTCCGCGAGGCGTCCGCCCCGCCCCGAAGGATCGAGCCCCGAAGGACCGCGCCCCGAGGGATCGAGCCCCGCCTCCGGACGCGCGAGCGGATCGCCATCCTCGGGCGCGAGCGCCGCCTTCGCCGCGACCGCGATGCCGCGGAGGACGAGGTCGGGCACGAGCTTGTTCACCAGTTCATCGTCGGCGAAGAGCGCCGCCGCATCGCCACCCGTCGCGACGACGAGCGGGAAGCCGCCGTACGCCTCGGCGTAGCGCTCGACGAGTCGCCAGACCAGTCCGCGCACGCCGTGGTAGACGCCGCGCAGCATCGCCTCGCGCGTGTCGGCGCCCCACGCGCTTCCCTCGGGGACGGGAAACGCGCCGTCGCCCGCGTCGATCGCGGGGAGCGCCGCGGTGTGCTCGTGGAGCGCGCGCAGCTGCATGCGCAGGCCGGGCGCGATCGCGCCGCCGTGGAAGACGCCCTCGCCGTCGACGAAGTCGACGGTCACGCAGGTGCCCGCGTCGATCACGATGCACGCCTGCCGCAGCGTCGCCCACGCCGCCGCCGCGTTGAGCAGGCGGTCGACGCCTGGCGTCGCCTCGGGCGCGAGGCAGGTGCCGATCGGCGCGGGCATGTCGCGGCCGATCCGGTAGATGTCGCAGCCGAGCTGGTCGGCGAGCGCACCCTCGAGCTCCTTCGCGACCGGATCGTTCACGCTCGCGACGACGACCGCGGCGTCGGGCTCCGCGCCGATCGACTCGTAGAGCCGCGTCGCGTGGCCGATCGCGCCGGCGAGATCGTCCTTCGCGACGAAGACGGTCTCCTCGGGGTCGCTCTCGCGGAAGACGGCGAGCTTGACGCGCGTGTTTCCCACCTGGATGGCGAGGACGGGTGGCTGGGTGTCGTTGGGCATGATCTGCTCGCGTGACCGGACGCGTGGGCGTCCGGGAAGGTCAGGTGAGGGAAGCGGGGGCCGCGCCCGCCGCGCGCGCAAGTCCGGCGCGGATCGCGGCGAAGAGCGCGCGACAGACGGGACCCGCGGCGCCGTCGCCGACGGTCGTGCCGTCGAGTCGCACCACCGCGTTCACGAAGCGGCGGCTCGAGGTGATCATCACCTCGTCGGCGGCGCGGAGTTCGGCGAGGGTGACGGGGCGGATCTCCGCGGGAATCCCCGCCTCGCGCGCGGCGGCGAGGAGATCGGCGCGCGCCGTGCCGTGGAGGATCGGCGGATCCTCGTCGACCGGCGGCGTCACGAGCACGCCCCGCGAGGCGATCGCGACATTCGAGTAGCCGCCCTCGCCGACGAGCCCGTCGCGGTGGAGGATCGCCTCGGCGGCGCCCGCGTCGTCGGCGGCGAGGAGGTGCAGGATGTTCCCCATCAGCGAGATCGTCTTGATCTCGCAGCGCCGCCAGCGCATGTCCTCGGCGGTGATCGCGGCGACCTCGGCCGGCGCGACGAGCGAGGAGAGCGGCTCGGCCGCCGCCGCGAAGGCGACGACCGTCGGCACGAGCGCCGTCGTCGGGACATGCGAGCGCACCGCGCCCGCGCCGCGCGTCACCTGCAGGTAGACGGCGGCGTCGCGCAGTCCGTTCGCCTCGAGGAGTTCCGCCGCGATCGCGCCGAGGCGCGCCGCGTCGAAGCCCGCGATCCGCGCGTGCGCGAGGCTCCGCGCGAGCCGCGCCGCGTGCGCGTCGAGCGCGACGCCGCGCCCGTCGAAGTACCGCACCAGTTCGTAGACGCCGTCGCCGAAGAGAAACCCGCGGTCGAGCACGCTGATGTGCGCGTCGCGTTCGTCGACGAGTCGGCCGTTGAGGTGGATCAGCACGGAGGCGGGTTTCCGGGGGCGCGAGTCTATCAGCCGCGCGCGGCGCGCACGAAGCGCTCGACGCGCGCGGGATCGGGGGCGTTCCACCAGCGGCCGTCGGCCTTGAGATCGCTGCCGACGATGACCGCGTCCGCGGTCGCGAGCACCTCGCGCACGCTCGCCGCGGTCGCGCCGCTTCCCGCGAGGACGGGCAGCCCGCACGCGCGCCGCGCCGCGCCGAGATCGGCGACGGGCGTCGCGACGCCCGTCGCGGTTCCCGTCACGATCACGCCGTCCGCGCCGAAGAACTCGGCCGCGTGGGCATGGTCGGCGAGCGAGGTGTCCGAGGTGATCGCATGCGCCGAGTGCTTCTTCTTGATGTCGCAGTAGATCGCGACGCGCTCCGCGCCCATCGCGCGCCGCGCGCGCAGGAGCGGTCCCGCGTCCGCCTCGGCGAGAAGCCCCTCGTCGGCGACCGACGCGAAGACGAAGCCCTCCGCGCGGATGAAGGCGCATTCGGCCGCGAGGGCGATCGCGAGCGCCGCGTGATTCGCGCCCGCGAGGACCTGCACGCCGAGCGGCACCTCGACCGCCGCGCGCACCTCGCACGCCGCGCGCGTGAAGGCCGCGATCGTCTCGGGCGCCACCGCGCGCGCGAGATAGGGCGCGTCGTGCATGTTCTCGAGGAGGATCGCGTCGAAGCCCGCCTCCGCGTAGAGCCTCGCCTCGGCGACCGCGCGCGCGGCGATCTCGTGCGGTTCAAGCGCCGCGCGGGGCGAGCCGGGGAGCGCCGCGAGGTGGATCATCGCGACGATCGCGCGCTCGCGGCCGAGGACCTCGGCGACGGGGCGGGTGGGGAAGGGCCGGTCGGTCGGCGAGGCCGCGTGATCGTTCTGCATGGGGTCGCTCGTGGCGGGGTGTCGTCGATCGTCTGGATCGCGCTGCGGCCGTCCGCGCCGCGGCATCGAGTTCATCCGCCCGATGGCGGAGGGGCGGCGGTGGTGGCGGGGGGGCGTTCGCGGGAGGAGTCTCCACGCGAGGTCTCGTCGCGCGAGGTCTCTTCGCGCGAGTTCGCTTCGCTCGAGCGATCGCCGCGCGAGGGCTCTCCCTCGGAGCGGCGATCGGCGGGAAGCGGAGCAACCCTGACCGGCTCGAGTTCGGCCATGCCGGCGCTCGGCATCGCACGGGTGATGATCGCCTCGTCGACCTTCCGCGCGAAGTCGTCCCCGCGTCCACGCGCGAGTCCGAAACACATGTATTCCTCCGTGAATCGCGCCTTCCCGACGACGATCCCCTCGCACGCGCGCGCCGCGCTGCGCAGCTCGATCGCGGGTCCGACGACGGCGTCGCACTCGCCCCGCGCCAGGCGATCGAGCGCCGCCTCGAGCGAGGTCGCGCCCGTGAAGTCGATCCCGATTCCCTCGAGCCAGTACGCGGCGATCGAGCTGCGCACCGCCACCACCCGCAGCCGCGCGAGATCGGCGGGCGACTCGACGCGCACCGTCTGGAGCGATCCGATCGTGAGCGAGCTCACGATCGTCGCGGTGAAGATGGAGGTCAGCACGAGCGACGCGAGCATCCAGACGCCCGCGACGAACCGTCCAGGCGGCGTCCGCGGCACCTTGTCGCCGTAGCCGACCGTCGACAGCGTCACCACCGCCCACCAGAGCGCCGAGCCGAACCCGTCGATCCGACGGCTCCCGAAGTCCTGGTTGCGCGAGCGCTCGAGGAACCAGAGGAGCGCCGCCGCGGCGACGATGGCGAGCCCGAGGATGAGGTAGATGCGCCGCTGCGAGGCCTTGACGAGTCCGTCGGCAAGGAGGCCGAGCTCGTCGAGCATCGCATCCTCCGCGCGCAGCGCCGCCGTGAGCCCGACCGTCGCGAACGGATGCGACAGATCGAAGAGACGCAGGCGCGCCGGCGTCGGCGCGAGGGGCGACGCGCAGACATCGATCGATCCGAGCGCGAGCGCCTCGAGGACATCGTCCTCGAGTCCCGCGCGATACTCGACCTCGAAGCCGAGCGAGTCCGCCACCGATTCGAAGAGCTGGATCGAGGTTCCGGTCCAGACCGTCGTCCCGTCGGCCGCGCGCACGGGCTCGCTGAACGGGGGCGCCTCGAAGACGCCGACGACGAGCCGCTCGGGCGCCGCCGCGCGTTCGGCGCCGCCATCCTGCGACGCACCCGCGGAACGCCCCGCGGCGAGCAGCCCGATCAGTGCGAGAAGGACGATTGAGAGGACGCGCCCGGCGGGCATCCCGCCGAGTGTACCCGCCGTCCTCCCGCCCACCCGACGCGCTCCGGCCGCACGCCCGCTCCTTCACGCCGCTCCTTGAAGCCGCACCCGCACCGTCCTATCCTCCGCCCCTTTCCCCACGCGGGATCGCACGCCCGGCCGTACGACGGCCACCGGAGGCACCGACAGCACCATGGCAGTCCGCATCGCAATCAACGGCTACGGCCGCATCGGCCGTCTCGTCCACCGCATCGCCACCGCCCGCGGCGGCATCGAGGTGGTCGGCGTGAACGACCTCGTGCCCGCCGACAACCTCGCCTACCTCCTCAAGCACGACACCATGCACGGCCGCTTCGACGCCGAGGTGAAGTCCGAGGAGTCGGCGATCGTCGTGAACGGCGTGCGGACCTCGTGCAGCGCGGTCAAGGATCCCTCGCAACTTCCGTGGAAGGACCTCGGCGTCGACTACGTGCTCGAGTCGACGGGCCTCTTCACGACCGCCGAGGACGCGGGCAAGCACCTCGCGGCGGGCGCGAAGCGCGTCCTCATCTCGGCGCCCACGAAGAGCGAGAAGGAGGTTCCGACCTTCGTCCGCGGCGTGAACTGCGCGCAGTACGACCCCGCGAAGCACACCATCGCGAGCAACGCGAGCTGCACCACCAACTGCCTCGCGCCCGTCGTGAAGGTGCTCCTCGAGACCTGCGGGATCGAGGAGGGCCTCATGACGACGGTGCACGCCGTCACCGCCACGCAGCCGACGCAGGACGGCCCCTCGAAGAAGGACTGGCGCGGCGGCCGCAACGCCTACATGAACATCATCCCGAGCTCGACCGGCGCCGCGAAGGCGTGCGCCCTCGTCCTTCCCGAGACGAAGGGGAAGCTCACGGGCATGAGCTTCCGCGTGCCGACCGCGAACGTCTCGTGCGTCGACCTCACCTTCCGCCCGACCCGGGCGACGAGCCTCGAAGAGATCAACGGCGCGATGAAGGCCGCGAGCGAGGGCGCGCTGAAGGGCGTCCTCGGCTACACCGAGGAGGAGGTCGTCTCGAGCGACTTCCTCGGCGACGCGCGCAGCTCGATCTTCGACGCGAAGGCGTGCATCCAGCTCTCCGACCGCTTCTTCAAGGTCGTGAGCTGGTACGACAACGAGTTCGGCTACGCGAACCGCTGCGTCGACATGCTGTCGATGATGGCGGCGAAGGACGGCAAGGCCTGAGTCGCGAACTCCTCCGGCATCGGTCCGGCGCTTCGCGCGCGCCCGGTCCTCAGACGGGACCGGCGACCGGCGCGGTGGATGGCGCGGCGGGCGCGGCTTCGGTCGCGCCCGCCGCCCCATTTGCAGGCCCCGTCGCAGGCTCCCTCGACGCCTCCGCGCGTTCCCGCGCGACGATCGCCGCCGCCTGCGCCTCGCTCGCCGCGCAGCGGAAGCCCACGTGCGACATGCCCGTGTCGGGCGTGAGTCCGCGCCGCGCGCTCGTCCGGTACGACTCGCAGTAGCTCGCGTGGCAGAGGAAGCTGCCGCCGCGGATCACCCGCGATTCCGCGGTGGGGACGGCCTCGTCGGGATTCCACGAGCGCTCGAGGTTGACGGGGTTGCGCACGACCGCGCCCTTCGCGCGCGCCTCGCCGAGTCGCCGCGCGTAGGCCACGGCGTCGTAGCGGTCGGCGCACCACTCCCACACGTTGCCCGCGACATCGACGAGCCCGAGCCCGTTCGGCGCGAAGCGGCCGACCGGAGAGGTCCGCATGAAGCCGTCCTTCAGCGTGTTGCGCGCGGGAAACTCGCCCTGCCAGATGTTCGCGCGCAGGCGCGTCTCGTCGTCGACGGGCTCGTCGCCCCAGGCGTAGCGCGTGTCGACGAGGTCGCCGCGCGCGGCGCGCTCCCACTCCGCCTCGGTCGGCAGCCGCTTGCCCGCCCAGCGCGCGTAGGCCTCGGCATCCTCGAACGCGACCTGGACGACGGGATGGTCCTCGCGACCCTCGATCGACGACGCGGGTCCCTCGGGATGGCGCCAGTTCGCGCCGACGACCCACGACCACCAGCCCTCGACGCCGCCCGCGCGATCGCCCGTCTTCGGCAGGAAGACGAGCGCGCCCGGCGCGAGCATCTCGTCGGGTGGCTTCGGGGTTCCGGGCGGCACCTGCTTCTTCAGCTCCTCCCAGTCGACCGCGCGTTCGGCGACGGTGCGGTACCCGGTCGCCGCGACGAACGCCGCGTACTCGCGGTTCGTGACCTCGTGGCGATCGATCCAGTAGGCGTCGAGTTCGACCTCGTGCGCGGGCCGCTCGGGTGCGAACGAGCGCTCGTCGTCGGTGCCCATGCGGAAGCGGCCCGCGGGAATGCGCACCATGTCCCGCGGTCCCGCGTCGGAGCTGGCCGCCGCGGCGGCGGGCGCGGTCGTCGTGGGCGGCGCGGCCGTCGAGGGCAGGGGTGGGGCCGCGGTCACGGAGAGCGAGGCGGCGAAGGACACTGCGGCGAGGAGCGCGGCGGTCGGCATGGATCGAGTGTACCGCTCGTGTAGCATCCGCCCCATGCCTCCTCGGAACCTGCCCGGATGGATCGCCGCGCTCCTCGTCGCGGCGCCGTCGTCGTTCGCCGCACTTCACGCGCACGCCGTCGACGATCCGCCCGCGAAGCCGCTCGAGCAGGGCTACACGCTCCGCGTCTACGAGGTGAACCGCGAGCTCGAACGCGTCGCGCGCGTCGCCGAGGACGCGACGCCGAACATCGACCGCCTCGAGGACCGCATCGACTTCGCCGACCTCGACGCGCTCGTCGGTCCCGCGGGACCGAAGGTCCAGTTCGCGGTCGAGGCGCTCGGCTTCCTCGCGATCGACGAACCCGGCTTCTACACCTTCGAACTCCGCGCCGACGACGGCGCGATCCTCGAGATCGACGGCACGCGCGTGATCGTCCATGACGGCGTCCATCCGCCGACGCCGAAGGAAGGCGGCATCGACCTCGATCGCGGCCTCCATCCCTTCCGCATCGACCTCTTCCAGAACGGCGGCGGCGCCGCGCTGATCCTCAACTGGAAGCGCCCGGGCCGCGGCCGCTTCGAGCCCGTGCCCGCGGAGGCGTTCCGCACCGAGTCGGGCGTCACGCGCGTCGTCGCGCCCGGCGCGAAGGTCTACAGGGACGGCCGCGAGCACCAGCGCCCGGGCGACGGTCTGCCGATCGAGGCCGCGTACCCGCGCTTCGCGATCGAGCCGCTCCGCCCCGAGGGCTTCGAGCCGAGGATCGGCGGCATGGCGTTCCTCCCCGACGGCCGCCTCGTCGTGAGCGACTTCGAGCCGATGAACAACGGCGAGCTCCGCGAGGCGTTCAACGGCACGCTCCACATCCTGTCGGGTGTGATCGGCGGCACGCCCGGGACCATCACCGTCGCGAAGCTCCCCGGCGGATACCACGACCCGTGCGGCATCGTCGTCGTCGACGGCGACATCTTCGTCTCGCACCGCCCGGGCATCGACCGCCTGCGCGACCTCGACAAGGACGGCGTCTTCGAAACGCACGAGGAGTGGGCGCGCCCCTGGATCGGCGACAACTACCACCACTTCTCCTTCGGCCTCAAGGAGAGGGACCGCTGGATCTACGGCACGCTGTCGACCTCGATCTACTTCGGCAACACGATCGAGAAGGATGGCGTCGAGGGCGACACGCCCGGCCTCAACGGCCCGAACCCGCCGAACCGCGGCACGCTCTACCGGATCCATGTCGACACGAAGGAGATCGAGTTCCTCGCGGGCGGATTCCGCACGCCGAACGGCGTCGAGGTCGCGGCCGACGGGCAGGCGTTCGTCACCGACAACCAGGGCGCCTGGATGCCCGCGAGCAAGCTGAACGCGCCGCGCGAGGGCCGCTTCTACGGCCACTACAACGGCCGTCAGAAGTCGCGCGTCTATCCCGAGGGCGGCCACGCGAGCCTCTACTCGGAGAACCCGCCGTCGCCGCCCGCGGTCTGGCTTCCGCAGAACGAGATCGCGAACTCGCCGACCACGCCGCTCGTGATTCGCGACGGCGTCTTCGCGGGGCAGCTCTGGCTCGCGGAGCTCACGCTCGGAGGCTTCAGCCGCGTCTCGCTCGACGAGGTCGCGGGCGAACTACAGGGCTGCGCGTACCGCGCGGGCAACGGACTCGAGGGCGGCGTGCAGCGCCTCGTCGAGGGTCCCGACGGCTGCCTCTACGCGGGCTCGATCGGCTCGGGCGGCAACTGGAACTGGCGCGACCGGCGCTTCGGACTCGAGCGCCTGCGCCCGACCGGCGCCGAGGTCTTCGAGATCGAGCGCGTCTCGCCGACCGCCGACGGCCTCGAGGTGCGCTTCACGGCGCCCGTCGACGGGGCGTGGCTCGCGAACCCCGCGAACTTCGCGCTGCGCCAGTGGCGCTACGAGGCGACCGAGCAGTACGGCGGACCGAAGATCGACGACGAGGCGGTCGAGGTCGTCGAGGCGACGCCCTTCGACGGCGGCCGCGCCGTCCGCCTGCGCGCGCCGTCGATCGCGGCGGGTCGCGTGGTCCATCTCCGCACCGCGCCGACCTCGCGCGCGGGCGACGCGATCTGGTCGACCGAGGCCTGGTACACGATGAACGCGAAGCCGACCGCCGACGCGCCCGCGCGACCGTATGTCGCGCGGCCCGTGCGCTAGGCGCGTTCCCGCCACGATCGCCGCACGCCGCGGCGTTCATCCGCATTCCGAGACGACGCCATGCCCATCGACACGAAGCGCGCCGCACGCCGCGAACTCTCGTTCCACTGCACGGGCTGCCTGAAGGAGGAGCTCGCGCGCATCGAGGCGGCCGAGGCCGCGGGCACGCTCGCGCACACCGGCAACTGGACGCCCGGCGAGATCCTCGACCATGTCGCGAAGACCTGGGAGTACTCCTTCGACGGCTGGCCCGCCGAAGCGAAGCCGCCGTTCTGGATGCGCCTCGTCGGGCGGCTCATGAAGCGGCGCGTGACGAGCGGCGCGACCACGCCCGCGGGCATCCGCCTCCCGAAGGAGGCCGCGTTCCTCCTCCCGACCCCCGGCGCTCCGTTCACGCCTGCGCTCGCGCGCCTCCGCGCCGTCCTCGACCGGATCGACCGCGGCGAGGAGGCCACCGCCCCGAGCCCGATGTTCGGCCCGATGACGCACGACGAGTCGACGCGCCTCAACCTCGGCCACGCGCAGCTCCACCTCGGGTTCCTCTCGTACGACGGTGGCGTCCCGAGCGAGGGTTGCGTCTCGCGCTAGCACCGGTCTCGCCCGATGGTCTCCCGGCGCGCGACGCGCAGGCGTCCGCCCGATCAGGAGCCGGCCGACGGCAGATCCCACCGGACGAGGAGCGTCGCCGGCGCGGGGGGATGCGTGCAGTCCACGACGTAGAGCCGACAGTCTTCCGGCACCGTGCCGATGGCCGCCAGCGCAAGCCGCGCCATCTCCGCCGATCCCTCGAGCCCGGTCCATTCGAGCGCGTCCGCCGCACCGTCGACCAGTCGGAGTCCCGCGTCGATCGGCAGCGTCGTCTGGCGCTGACGGATGGCTGGTTCCAGGGGCGAACTCATCGTCGCGTGCCAGGAGGCGTCGATCGAATCGAGACCCCCCAGCGAGCGGTGGACATAGACGAGGGACACGAGACGCTCCGCCGGCAGGTGCACCTTCGTCATCAGTTCGACGAGATCATCGCCTTCGGTGGCCTGCGGGGCGTACGCGTCCGGCAGGACATGGCCGAAGTAGAGATCGGCCTCGCCGATCCGGCCGATCGGCGCGTCGGCGAACTCGACGCGCATGCCGCCCTCGAACCGCACCGTCCGCGCGCTCTCCGGTGGGAAGCTCGAGAAATCCCGCAGGAGGAACGCGCTCGCGCCGTCTTCCTCCGCCGCCTCGACCAGCGGCCGCTCGGCGTTCAGGCCCGTCGTTCGCGTGGTGAAGATGGGCAGCGCCCCGATCGGGCGGAGTCGGCACAGTCCCGCGAGACCCGCGACGAGCGAGATGTCGCTTCGACCGTTCGCCTTCACGGGACCGATCCCGTAGAGCGAGAAGCGCACCTTCGCCCGCACGCCGAAGAGGCCGGAAAGCGCCTTGAACGCGGCTCGACGCGAAGCCTCGAGATTCGAGTCGCTCCGGATCCCGTCGAGCATCGCGTCGAATTCGGCCCGCGATCCTCCGTGGCGAGACACGGCGAGGTCGAAGTCGCGAAAGGCCCGACGGAGATTCTCGAGATCCGCGGGTGGAGCGAGGTGCGTCTCGAATGCCCTCGCGAGGATTTCGGTCCCCTCGGCGCCGGGCATCATCGCGGCGGCTTCGATCTCGTCGTGCGACGAGACCACCCGCGCCATCTTCCAGGAGAGGTTCTTGTTGACGCCCAGGCGGCGCGAGACCTCCTGCGGTCGGAGGGGATCCACCCCGACATCCGTGCAGGCCTGCAGGAAGGCCGCCCGGACGGCCTGGACGGCAACTCCAAGGTCGTTTCGCAGAGGCTCGACCTCCGGACCCTTCCGAAGGGCGGAGATGGCGCGGGTCGGAACGGTTCGGGAGTTTCGCGTGCGCATGTCGGGGAGGCACCTCGGGCGCCGAAGTACTCGGACCCTCGGCAGGGGACGAGGATACGCCTTGACTATGCATGCATTTTCCCTAGGGAAAACTTGCGGCACGGAAAAGTCCGCATAGATTCCATGAACCGTACAGTCGGAACCGTGCCGGCAGGGAATCCGCCGGCGTCCGATCGCTTCGACCTTTCCTTCGGGAATCCCTCGGGAATCCCCGTGGAATCCGTTTGGAATCTCGGGCGACACCGCCCATGCTCACCCGCCGCACGTGCGGCCCTCGACGGAACCTCGACGGAACCTCGACGGAACCTCGACAGAACCTCGACTGAACTTCGGATCGCTGCCAGCGCATCCCGCGCCTCGCACCGCAGCCGATCGACCCACCCCTCACGCATGGCCTTTCGGCCGGAGCCTCCCATGATGTCCTCCCGTGTCCTCGGCGTTCTCCTCGCAAGCAGCCTCCTCGCCACGGCGTCGGCCGACGGCGAGTGGCAGATCCTGACCGTGGCGGATGGTGCGACGACGAATGTTCCAGGCTTCCCGAAGAACGTCTGGGTGCCGAACCAGTTCAACAACCCGACCATCGGCGCCGACGGTCGCGTCTCGTTCCGCGGTCAGATGGCGGGTCCCGGCGTGACCACCGCGAATTCCCGCATCATCGTCCGCGGCGATGCGAACGGGTTCGATGTCCTCGCCCGTGAGGGCAACGCCGTCCCCGGGAACCTCATTCCCGATGTCGTCTTCAACACCGCCTCGGGCATCAACGGACTCTCGAGCGGCAACAACCTCTCCGCGGACGGCGGCGCGCTCGTCGCGGGCAACCTCAACGGCGCGGGCGTGACGACGGCGAACGACACGGCCGCCTTCTTCGTCGCGGCCGACGGGACGCCCTTCCTCCTCGGTCGCGAGGGAGATGCCTATCCCGGTGGCGGCGGCGCCATCATGACGACCTCGATGAGCATCAGCTCCGGCTCGCGCTTGAGCGACGACGGCCGCTTCCCGCTGCTCGTGACGCTGTCGGGCGGCGATGTCTCGGGGACCGTCAACAACCAGGCGCTGATGCTCTTCGGTCCGGACGGTGCGCAGGTCGTCGCCCGCAAGGGCGATGCGGCGCCGGGCTTCTCCGACGGCACGACGCTCACCCCCGACTCCTTCGGCCTCAATCAGAACGGCGACGCCGTCGAATTCGGCGGAACGCTCGTGGGCGGCTCGGTCCTCCCGAGCAGCGACAAGGCGCGGTTCACCACGATCGGCACGAAGGGCGGTCTCCGCATGTTCTGCCGCGAGGGCGATCCGGTTCCGGGCCTCGCCGACACCTCCTACAAGGCCGGCGCCAACTTCAGCCCCGCGATCCAGCCGATTCAGAACGGCACCGTCACCTTCCTCGCCGATCTCGAGGGCGCCGCGGTGACGCCGACCGTCGACGACCGCGCCATCCTCCGCGAGTCGAACGGATCCATCGAGGTCCTTCTCCGTCGCGGCGAGAGCGTGCCCGGCATGACCGACGGCGCGGTCTTCGGCACCCCGAACACCACCGGCTTCGTGATGGGTGTGAACGGCGACATGGCGTACCAGGGCATCCTGCAGAATCCCGATGGAACGGCCCTCGCCGACCTCGCCACCTACATGGGATACCGCGATGCCGACGGGACCAAGTACACGATCTGTCGCCAGGGCGACGCGGTGCCCGGCGTGAAGGGCGCCACCTTCCGGAGCCTGAACGGCTCGTCGAGCGTCACGCTCAGCGCTTCCGGCGTCGTGGTCTTCACGAACACCGTGCAGCTGGCGGACACCACGACGGCCGCGTGCCTCTTCGCGTGGGACAAGGTGCAGGGGCTGCGGACCATCGCCCGCGCGGGTGACACGAACTTCACGGGCACCCCGTGCAACCAGCTCTCGCTCGGCGGCTCGACGCTTCACAACGGCAACGGCGGCTCGAGCTCTCTGAACGGCTCGGGCACGCTCGTCATCCGCGCGGGTGACACCATCAACGCGATCTACGCGATCGCCACCATCGACCTCGGAGCGACCGAGGCGTGCGCGGGCGACTTCACAGGCGACGGAATCGTCGACGGTGCCGACCTGGCCTCGCTCCTTGGTGGGTGGGGAACGGCGGACGGCGACATCGATGGCGACGGAAACACCGACGGAGCCGACCTTGCGGCACTGCTCGGCAGCTGGGGGACCTGCAACTAAGAGATCGCCGCACCCGGCCCTGACTTTCCAATCGGGGCACCCGGGGCCGGTTCCCATTCTTCGAGAGGCGCTCCATCGCTGGCCCTGTGCCGACGGTGGAGCGCCTTCACTCCCGCCTCGCCGCACTCAGGAACATTCATGCGAACCCTCTCACGCATCCTGCCCGTCCTTCCCTGCCTCGGGGCCCTTCTCACGGGATCCGCCCATGCGGGCGAGCTCTTTCTTCTCGGCCTGGTGCCCCAGTCGTTCGCGATCGACGCGAGCGACGACGGCCGAGTGGTCGTCGGCTACGACCCTCTCTCCTACTGGTACTGGACGCGCGAAACCGGCGTGGTCCAGCTGATCGGAACGACCATTCCGCCGGGCAGCGGAGTCGGCGGGAGTGCCGCGCTCACCGCCGACGGACGCGAGCTGATGTGCCAGTCGCTCGTCGGCAAGGAGCAGAAGTCCGAGGGCACGATCTACGACATCGCCTTCACCACCACCGAGACTATCGGAAGCTACGGATTCAACTGCGACATCTCCCGCTCGAGCGCCTGGGGCATGTCGCGGAACGGCCGCCATGTGGTCGGGCTCGCATGGGAAGTCGGCTGCGAGGCCCGCGCCTTCCACTACGACCGTCAGTCGAGCACCCTGACGAATCTCGGAACCCTCTACTTCTTCAATCCCTCGCGGGCGAACGCCGTCAGCGACGACGGTCGCGTCATCGCGGGCTGGAACGACGACTACGGGGGCTACCGACAGGCGGCGGTCTGGGTGCGCGACGAGTCGACCGGGGCGTATGTGCAGACGAATCTCGTCGCGCCGCCGCCCGCGGGCTCGACGGTCGGTACGAAGATGCGGGAGGCGAGCGTCGTGTCTGGCAACGGACAGTTCGTCTACGGCATCGGGCGCTCGAACTGGAACAACGGGGCGATCTGGCGCTGGAGCGCGAGCGAGGGCGTCGTGCCGATGGCGCCCAATCCGTTCGGAAGCGTGGGCTATCCGGTGGCGGCGAACCACGACGGCAGCAAGGTGCTCTGCTTCTTCGGCGTCGCGGGCGGTCTCGGTGCCTACCTCTGGTCGCAGGAGCGCGGCTACGTGCGCGTGAACGACCTCGCCGCCGAGGCGGGCGTCGAGGTTCCCGAGGGCTGGTTCCTCGACTGGGCCCTCGGGATGTCGGAGGACGGTCTCACCATCGTCGGGACCGCATTCGGACCGAACGGCACCTCTCCCTTCGTCCTCGACCTGCGCGAGACTCCGCCGGTCTGCACCGCCGACTTCAACGGTGACGGCATCGTCGACGCGCAGGACCTCGCGACGCTGCTCGGGCAGTGGGGCACGTTCGGTGGAAACGCCGACCTGAACGGCGACTTCGACATCGATGCGCAGGATCTGGCGATCCTCCTCGGCGAGTGGGACTCCTGCGGCTGAGTTCCTACCGCGGTCGCACGATGACGGGTGCGCGGAGCAGCGTGCCTCACCGATGGCGCGGAATCGGTCGGCGGTGTGCTTGGGTGGACCGCATTTCACGGTATGTTCGCGCGGTCATCCAGAGAGTCCGACGGAGGCGCGTGCATCCCGTCGGACTCTCAGACGGGGTTCCGCCGTGCCAGCCATGTCATCGCAATCGACTCGGACGCTCGCACCACTCGCCTTCCTTCTCGCGACGGGACCATGCGGCATGGTGGCGCAGGCCGGTGGTGGAGGTCGCTTCGAACTGATCGGCATCGCGGGCGACACCGCGTCGGCCGTCAGCGACGATGGTCGCATCGTGGCAGGCTACGGCTACGGCGACTACTGGTACTGGACGCAGCAGGGCGGACTCGTTCCGGTCGACGGCGCCACGCCGTTCGAGGGCGCGGGCGGCAAGGCCGCGGTGAGCGCCGACGGCTCGCGCATCGGGATCACCGTCCTCAACGCGCAGGGCAAGACCGAAGGTGCCTTCCATGATGTCGAGACGGGCGTCACGACGCTCGTCGGAAACTTCGGCGCGAGCTGCGACCTCTCCGCCACCAGCTGCTGGGGCATGTCGGGTGATGGCTCGGTCATCGTCGGGCTCGGTTGGCATGGAGGCTGCGCCGCACGCGCCTTCCGCTTCGATCCGATCGACGGACTGAAGGATCTCGGGACGCTCGTCCCGGGCACGCCGACCCGCGCCAACGCCTGCAGCGGCGACGGCTCCGTGATCGTGGGCTGGCAGGACTCGTTCGCGGGCGCGCGTCAGGGCGCGGCCTGGCGCGGCGGCGTCGAGAAGCTCATCACCACGCCGACCGGTGGTGCGCTCGGCGAGGCGGGCGCGGTGAGCGCCGATGGCAGCTGGATCGTCGGTCTCGGCTCGGGTGCGAACGGAAACCGTGCCTGGCGCTACAGCGAGGCGACGGGGATCCTCAATCTTCCGGTCTCGCCGATCCAGGGCCTCACGGGATTCGCCGTCGATGTGAGCGACGATGGCTCGCGCGTCCTCATGTTCTACCGGACGCCGTCCCCGCCCGCGACGGGCGGTGAAGGCTACCTCTGGGTCGACGGCGAACTTCTCTCGCTCGACGACCTTGCGGTCGAGGCGGGCATCGCCGTCCCCTCGGGCGTGCGCATGGCGCTGCCGCTCGCGATGTCAGGCGACGGCTTCACGATCGTCGGCGTCGCGCGGACCGCGGCCGGGCCGCAGTCGTTCCTGCTCGAACTGCCGCGCCCGACCGGATGCGTCGCGGATCTCGATGGCGACGGTCAGGTCAACGCGACCGACCTTGGCGCGCTGCTCGGCAACTGGGGCGTCTCGGGTGCGGGCGACCTCGACGGTGACGGCCAGGTGAACGCCTCCGACCTCGCGATCCTTCTCGCGGCGTGGGGCGCCTGCGACTGACGCGCCGCGACGCCGCGCGTGGCGGCGTCCAACTCGCGGTCCCGCGTCGTCCGCCCGGCGTTCCGTGGCGTCCGTCGTTTGCGCCTCGTTCGTGCGCGCCTCGTTCGCGTGGCACTCGCCTTCCGCGCGCGGTCAGCCGCCGCACGCCCCCCAATCGCCGAGCATGCGCGCGAGGTCCGATGCGCCCGTGACGCCGTCGCCATCGAGATCGGCGCCCGCCGAGCCCCACGCGCCGAGGAGCGTCGCGAGATCGCTCGCACCCACCATGCCGTCGCCGTCGAGATCCGGCTCGCAGGTCGATCCGAGGCCGCAGTCGAAGCGGACGAGGTTCGCCTCGGCATCGCCGATCGTCTGGAAGTTTCCGCAGGTGAGGAGGCCTGCTCCATCGGCGGTGGGTGTGAGCGAGTTCGGCCAGTTGATGTCGGACGACGCGACGCCATGCCAGGACACGCCGTCGAATCGCGCGATGTCGCCGACCGAGAAGGTGCCCGGCCCGACGCCCCAGAGCTGTCCCCCGTGCGCGACGAGTTCGAGTGCGTGACGCGTGACCGGCGCATCGGCGGGCGTCCACGACTTGCCGTTCCAGATCGCCATCCACGGCGCGGCGACGCCGCCCACCGAGCCGAACCAGCCGCTGAGCCAGAGCCTGCCGTCGAACGACGCGAGCGCGGTGCCCACGTTGCCGTCCACCATGCCCGCGATGCCCGAGCCGAGCGGCCGCCAGGCACCGAGCGACTCGTCGAAGCGGGCCACGCCGTTCAGCGTCGTCGCGCCCGAGCTTCGGAAGCGACCGGTCGCGAGCAGCGCGCCGTCATGGACGCACAGTTGACCGATCGCCCAGCTCGAATAGCCGGAGGGAAGGTTGCCGAGACCTTCGCCAAGCGGCGCCCACTCGCCCGTCTCCTCGTCGAAGACCGCGACGAGCGAGACCGGCGCGCCCGCGCCCGTCGTGAAGAAGTGCCCGCCGGCGACGAGCCGACCGTTCCAGACGAGGAGATCCGTCACCTCGCCCGCAAGGCCGCTGCCGAGGGCCACGAATTCGCGGCCGTTCCAGCCGATCACGCCCCGCGAGGTCACCTCGCCGCCGCCCGCGAAGTTCCCGCCGACGACGAGCATGCCGTTCCACTCGACGGCTGCCTCGGCGAACTGCGCGGCGCCGCCACCGAAGAGACCGCCACCCGTCGCAACCCACTCGCCGCCCTCGACCGGGCGATGCCGGAGGTGGAACCAGCCGGCGTCGTAGTAGTGCCCGTTCCATTCGACGAGCCGGTAGGGGTCCGTGCCGTAGGGCGTCGGAATCCCCTCGAAGGTGCACTGGGCGTGCAGCGGTGCGGCGGCCGCGAGGGCGAGCGAGACGGTGGACAGGGTCGGGATCATGCGTCGCATGGCGCCGACCCTACCCGAATCCCTGGGCCGGCGACCCCTCGTCTTTGGCGGTTGCAGGAAAACGCGGCCGAACGATCTCGGCCGGCTCGCGCCGTCCGATCGCTGATCGAGTGTCCGGCGAGCGCGTTTCTTGAACGCGTCCCTCGGGGTCGCCTCGGGCGCGTTCCGCGCGCTCAGCGCCCCGGACCGCGCGGCTTTCCGCGTCCCGCGCGAGAGAAGGGGTGTCCGGGAGTGCGGTCGCTCCCACGCGCGTCGCCGCCCGTCGAAGGGGCCGAGGCGCTCGACGATCCGCGCGAGCCACCGCTCGAGCGACCGCCGCCACCACCGCCACCACCGCCACCACCGCGACGGCCGTGCCGGCCACCGCCACCACGCTCCTGCGACCGGCCGCCATGGCCACCGCGCTCGCGCGCGGGCGGCTGCTCGGTCGGCCGGTCGACGACCGGCTCGCGCTTCGGCTTGAGGCCCGCGGCCTGCGCCGCCGCCTCATCGGTCTTCGGCACCTCGGCGGGCACCTGGAAGCGGGGGATCTCGAACTTGATGAGCCGCTCGACCTGCTTGAGCTGCGTGCGCTCCTCGGTGTCGCAGAACGCGACCGCGTGGCCCGACTTCCCCGCGCGCGCCGTGCGGCCGATCCGGTGCACGTACGACTCGGGCTCCATCGGAAGGTCGTAGTTGACGACATGCGTCACATCGTCGATGTCGAGTCCGCGCGCGGCGACATCGGTCGCGACGAGAACGGGCGACTCGCCCGACTTGAACGCGTCGAGCGCGCGCACGCGCTGGTTCTGCTTCTTGTTGCCGTGGATCGCCTCGGCGCGGATCCCGTTCGACTTGAGCTTGCGCGCGAGCCGGTCGGCGCCGTGCTTCGTCTTGGTGAAGACGACGACGCGGTCCATGCGCATCTCGTCGTAGAGATGGACGAGGAGCTGCGTCTTCTGCGCCTTCAGGACGAAGTAGAGCCGCTGGTCGATCCGGTCGACCGCGGACGACACGGGCGTCACCGACACGGTCGTCGGATTCGTGAGAAGCGCCGCCGCGAGGTGGCGGATCTCCTTCGGCATCGTCGCCGAGAAGAGCATCGTCTGGCGCTTCGCGGGGACGAGCGCCGCGATCCGCCGGATCGGCTCGATGAAGCCCATGTCGAGCATGCGGTCCGCCTCGTCGAGGACGAAGTGATCGACCGCGTCGAGATGGATGAGTCCCTGCTGGTGGAGGTCGGTGAGGCGGCCGGGCGTCGCGATGAGGATGTCGACGCCCTGTTCGATCGCGCGCACCTGCGGGCCCTGCCCGACGCCACCGAAGATGACGACCGAGCGGAGCGGCGTGTGGCGGCCGTACGAGGCGAAGCTCTCGGCGATCTGCGCGGCGAGCTCGCGCGTCGGCGCGAGGATGAGCGCCTTCGGCTTCCGGCCGCGCGGGAGCTTCTGTCCGGGCGCGAGCCGCGCGACCTGCTGCGCGAGCAGGTGCTCGAGGATCGGAAGCGCGAACGCGGCGGTCTTGCCCGTGCCCGTCTGCGCGATGCCGAGGAGGTCGCGGCCCGCGAGAAGCGGCGGGATCGCGCGCGCCTGGATCGGCGTCGGGCGCTCGTAGCCGTCGGCGGCGAGCGCGTTCCGCAGCGCCTCGGCGAGCGAGAGCTCGGCGAAGGTCGTCACGGTCACGGTCTCGTCCTGCGGGAGGTCGAGTTCGGCGAGGGCGTCGGGGGCGGGAGGCGCCTGTCGCGCGCCCCTCGGGCCGCGGGCGTCATGCGACGCGCCACGGGAGGACGGCTGGGGGCGGCCGCCGGAGCGACCCTTGCTGCGGGGGGAGAACTGGGTGGGACGGGTCACGATGCAACACACCTTCTCGCGGCGCCCGAGGGCGGACCGCGTACGCCTGCGCGAAGGCAGGCATGGGACGGATCGAGTTCGCGTGCCGGGAGGGGTGGCGGTCGCCACCATCGGGACGGGATCGAGCCAGGGTGAACGGACGGGGGTGCAACGCGCACACTCCCTTCGCGCATCGCGCGTCGGGCCGCCCGTCGCCAGCAGATTCCCAGTCTCGGGAGCAGAGGTCCCGATCTCGATTCCGCGCGTCGCCACGGGGCGCGCGCGGAGGATGCGGGCCGAGCCCGCCTGAGGTCACCGGCGAAGAG
>JBJOHC010000079.1:0-2866 GCA_046047955.1 Planctomycetota bacterium
CGGGAAGCCTCGCCGGCATCGCCGCGGTCTTCGGCCTCGTCGGCTTCTTCATCGGCCGCGCGTCCGAGTGAGCCGCGCGAGCGCGTCACGCGACGCGTCCCCCGACGCAACACGGAGAAGCCCATGCTGCTGACCCGCTACGGGATCCGCGAATGGACGATCATCACGCTCGCCGCTGCCCTCCCGGCAGCGGCGGGTGTCTTCATGGGCTGGTGGTGGCTCGTCGCGCTCGCGGCGGTCGTCTGGGCCGCGCTCGCGTCGTTCTTCCGCGATCCCCTCTTCCGCCGCCCCGCGACCGCCGATCCGCGCGATCTCGTGAGCCCGGCCGATGGACTCGTCAGCGCCGTCCTCGAGGTGCCCGACCATGTGGCGACCGAGGGTCCCGCGACGATCGTCCGCATCTACCTCTCGGTGCTCGATGTGCACCTCAACCGCTCGCCCTGCGACGCCGAGGTGCTCGGCACCGTCCACACGCCCGGCAAGTACCTCGATGTCCGCATCGAGGAGAGCGCGAAGGTGAACGAGTCGCTCGTGATGCGGCTGCGGACGCCGGGCGGCATCCTCCTCGGCGTGAAGCAGATCTCGGGGAAGATCGCTCGACGGATCGTCTGCCCCGTCGAGCGGGGCCAGCGGCTCGGCCGCGGCGAACGCTACGGCATGATCAAGTTCGGCTCGACGACGGAGCTCGTCGTGCCGTCTGCCGAGGTCGAGTCGGTCCTCGTCGCGAAGGGCGACCGGGTGAAGGGTGGCGTGACCGTCCTCGCGCGGCTCGTGCGAGTCTGAGGGCGAGTCTGGGGCGCGCGTCGAACGGCGCATCCAAACGCCCGCCCGTCCGCTCACTCCGCGCCCGAGGCCGCGCGCGCCCGCTCGGCGAGCAGCTCGTCGAGCGAGAGCATCGCGTGGCGCGCGTGCGGAATCACGATCGAACCGCCGACGACGAGCGCGACGTTCAGCGCGTCGACGATCTCGTCCTTCGAATAGCCGAGCCCGACGCACTGCTCGAGGTGGTAGTCGATGCAGTCGTTGCAGCGGAGGACCGCGCTCGCCACGAGGCCGAGGAGTTCCTTCGTGCGGCCCGGGAGCGCGCCATCCTCGTAGGTGGCGCTGTCGAGGCGGAGGAAGCGCTTGATGCCGAGGTGATCGACGGCGAGGAGGGCCTCCTGACCGGTCGCGCGCTCGGCGCGGAACGCTTCGATGGTGCGTCGTGGCATGGGCGCGGAGGATAGCCGCGCGCGCCCGCGGTGCCGCGCTCAGGCGGCGCGGCGCCACTCCTCGCCATCCGAACCGTCCTGACCGTCGGCATCCTCGTCGACCGACGATTCGTTCGACGCCGCTTCGGGCCACTGGAAGCGCGAGCGGTGATGGATGCGCACGAGCTTCGCCATCTGCGCCGCGAAGACGGGGCGCAGGACGTCGATGAGCCCCGCGAGCTCGTCGCGGAAGGGTTCCGAACGGCTGCGGAAGAGGAAGAAGACGCCCATGCACTCGTCCCCGTGGCGCGCGGGCCAGGCGATGAGTTCGGCGTCCTCGAGGACCGCCGCCTCGAAGCCGACCGCCTCGACGAACTCGTCGGTGTCGGCGAAGCGCACGATGTCGTCGCCGGCGGCGAGCCGCGGGCAGACCTCCTCGGCGAGCCGCGTGAGGAGCGGCTGCGCGGCGGCGCGCGGGCAGTCGTAGTTCACGTACGCGCCGAGGCCGAACTGGTCGGATCGCGCACCGGGGAGGAAGACGGCGGCGTTGGTCGCGCCCGTCTTCGTGAGGAAGTACTGGAGGGTCGTCCGCAGGAGGTCCTCGACATCGAGTTCCTGCGAGAGGAGTCCGCGGAGTTCGCCCGCGGCGGCCGCGTCATCGGCGCGCTCGCGCGCCTCCTCGGCGGCGTGCGCGAGCCCTTCGCTGAGCGAATCGAGCTGCGACGAGAACTCCTCGCGGGTGATGGTGAGCTTGCGGCAGATGCCCTTGAGGCGGGCGATGCGCGCGTCGCGCGAGCGATCCTCGCGGGCGAGTTCGATCGCCGAGGCGATGCGCCCGTCGAGGGCGTCGCGGCCGTCGGCGGGGTCGATCCAGTCGCTGACGCCGGCGCGCATCGCATCGAGGAGCGTGCCCGCCGCGGGACGGTCGCCGACGACGACGACGCGCGTCGCGCCCGCGAGGCGCTTCGCCTGCGCGACGACGGGCGCGAGCGACTCGACGCCCACCGAGGACGACACGAGAACAAGGTCGAGCGTCGAGGAGACGACATGGCGCATCACCTCGGCGATGGTGTCGGTCTCGTCGTGGCGGATGGCGCGCGCGTCGAGCGTGCGGCCGATCCAGGCGGCGAGACCCGCGTCGAAGCCGACGCAGAGAACGCCCGCCTCACGCGGCGCGGCACCCGCCGCGACATCGAAGACCTCGTCGGAACGCGGGGTCTCGCCTTCGGCGGAAGTGAAATCGGGGTCGTACTGCGACATGCTTCGCCTCCTGCGCGCGGTCACCTCGGACCGCGACACGACGCCCGGCGCCGCTGAACGAGACGGCGCCCTGCATCGATCCTTCTCCGCACCGCGAGCGGTGCCCGCACGGAATCGGCGCGCGGGCGGCGCGACTCGACATGAGCCGCCACGAATGCGGCGATCGGCGGAACTCCCCGTTCGGTCTATGCGGTGTGATGGAAGCGCGTCGCGCGAGGCGGCTGGGGATCGCGCAATTCCTGCGCGACTCAGCGTGCGCCTGGCGGCGGCGAGGGTGCGACCGCGGATGCCTTCCGCTCGCGCCACTTCGTCACGGCCTCGGGCTCGCGCGCGTAGATCGGGAGAAGCGCCGCGGGATCGCACGCGCGATCGGGAAGCGCGAGCAGCGCTTCGGCGACGAGCGCGGCGGCGGTCGC
>JBJOHC010000080.1:0-5049 GCA_046047955.1 Planctomycetota bacterium
CCGATCAGAAGTACCGCGGAATCCTCGGACTTCCATCGCGCCACCGCCCAGCCGAACTCGTCGCCTCGGGCGCCCTCGGCGATGGTCTCGACGGACGCGCCTCGCGCGATTCGCACCGCGCCGGATCGCACGCCGCGCACCGTCGCCCGCGGCGACCCGACGGCCGACGAGGTGTCGAACAGCGCGACCGAGTGCGCCGCGAGTTCGCCCGAACCCACGAGGCCCGACGGCACGCCGACGATGCGCGACTGGACGAACTTGCCACCCTCGGGCGCGTCGACATCCAGCGGATCCTCGCGGCCGTCAAGTTCGCCGAACGGAATCGAGAGCACATACCCGCGGCCGCTGTCGTCCCGTCCGCGCGCGATGCCGGGCGCGCCCACCGCGAGGGCGAGCGCGCCGCCTCGGACATCGGCGTCGAGTGCGAAGCCGAACCACTCGTCGTCGCGACCGCCCGTCACGATCCGCAGCGGCCGCGCGCCGGCCGTGCACAGCGTGTCGGCGTCGTAGATGGCGACGCTTCCACGCATGCCGAGTTCGGTTCGGCCGACGGGCGCGGACGCGATGACGAAGCGTCGGCGTTCGCCGCGGGCCGTGGCGACCGCACAGCCGAGACCGGCCAGGCCTGCAGGCGATTCAACGACGGTCGAACGCGTGTCCTCGGCGAAGAAGCCTATCGAGCCGTGTACGACCACGAGCTGCCCGTGTCGTTCGCCATCGACATGCATCGCGCCGCAGACGAGGTCACTCAGTCCGTCCTTGTCGCAGTCGGCGGCGGCGATGCCGCAGGCGGGGCCTTTGCGCATCGCGAGGGCGATCTCGCGCGTCGGATGCGCGACGAGGTCGGTGCGTCCCGGCTCGGCGAAGCGGCGATCGCCGCGGATCACGGTGATTCCCGAGAAGCCTTCGCCATCTGGGCCGCTGGAGGCCGCGACCGTCGAGAACTCCGGAAGCCCATCGCCATCGAGGTCGCCCGCGGGCGACACGGCGCGGCCGACCCGTGCGTGGACGCGTCCGCCGGACACGATGTGCGGTGCGAAGTCCGGAGATTCGCCGCGGGCGAATGCCGCAATGTCGCGGCCATTCACGATGGAGATTTCTCCGCCGTGCTCGAACCACGGGCTGTGTCCGCGCGCCGGCGCCGTCGGCGCTCCGATCGCGACCTCGTCGAGTCCGTCCGAGTCGAAGTCGCCGAGGATCGCGATGGACCAGCCGAAGCTTGAATCGGGGTAATCCCCGGCGATCAGCGGCCGCGCGCCGCCGCCTGTCGGCCAGAGCAGGTAGATCCCCGCGGCGACGATCGGAACTGCGGCGAAAGCGGTGAGCATCGCCCCGCGCGGCCGACCGGGGCGCGGGGGCATCACGCCGCGGTGCGCATCGCGCAGGGCGCTCGCGAACGCGCGGCAATCCGCGAAACGCTGCGAGGGTGTCCGGCTCAACGCCCGGTCGAGCACCGCCGCCACGGGCGCGCGCATGCTCGGCAGGACCTCGTGCGCAGGCCGAGCGGGCTGCGTCCGAGCGCACTCGAACTGCGCGGCACTGGTCGCGCGCACGCGATGCGGAGTCTCGCCCGTCAGCATCAGGTACGCGGTCGCCGCGAGGCTCCACTGGTCGCTCCACGGGGTGCTCGGCTCGCCGCGCGCCTGCTCGGGCGACATGAACTCGGCCGTCCCGACGACGCTGCCCACGGTCGTCGCGCTCCCGATCGGACAGGCGAGCCCGAAGTCGATCAGGACGGGCGCCCCGTCCGACTTGCGGATCACGACGTTGGTGGGCTTGATGTCGCGATGGACGAATCCGCCGTCATGGATGCGGGCGACCGCCTCCGCGGTGCGCGCGATCACCTCGAGGACCTCGTCCTGCGAAGCCCTGCGTTCGAACTCCACGAGATCATCGCCGTCGACATACTCGAAGGCGATCCACGGATGGCCGGCACCGATGCCCGAGTCGACGATCCGCGCCAGGCAGTCGAGCCGCAACTCGTGGAGCGCCTGGAGCTCGGACCAGAACTGCCGCGGGAATCCGCGGGTCGAGTAGCGGAGGAACTTGACCGCCACGCGCATCGTGGCGCGGCCTTCGGCGTCGATGCGGTCTCCCACCCAGGTCGTGCCTTGCCCGCCCGCGCCCGCCCGCGCGAGGAGCCGATAGCCGTCGATCTGTGCCGGAGGCGTGTCCGAGGCGCCGTCGTCGCTCGACATCAAGCCCGCGAACAACCGCGTCGCGGCGGCGTCGGAGTCGATCCTGGGCGTCGGATGCTGTGAGTCGGGTGAATTCATGGCGCAGCGACCGGTTGCGGACTTTCGTTAAGTAGACTCCGAAGCGATGGGTTTGTCATCCGCCTTCGCCACCACGCGCTGGTCGATCGTCGAGGCCGCGACCTCCGACGACGCCGATGCCCGGCAGTTCGCGCTCAACGAGTTCGCGCGCTGCTACCAGATGCCCTGCGAGGCATGGCTGCGCTCGAGGGGCCTGAGCTTCGACCGAGCGGAGGAGGTGGTGCAGAACTTCATGGTCGAGGTCGTGCTTCACCGTGGGCTGCTCGGCACGGCCCAGCGCGGGCAGGGCGCGCTCCGTCGCCTCGTGCTGCACGCGCTGCGGAATCACGCCACCGACCTCGCGCGTCGAGGCGTGGCCCGGGATCGACACGAAGCGGTGGCGGCCGAGGGCGCCGATGCGGCCACGAGCGATTCCGACCCCGCGTTCGACATGCCCTGGGCGCGCGCGCAACTGCAGGAGGCGGTGGAACGCGTGCGCCGGCGATCGATGGGCGGCCGGCACGAACCGGCGTGGCGTGCGTTCGAGAAGCGCGTGCTGATGCCCGCGGTGTACGGGACGCGTGAACCGACCCAGGAGGAGGTCGCGCGCAGCGTCGGCCTCGCAGACGCGGCGCGTGCCGCCGTGCTGGTTCGCGAGATGCGCGTGCGGGTGCTCCGCGCGCTCGAGGAGGTCGTGTCCGAGACGGCGCGCAACCCGGCGGATGTGGAGGCGGAGTTGGCGCATGTCAGGGCGTGCCTGGGTGGACCGGTGCAGTAGGTGGGTTGGCCTCGGCGCGCGCGATCAACGGGCGAAGATGGCTGAAAGAAGGGGGACGAGGATGAGACCGCCGAGCGCCAGGATCACGATGACGATGATCGCCTTGAGTTGTCTCTGCGCCCTGAGCTGGCAGGTCTTGCTGAACGCCACGGCGTCGTTCTGGGCCTCGATGCTCTGCTGCTGCCCCTTCAGTGCCTCGCGTTGGAGCGCCAGCGATTCTCGGCGATTCTCGACGAGCTCGGAGAGCATGGAGTGGATCTGTTGGAACTGCTCAGGAGTCATGTGCATTCTCAGGGGTTGGGAAACAGGGCGAATTCGACGGTGGAACCGATGCCGCGGCCACGGCCGTCGCGGCGTCACCGACTTGCGATCACGCGCCAGAGCAGCAGCAGGGCGATGAGTGCCAAGCTGATTTCGAAGAGATCGACGACTCGCTGATCTCTGCGGAGCCGGGCGAAGAATCGACCGGAGCTGGAATGGTCGTATTCACCCCGCTTCGCCTGCAGTTCCCGCAGGAAGGCAAGCTCGGATTGAGAGGCTTCGAAGCAACCGCGATGATCGCGCAGAATCTCCTCGCGTATCGCGCGATACTCCCGAAGCGACTGCATGACTTCGCTCGTGTCGCTGTGGACGGTCATTGGTCTGGAGCTCCTTCGACTCGCTGGTCAGGGACCGGAGCTGGTGTGGAGATCGGTGAAGCCGTCTTCCACGCCAGGAGGGCGCCGATCGAGACCGCAAGCAGCGCCCAGGTCAGGAGACTGCTCCAGAGTTCCCTCGGTCCGATCTGCTTGGCGGCGTCGATGCTCTGGTCGGCCCCGGAGCCTTCGCTCGGAAGCCACGTGCTGGCGATGTCCTCGGGGAACTCGCGGGCGACGAAGCAGCCACGGTGCGACTCCTGCTCGGCGACGAGCGCCTCGAGTTCCGCGGTGAGTTGGTCGAGTTCCGCGGTCGTCACGGTCCGAAGCTCCTGATGAAGATCCTGTACGCGACGGCATGCGCACCGAGGGCTGCGGCGCACGTCGCGATGCTCGAGGCGATGGCGACGATGCGCTCAAGCCGCGACCAGTCCCGTGTGCGCGAGTGGAACGCGGCTGTTTCCCGCACGCTCGACTGCAATCCTGCCAGCTTCACGCCGTCCATGAGGATCTGGTGCTCCGTCGCGCCCCGCCGTCGCATCTCGGCGTCACGGATCAGCTCATTCCCGCGTCGGAGCGCGGCACAGCGGGAGAGCAGGGCGTCGATCTTCGGATCGTTCATCGGGAGGCAATCAGGAGGTAGAGCGCCGTGAGGCCGCAGATGAACTTCGTGCAGCCGATCAAGAATCTGTGCCAGTCCCGCCACGTCGATTGCCGGTCTGGGCGGAGCATCCCCCGAACCACCGCCAGCCAGAGCGGAACGGGACGATTCCATTTGAATTCGCGCAACGCATCCTCGGCCAGCTCGATGTCGCGCTTGATCACACGGTGCCGTTCGTACAGCGCTGCATTCTCGTCGCGCAGCGCGCGGATCTCGCGCATCTCCGAGAGAAGCTCCGCGATCGCCGCCCGCAGGCGCGCCTCCGACTTCGGATCGATCGTGCCGGCGCCGCCATGGCCTCCCGACATCGCAGGGTGTTCCGACATTGCGGCTTGCCTCCAGCCTCGAAGTGTCCGCCCCCGCGCCGATCGGCGGGGGAGGTGCAACCAGAACGCGCGCGGACCGCGGATCGTGGATCGGCGACGCGAATTCCCTGCGCTTCCTGCTTTTCACCGACGCGCCTCTCCGTTACAAACTCTCCACCCTATGCAGACGAGCTCGCGACGGATCGCACTCGCCACGGTGGGCCTGCTGGCCGCGCTGGTGTTGTGCGCTGTGTTCGGCTTCAGGCTCGGACGGGCGCTCGGCTGGCTGCGTCTCGCGGCTCCGCGCGCGGAGGTCGCGATGGCTCAGTCGGCGTATGTCTGGCAGCGCGCATGGAACGGTCCCGTGCAGCACGCGGTCGAGGCGCATGCGCCGGAGTTCGACGCGGGGCTCGTC
>JBJOHC010000081.1:0-16122 GCA_046047955.1 Planctomycetota bacterium
GGCGGCGGTTGCGGACGGCGCGGCGGTCGACGATCCGCTCGATCGGCTCGCCGGTCTCGGGGTCGGTCTCGGGGTCGAGGAGGGGCGTCTCGTCCTCGCCGCGGTCGAGCGCCTCGGCGAGGAGCGGGTTCTCGAAGCAGAGCGTGACGCTCGCCATGCCCGCGGGCTTGCGCGCGGCCGAGCCCGCGAAGATGACGTCGAGCATCGCGCCGCCGCGCAGGCTCTTCGCGCTCCGTTCGCCGAGCACCCACTTGATCGCGTCGACGACGTTCGACTTGCCGCAGCCGTTCGGACCGACGATGCCGGTGATCGGCTCGTCGAAACGGAACTCGGTGGTGTCCGCAAAGCTCTTGAAACCGCTCAGGACCAGCTTGGCAAGACGCATCGACCGACCTCCATGTCGGACCCGCTCGGGGTCGCTCGCTCGGGCCCGGCTCGCGCCGTGCGTCGCGCGCGGAGTCCGCGCACGCCGCCGCCGCCCGCCGTCCCCTCCTGGGAAGCGCGCGGGCGGGGCCATCATCGTTCTCGCCTCGCCGGGGGGCCGGGTCAGCGGGGGACAGTATCGCCTGATCCGCGCGGGACTTCAACCGCGGGCGGCAGCTCGAGCGACGAGAGGTCGCTCGGCTCGAAGGTGGCGGGGGCGTCCTCGGGATCCTCGTCGAACTCGGGCCGCTCGACCCACTCGTCCTCGCGCTGGTTGCGGAGGACGGCCGCGAGGATGCGGTCCTGCTCGGCCTTGAAGTCGCAGGCGAGCGAGCCCTGGCGCCAGAACTGGTGGAGGACGCCGATCGTCTCGCCGTAGGAGAGCCCGATGCCCGGGAACGGCCGCTCGACGGTCGTCTTGTGGCCGAGGAACGGGATGAGCTCGACGAGCCGCGGATCGCACTGGAGGATCTCGGGGCGCATCTCGGGGCGGGGGCGGTGGAAGACCTCGAGAAGGTCCTCCGACTCGTCCGACTTGAAGATGAGCCGCCCCGACCAGACGGTCATGGTGACGGGCCGCGTGACCGCGAGGTCCTCCGCGAAGAGGGCGATGGTGGGGCGGCCGCTCTGCGCGACGTAGAGCATCGGCTTCGTGCTCGGGACGAGGTGGACGTCGAACTTGCCGTCGATGTCCATCTTGCCGATGGTCGGGTCGTTGCGCTTCGCGAGCGCCTCGTAGGTGGCGAGGCGCACATCGACCTCGTCGGCGTCGAGGAGCCCGCGCAGGCCGAGGTCGATGTCGGGGTTGAAGCCCATCTTTCCGAGGAGGGCGACCGCCTTCAGGCGGTTGTCGAGGGTGGCGTCGGCGGCCATCGCGAGGAGCGGCTTCACGGCGAGCGCGTCGTCGAGCGCGGCGCCCGCCGAGAGGGCGGCCATGCGCGGATCCTCCTCGGGGTAGGCGTAGAGGTCCTGGATGACGGGGAGGGCGCGCTTCCCGAGCGCGCGGAAGCGCCACATCGCGTCGGTCGCCGAGCCCGGGTTCGCGATGAGCGCGCGGCGGACGGCGAGCGCGGTGGTCTCGGTCGCGGTCACATCGAGCGGGATGTGGCGGATGAGCTCGATGAACTCCTCGCTGCGGTCCTTGAAGGAGGGCGGGATGGTGAGCGTGAGCGAGTCGGCGTTCTCGCCGCGGGCGGTGTCCGAGCGCTGGCCGCGCTCGCGCGGGAAGGTCGTGTTGATCGCCGACTGGATGGTGCGCGAGCGGGTGTGGCTCGAGGTCGCGAGCCGCAGCTTGAGCGGCATGTCGTCGGTCGTCTCGCCGCCGTCGAGGATGCGGCCGACCATGCGGTTGACGGCGTCGCGGCGCGTCGCGCCCGGCTCGACGAAGGGGTTGATGAAGATGTTCCCCTTCGCCTCGGCGAGGATCTTCGCCTGACGCGAGCCCGCGAGGAGCGGACCGGGGCGGAGGTCCATCGTGTAGAGGCGGCCGCCCTCGAGGCTCGTCACATCGGTGCCGGGCAGCGCGGAGACGCGGATGTCGAACTTCGTGCCCTTGATCGCGCCCGGCGGAATGACGCCCTCGACGAGGACGACGGCGGTGTCGGCGCTGTCGAGGAGGTTCTCGGGGGTCCAGCCCTCGGGGCTCGTCGCGGGGTTGCCGATCCCGCGGCGCGCGAGCTCCTGCACCATCATCGCGCGCACTTCGGCGGGGACGAGCCGTCCGCCCGTTCCCTGCAGTCCGACGACGAGCCCGTAGCCGCGCACGACGACCGGCGAGAGGCCGTCGACGAGCGACTCGCTCGCGACGGTGCCGCGCATCATCGGGTCGACGTCGAGGACGAAGTTCGAGGTGTTGGCGCGGAGCGGCGACGGCCGGTCGGGCACGCGCTCGACGACCTCGCCGCAGCCCGTGGTGAGGAGCGCGAGGATCGGGGGGAGCGGGAGGACCAGCGCGGTCGCGGCGAGTCGGGCGAGGCGGTGGCGCGTGGAGGTCTGCATCGGGTCGTCCGGCGGCGGGTCGCGAATGAGCGCTGCAGGATTCGAACCTGCGACACCCGCCGTGTAATGGCGGTGCTCTAACCGGCTGAGCTAAGCGCCCGCGAAGTCGGGAAGGATATCACGCCGTCGCGATCCGTCCCGAGGCTTCACGTAACTTCGCGCGTGGACGGGGTTTCGGACGACGGCTCGGCGCGAGCGCCTTCGCGGGCGATCTCGGCGACGCGCGGCGCGTCCTTCGTCAACTTCCGTCGCGCCATTCCGTCCGAGCCGACACCCGCGCACCCGCGGTTCTATGCTTGCGGTCATTGGTCAATGGGAACGGAGTCGATGCAGGTATCGGCGCTCCTCGCGTCCCCGGTACTGGAGCGGCCATGCAGCTGAAACACCGCGACATCCACTTTCCGATTCCCGCCATCCTGGCGTCCTGCTGCGCTGTTCTCTCGCAATCGCGACCGTGGGCGTCGCTGTGCCATCATGCGGGAGAGAGCGACGAATCGCAGGCGCGGGTGCACAGGAACCTGTCCAGGACGGTCATTCGTGGGAGCCGCGACGAAGCGGTGGATGGACTCAACGCCGGTGAACGGGTCGACGCCGGGGAGGTGACTGCTTGACGCCGCTTCACAAGGCGGCGGCTTCTGGCCGCACCGAGGTCGTGACGACCCTCCTCGAGGCCGGTGCACAGGTCGACGCGCGGGCGACTGATGGCGTCACGCCGCTCTACACGGCGGCGGCTGCTGGCCACGCCGAGGTCGTGCAGATCCTCCTGAACGCCGGTGCGCAGGTTGACGCGGCGACCACGGACGAGTGGACGTCGCTTCACGCGGCGGCAGACTCTGGCCACGCCGAGGTCGTGACGATCCTCCTCGAGGCCGGTGCAGAGGTCGACGCGAGGGCCACGGATGACGCCACTCCGCTTTTCAAGGCGGCGGTCTCTGGTCACCTGGAGGTCGTGACGATCCTCCTCAAGGCCGGCGCGTGGATCGACGCCGCGGCTGGGCGCGGCATGACGCCGCTCTACGCGGCGGCCGCCAGTGGCCACGCCGAGGTCGTGGCGACCCTCCTCAGGGAACATGCGCAGGTTGACGCTCGGGCGACTGGTGAGGTCACTCCGCTTCACGTCGCGGCGGCCTTTGGCTGCGCCGAGGTCGTCACGATCCTGCTCAAGGACGGCGGAGGGACCGAGGTCCGGGACGGGAACGGCCTGACACCGCTTTGCGCGGCGGCCGCCCATGGCCGCGCCGAGGTCGTGAGGATCCTGCTCCAGGCGGGTGCGGAGATCGACGCGCGGGACGACGGTCATTCGACGCCGCTCTGCGAGGCGGCGACCTATGGCCACGCCGAAGTCGTGACGATCCTGCTCGAGGCAGGTGCAGAGGTTGACGCAGCGAAGACGGACGCGTGCACGCCCCTCTACATGGCGGCGGCCGCTGGATGTGCCGAGGTCGTGACGATTCTGCTCGAGGCGGGTGCACAGGTTGACGCGAGGGCGACGGGAGACACCAGGCCGCTCTACGCGGCGGCGGCCGCTGGCCACGCGGAGGTCGTGAGGATCCTGCTCAGGGCCGGTGCACAGGTCGACGCGAAGAGGACGAGCGGGTGGAGGGCGCTTGAACGGGCGGCCGACTCTGGCCACGCCGAGGTCGTGACGATCCTGCTCGAAGCCGGTGCGCGGGTCGACGCGGAGAGGACGGACGGGTGGACGCCGCTTCACATGGCGGCGGACTCCGGTCACGCCGAGGTGGTCGGGATCCTGCTGCAGGCCGGTGCGCGGGTCGACGCGGCGATGACTCGTGGGTGGACGCCGCTTCACATGGCGGCGGACTCCGGTCACTCCGAGGTGGTGAGGATCCTGCTGCAGGCCGGTGCGCGGGTCGACGCGATGACGACTGGCGGGTGGACGTCGCTTCACAAGGCGGCGGGCTCCGGCCACGCCGAGGTCGTGAGGATCCTGCTGCAGGCCGGTGCACGGGTCGACGCGGTGACGACTGGCGGGTGGACATCGCTTCACGCGGCGGCGGCCGCTGGCCACGCCGAGATCGTGACGACCCTCCTCGAGGCCCGCGCAGACCCGCGCCGGCGTGATATGCATGGCAGCACCCCTCGTGCGGGCGCAGGGGATGACGGGTGCCGCGACCTCCTCTGGAATGCCATGCGGAAGCAGTCGCTGGTGCGACGCGGCGAATGGACCCGCTCGGGGCGCGGCTCGAGAACGCGAACCAGTGCCTTCCACTCGCGGAGGGCGCGGTCGGGATTGGCCCGATAGACGGCGCGGCTTCGCGCCCTTTCCGTGACCGCATGCTCGGGCGCGTTCGTGAGCGGCTCGAATTCGAGCCACCGCTGAAGAGGGCGTCTCATCGGGCGAGCGAGACGCCCGCGAGGCTTGGAGTGTACCGCGGGCGCGTGACGGTCGGCGCGGCGCGTCGCATGCCGTGGGCGCGCGGCTCGGCGTCGGTGAGCGTCGGTGCGCGGGGGCGCGCGAGAGCGCCGAGGGCGCGCTATCGTCGGAGCGACCGTGCCCGACGCGAGCGAACTCCTCCGCCGACTCGACGACTGCCTGCCGCGCGACCGCCGCGTCCTGCGCGCGCGGATCGGCGGGCTCGCGAAGCGCGGCGAGCCCGACGCGCGGGCGCTCGCGGCGGTGCGGGCGGCGCTCGACGCGTCGGCGGCCGAGCGCGCGCGGCGGCGGGGGCTCGTGCCCGCGGTCTCGTATCCCGCGGAGCTGCCGGTCACGGGCGCGCTCGAGGCGATCCGCGCGGCGCTCGCCTCGCACCAGGTCGTCGTCGTCGCGGGCGAGACGGGTTCGGGCAAGAGCACGCAGCTTCCGAAACTCTGCCTCGAACTCGGGCGCGGCGTCGACGGGCGCATCGCGCACACCCAGCCGCGCCGCCTCGCCGCGCGCAGCATCGGGCGACGCGTCGCCGACGAGCTCGGCGTCCGCCTCGGCGGCGTCGTCGGCGTGAAGGTCCGCTTCGGCGACGACACGGGGCCCGACACGCTGGTGAAGGTCCTCACCGACGGCATGCTCCTCGCCGAGACCCGCGGCGATCCGCGACTCGACGAGTACGACACCGTCATCGTCGACGAGGCGCACGAGCGCAGCCTCAACATCGACTTCCTCCTCGGCTACCTGCGGCGGCTCCTTCCGAAGCGCCCCGAGCTGAAGGTCGTCCTCACGAGCGCGACCATCGACACCGCGCGGCTCTCCGCCCACTTCGGCGACTGTCCCGTGATCGAGGTCGCGGGCCGCGCGCATCCGATCGACATCCGCCACCGTCCGCCCGAGACGGACGGCGTCGCGCTGAAGGGGCTCGACGAGGAGGACCCGCGGCTCCTCGACGCGCTCGCGGCGGCGATCGACGAGATCGACGCGACCTTCGCCGATCCCTCCTTCGCGGGGCATCTCCGCGACGGCTCGCGGCCCGATGTCCTCGTCTTCCTCTCGGGCGAGCGGGAGATCCGCGAGGCGGAGGCGCATCTGCGCGGCCATCTCGACCAGGCGTCGCGGGGCGGGCGCGGCGCGACCGAGATCCTGCCCCTCTTCGCGCGGCAGGCGATCGAGGAGCAGGAGCGCATCTTCTCGCCTGGCGCCGGGCGGCGCGTCGTCCTCGCGACGAACGTCGCCGAGACCTCGCTCACCGTCCCGCGCATCCACGCGGTCGTCGACGCGGGCAACGCGCGCATCCTCCGCTACAGCGCGCGGAGCCGCGTGCAGCGCCTGCCCGTCGAGCCCGTCTCGCAGGCGAGCGCGCGGCAGCGCGCGGGGCGCGCGGGGCGGCTCGGGCCCGGCGTCGCGATCCGGCTCTACGCCGAGGAGGACTTCCTCGCGCGAAGCGAGTACACGCCGCCCGAGATCCTCCGCACGAACCTCGCGAGCGTGATCCTCCAGATGGAGGCGCTCCGCCTCGGGAAGGCCGAGGACTTCCCGTTCGTCGATCCGCCGTCGGCGCGCCTCCTCGCCGACGGCCGCGCGACGCTCGTCGAACTCGGCGCGTCGACCGCCGAGGGGCGGCTGACCGACACGGGCCGGCGGATGAGCCTGCTGCCGCTCGACCCGCGGCTCTCGCGCATGGTCGTCGCCTCGATCGAGGAGCGCTGCACGCCCGACGCGGTCGTCGTCGCCGCGGCGCTCGCGGTGCAGGATCCGCGCATCCGCCCCGCCGAGAAGCGCGACGCCGCCGACTTCGCCCACGCGCGCTTCCAGGACGGCGCGAGCGACTTCGTCTCGTTCCTCAGGCTCTGGCGCGCGTGGCGCGAGGAGACGCGCGAACTCGGGAGTTCCGCGCGCCGCCGCTGGTGCGAGTCGAACCACCTCTCGCACCAGCGCATGCGCGAGTGGACCGACACCGTCGTCCAGCTGCGCGAACTCGTCGCGGAGCACTTCGGCGTGCGCGTCGGCGAACCCGCGGCGGAGTGCGAGCCGGGCGCGTTCCACCGCGCGATCCTCGCGGGATTCGCCTCGCAGATCGGCGTGAAGACCGAGAAGGGCGAGTACCGCGGCCCGACCGGCGCCCTCTTCGCGATCCATCCGTCGAGCGCGCTCGTGCGCCGCGGGCCGAACTGGATCGTCGCCGCCGAACTCGTCGAGACGACGCGCCGCTACGCGCGGATCTGCGCGCGCATCCAGCCCGACTGGATCGTGCGCGTCGCGCCGCACCTCTGCCGCCGCAGCGAGTTCGAGCCGCACTACCTCGAGGAGACGGGGCAGGTCGCGGCGTGGGAGCGGACGGTGCTCGGCGAACTCGTCCTCGTCCCGAAGCGCCGCGTCGCGTTCGGGCCGGTCGACCCCGCGGGTGCGCGGCAGGTCTTCATCCAGGAGGCGCTCGTCGCCGGCCGCGCGCGCACGAAGGGCGACTTCCTGCGGCGGAACCGCGCCCTTCGCGAGAGCCTCGAGCGCGAGGAGGCGCGCGGGCGCCGGCGCGGACTCCTCCTCGAGGAGGAGGCGGCGCACGCCTTCTACGACCGCGTCGTGCCCGCCGAGATCCACTCGCTGCCGTCGTTCGAATCGTGGCGGCGCGCGGCCGAGCGGCGCGAGCGGAACCTCCTCGTGATGCGCGAGGACGACCTCGTCCGCGACGGCGCCGAGCGGATCGAGGACGCGCACTATCCCCTCGCCCTCCGGCTCGACGCGCTCGAGGTGCCGCTCGCCTACGCGCACGACCCCGACACCGCGCACGACGGACTCACCGCGCGGCTTCCCGTCGAGGCGCTCGCGGTCGTCGATCCGGCGCCCTTCGAGTGGATGGTGCCGGGCGTCCTCGCCGAGAAGATCGAGGCGCTCGTCCGCTCGCTGCCGAAGCACCTGCGCGTCCGGCTCTTTCCGATCGACGAGGTCGTGCGCGGCGCGGTCGAGTCGCTCGCCTTCGGCGAGGGCGACCTGCGCGCGACGCTCGCGGCGCATCTCTCGACGGTCGCGCAGACGCGCGTGACGCGCGACGACTTCCGCACCGAGCTCCTGCCCGCCCACCTCGCGATGCGCTTCGAGGTGCTCGACGCCGACGGCCGCGTCCTCGGCGAGGGGCGCGATCTCGCGGCACTCGCGGCGCGGTTCGCACCCGTCGCGCGCGACCGCCTGCGCGCCTCGGTCGACCGCGCGAGCGATCCCGTCGCCCTCCTCGAGCAGGACGCGGTCGAGGCGCTTCCCGACGAACCGCTCGCGGAGTCGATCCGCTACGCGCGCGCGGGGATCGCGCTCGAGGGTTTCCCCGCGCTCGTCGTCGAGTCGGACGCCGCGGGCGGCGAGCGCCTCGCGCTGCGCGTCCTCGGCGACCGTGGCGCCGCCGAGACCGCGCACGCCGACGCGGTCGCGCGACTCGTCGCGCGCGAACAGCGCGAGGCGGTCGCGCACCATCTCGCCTACGACCCCTCGTGCGAGGCGCTCTTCGAGGCGGCGCGCGCCTGGGGCGAGCCCGACCCGTCGGAGGCGGTCGCGCGCGCGGTCGCGCGGCAGGCGGTCGCCGAGGCGCCGCGCGCGCCGCGATCGAGCGCCGAACTTCTCGCGGTCGTCCGCGGCGCGGCGCGCGACCTCCACGAGCGCGTCGCGTTCACCGTCCGCGCCCTCCACGGCGCGCTCGGCGTCGCCGGCGAGGTCGAGCGGCGGACGCGCGGCGCCGCGCCCGGCGACCCGCGCGCGACCGTGCGCGAGCGGCTTCACGAGACGGTGCCGCCGGGCGCCTTCGAGTCGTTCGCCTCGTGCGACCGCGACGAACTGCGGCAGCGGCTCCGGATCGTCGAGATGCTGCTCGCGCGTCTCGAGCGGCTCCGCGAGACGGGTCCCGCGAAGGACCGCGCCCTCGACGAGGAGCTCGCGCCCTGGCGCGCGCGCGTCGAGGCCGCGCAGCGCGACCCGCGCCGCGGCGCCGCCGAGCGCCGCGCGATCCGCCGCATGTTCGAGGAGCTCGAGATCAGCCGTTTCGCGCCGCGGCTTCCGCGCGCGTTCGCGGCGAGCGAGCGGCGGCTCGCGCAGCTCCTCGGCGAATCGTCCGACGCGCGCTGAGCCGCGTCGGCGCGCGCGCCTGCGCGCGGATCGGCGCACGACGCAGCGCGCCCGTCAGAGCACGTACGGCCGGAACTTCTCGAGAAGCCCGAGCTCCTCCGAATGGAGGAGGCCGCGGTTCGCGCCGAGCCTGCTCGCCGCGGGCGAATCGATGAGCGTGCTCGAGTCGGCGGGCGAGATCTGGAAGAGGACCTTCCAGTCGAACTCGCGCAGTGCGTTCCGGTCGAAGGCGCGCTGGAGCGACGCGAGCGTGTCGCACGAGACGACCGTGTGGACGCCCGCGACGGGCCCCTCGCGCACGATGCCCGCGAGCAGCTTGTCGGGCGACGGCGGCGCGTCGCTCGCGCCGAACGAGAAGTCGTCCTCGTTGCGCCGGAGCGCGCGGTAGCGCTGGAGCTGGTGGACGACGAGGAAGCGGCGCGGACGCCCCGTCTCCTCGGCGCGCGCGGCGACATCCTCGGCGACCGCCGCGAGTTGCGCCTCGAGCTCGCGGTAGGGCACGAGGTTCGCGCGGATCCCGCGGTCCTCGCAGAAGCGCGCGAGCGCGCCGAATTCGGGCGCGTCGGCGGGCGTGCCGTCGAGGAGGTCGATCGTCGCGTCGGGACTCTCGCGCGAGATCGAGAGGAGGATCGCCGCGGTCGTCGACACGGCCTGGTCGTCGCGCGGCGAGATGCACGCCACGTTCGCGCCCGCCGCGCGCGCGAGCCGCGCCGCGGTCGGCGGCTTGATCGACACCGCCTCGCCGAGCCAGAGCCGGAGCCCGCCGCGCGGTTCGGGCGCGACCGCGCCCTTCGCCGCGGGATGCGCCGAGATCGGCGCGCGCGCATCGCCCTCGAAGACGATCCGCGGCAGCGCGTCGAACTTCCCGCGCGCCCGCGACTCGACCTCGCCGAGCCAGCGGTCGCGCTTCTCGTCGGGAAGGAACGCGACCTGGAACGGGCTGTTGCCCTCGGGACGGCCGCCCGCGTCGTTGTAGATCGCCTCGCCGGGCCGCGAGAGGAGGCGCGCGGCGGTGTTCTCGTCGGACAGGATGAGCTGCGAATCGGCCTCGCTGCACTGGAGCGCGACGCGCACGCCCATCTGCCCCATCGTGCTCCGCGCGAGCGAGTACGCGCCGCCGAGCGTCTGCGAGCCGAGGATCGCATGCATGCCGAACGCGCGGCCCTGGCGGACGAGGCGGTCGAGGAGCATCGACGCGCCCTGCGCGACCTTGTCGTCGTCGAGGAAGAACTCCTGGAACTCGTCGATCACGAGGAGGATGCGCGGCATCCGTTCGCCCGGCCGCGCGGCGCGGAAGCCCGCGAGATCCTGGACGCCCGCGTCGCGGTAGAGCTCGCCGCGGCGCGCGAGCTCGGCGTCGAGACCCTCGAGGACCGACAGGCCGAACTCGCGGTCCGACTCGATCGCGACGGCGCGCGCGTGCGGCAGCGCGTGTTCGGCGTAGGTCTTGAACTCGACGCCCTTCTTGAAGTCGACGAGCCAGAGCTCGACCTCGTCGGGCGAGTACCAGGTCGCGATCCCTGTGATGATCGCGTGGAGGAGCGTCGACTTGCCCGAGCCCGTCTTGCCCGCGATGAGCGCGTGCTGGCTCGTTCCCTCGCCGAGGAGGAAGTTCTGGAGCCGCGTCGCGCCCGCGCGGCCGACGGGGACGCGGAGGTTGCGCGCGCTCGAGAGCGACCAGAACGCGTCGGGCTTCGGCGCGATCGCGTCGAAGGGGACCTCGACGCGCGCGGCCGACTTCGCCGCGCGTCCGACCGAGGCGAGGAGGGGAATGAGCCGCGCGTCGTCGAGCGGCGGGTCGAAGGCGAGCGGAAGTCCCGCGAACGCGCCGCCCGCGAAGGCGAACGAGCCGTCGGGCGCCGCGCGCACGATGCGGCAGGACGCCGCGACCTCGTCGGCGGGAATCGCGTCGGGGAGCCGCGTCTTCTGGTCGCGCAGGAGGATCACATGGACGCCGCAGCGCTGGCCCGCGCGCAGGATCGAGAGCATGCGCGCCGCGGCCTGGTCGCCGAAGTTCGCGGGGAAGTCGGCGCAGACGAGGAAGCGGTAGGGCTCGGCGATCTCGCCCGCGGCGTCGTTGTACGCGTCGATGTCCTCGAACTCGTTGCGGAGGTACTTCTGGATGACCGTCTCCATGTGCTCGGAGAGGTCGATGAGCCGCTGCTCGATCGCGCGCGGCTCGGTCCAGATCCTTTCGCCGACGAGCTGTTCGAACTCGTCGCCGAGGTGCATGAACGCCGCGAAGCTCTCGCCGAGCGCGACCGGATCGAGGAAGGTGAAGCGCGCCTTCGACGGCGGGATCGAGACGACGATGCGCGCGAGGAGGGCGTGCACCGCGGCGAGCGCGGCGGCGCGCGTCTCGGGCGTCGTCTCGAGGACGAGGTTGCCGCACGACGGGAACCCGAGCGCCGCGGGCAGGTCGACGCGCCCGGGCATCTCGACCTTGAAGTCCTCGGCGTCGGGCAGACCGCCGGGGAGGGCCGCCGGCTCGAGGCGGACCGTGCCGAAGCGGAACCAGTCCGCCCGCGCGCGGGCGAGCGCGCGGGAACCGTCCGCGAAGCCCGCGAGCGGGGGCGAGGTGGCGCCGTCGCGCGCCTCGGCCGCGACGAGCGCGTCGCGCGTCTCGGCGGCCGTCCGCAGCCAGTCGAGGCGCGCGTCGCGGAGGCGCGCCTCCTCCTCGTCGTCGAGCGCCGCGCGCAGCGCGGCGATCCGCGCGCGCTCCGCCGCCTCGGCCTCGTCCGCCTCGCGGCGGCAGAGGCCGAGCGCCTCGTCGCGCGTCGCGGTCGCGGACGCGAGCGCGGCGGCACGCGTCGCCGCGATCTCCGCGAGGGCCGCCTCCGCCGATTCGCGCGCGCGCACCGACCGTCGCTTGAGCGCCACGGGGAGATCGGCGATGCGTCCGTCGTAGCGTTCGTGCGCCGCGCGCTCCTCGCGCGTCTCGTTCTCGCGGAGACGCGCGACGACCGCCTCGCGGTTCGCCGCGGCCTCGCGCTCGGCGCGCTCCTTCGCGCGGGCGATCGCCGCGAGATCGGCCGAGAACGGGCGCCACACCCGCGTGATCGCGCGCTTCGACACGAAGCGCAGGACCACGAGCGTCAGCACCACGAAGACGAGCGCGCCGCCGGCCGAGTAGGCGGCGGTCGCCGCCCAGGTCTCGGCGTCGAACTGCGTGGCGGCGCCACCGATCACGCCCGCGCCGATCACGACCGCGGGCGCGAGTGCGAGCGGCGCCGCGCCCGCGAGGAGCCGCGCCGCGCGCGTCGCGAGGATCGCGCCGAGGTGCTCCTCGCCGCGGCGGAGGAGTTCCGCGATCTCCTGTTCGGCGGGCAGATCCGACGCCTCGCTCGGCCCATCGGCGTTCGCGGGCACGGGCAGCCGGCACGAGCGGAGATACTCGCGCGCGCGCGCCTCGAGCGCCTGCGCCTCCTCCATCGCGCGCGCGAGCCGCACGCCGAGCTCCTTGATGCGGCGCTTCTCCGATTCCTCGCCCTCCTCGCGCATGGCCTCCGCCATGACGAGCGCCTCCTCGAGCTTCTGCGTCAGGCTCGCGAGCTCCTCGTCGTGGCGCGCGGAGAGTTCCTGCAGTCGTTCGTCGCGCTCGCGTTCGGCGTTCGCGCGTCCCGTCGCCGCCTCGGTCTCGAGCGCCTCGGATGCCGCCGCGAACGCCGCCTCCGCCGCGGTCTCGCGGTCGGTGCGCCGCTGGCGGATCTGCGCCATCGTCTTGTCGTGGGCGATGCGCGCCGATTCGCGCCGGCGGTCGACATCGGCCTTCACCGAGTCGAGGACATCCTGCCGCGCCACCATCGCCTGACGGAGCCGCGCGAGCTCGCGCTCGATGCCGAGGACCGCGTCGCCGTCGCCCGCCGCACGAAGCCGCGCGAAGGCGCGCGCCGTCGCGTCCTCGGGCGTGCCGCCGGTCGTCTCGTCGGGCTTCGGATCCATCGCGCGCGCGTCAACCTCGCTCATGCGTCGGAGGGTACCACGCAAGGCGCGCGCCGCCCGAACGCGGGGAGCGCGCACGCCGGCCCGAACGAGACCGAAGGCGCGCGCGGTCGAACGCGCGTTCGGATGCGCGATCGGGATCGCGGACGGATGCACCCGTCGGAATCGGACGCGGAATCGGAGGCGCAACCACCAACGGACGCCGCCCCGCGGCGCCGCCTCGACCGCGGTCGACCCTGCGTCACCCGACGGTCCGTCGCCCCGCGATCGCTCACCCCGCCGCGAGCACGCGCGCCGCGATGACCTCCGCCGCCCGATAGGGCGAGAGCGTGCCCTCGCTGCCAGGCGCGAGCGGCCGCGCCGCGTCCGCGTGCTCGGGCAGCGTCACGACGCTCTCGGGGAGGATGAGGTCGGCGACGGGCGTGCCCCCGTCGATCGTGCGTCCGTCGCGTCGCCGGAGGACCGGCGGCGCGTTCTCCGCCGCATGCCGCGCGAGCGCCGCGACGAGCTCCGCCTGCCGCGCCTCGCCGAGCGCCTTCCAGTCGCCGCGTCCGCGGCACTTCGGGAATCCGCTGCAGCCGAGCCACGGCCCGCGCTTCCCGTCGCGGATGTTGCAGACCTTGCCGCACTTCGGGCAGACGATGTCGGGGTCCTGCATCGCGGGCGGCGTCGGCAGGACGATCTTGTCCTTCTTGTCGAGCCGGACGACGAACTTCACCTCGGGGTAGTTCACGCTCGAGATGTACTTCCCGAACTTGCCGCTCCGGAGGACCATCGCCGAACCGTCGACGGGGCAGACCATGTCGAGCGCCATGTCGGAGACGGGCTCGCCCTCGTCGTTGAGCCGCGACGCGAAGTCGCAGTCGGGATAGCCCGAGCACGAGAGGAACCAGCGCCCGCCGCCGACGCGCGTCTTGCAGCGCTTGCCGCACTTCGGGCAGGCGTAGCGCGTCCACTTCCAGAGCGGCACCTCGCGCATCCGGGTGAACGACTCGTCGAGCCTCGCGCCCTCGAGCTGCGCCTTGATCTCGCGCAGGATCTCGCGCCAGCCCTCGGCGCCCGCCTCGACGCGGTCGAGCCGCTCCTCCATCTGCCGCGTGTACTCGTAGTCGAAGAGCCGCGGGAATCCGCCGACGAGAAGCGAGACCACCGCCTCGCCGAGCGCGGTCGCGAAGAAGCGCCGGCCCTTCTGCTCGACGTAGCCGCGCGATTCGATGGTGTTCACGATCGACGCGTAGGTGCTCGGGCGGCCGATGCCGCGCTCCTCGAGCGCCTTGACGAGCGACGCCTCCGAATAGCGCGGTGGCGGCGAGGAGAACCGCTGCAGCGCGTCGATCGAGACCGCCGCGACGGGCTGCCCCTTCTCGAGCTTCGGGAAGGTCGCCTCCTCGTCGTCCTCGGCGATGTCCTCGACGAGCTTCAGGTAGCCGTCGAAGACGACGACGCTGCCCGACGCGCGCACCACGGCGCCCGTCGGCCGGTCGCTCCGCTCGAGTTCGACGGTCGTGAGGTCGTACTCCTTCGCCGCCATCTGGCAGGCGAGGAAGCGGCGCCAGATGAGTTCGTAGAGCCGGTACTGCTCGTCGGTGAGCGCGCCGCGCACCGACGCGGGCGTGCGCCGCGCGTCGGTCGGACGGATCGCCTCGTGCGCCTCCTGCGCGTCCTTGCCCGACGCGTAGAAGTGCGGCTTCTCGGGCAGGTAGCGCTCGCCGAACGCGGCCTTGATCTGGTCGCGCGCCGCGTGGATCGCCTCGCCCGCGAGGTGGGTCGAGTCGGTGCGCATGTAGGTGATGAGACCCGTGCGCTCACCCGCGAGATCGACGCCCTCGTAGAGCTGCTGCGCGATGCGCATCGTCCGGTCGGTCGAGAAGCCGAGCTGGCTCGACGCGGCCATCTGGAGCGTGCTCGTCTTGAAGGGCGGCATCGGGCGGCGCGACTTCCGGTCGGTCGCGATCGACCGCACGCGGTACTCGACGCCCGCGCCGACCGAGCCCGCGACCGTGCGCACGAAGCGCGCGGGACCGCGGCCCTTCGCGTTCTCCGCGGTCGCGACGGTCGCGTTCGAGAGACCCGCGGCCTCGACCGCGGCGAGCACGGCGGACGAGAGGTCGACGGGCGCGCCGCCGTCCGACGAGGCCTCGAGCTTCAGCGGCTTCCCGCCCGTCTCGACGAGCTTCGCCTCGATGACGCCCGACTTCGCGAGGAACGCGAGGCGCTCCTTCTGGCTCGGCGGCTGGCCCTTGTCGCCGCGGCGGACGAGGAACTCGCCGATCGCCCGCGAGAGCGCCGCGCGCGCCGCGAGGTCGGGCGCGACGCGCACGAGGATGTCCCACGACTCGTTCGGCACGAACTCGCGGATCTCCTCCTCGCGCTCGACGACGAGCCGCGCCGCGACCGTCTGCACGCGGCCCGCGCTGAGTCCGCCCTGGCGCATGAGCCGCCAGAGGAGCGGCGAGATTCCGTAGCCCACGATCCGGTCGAGGATGCGCCGCGCGTTCTGCGCGTGGACGCGCGGCATCGCGATCGAGCGCGGATGCTCGAACGCCTCGCGGATCGCCGACTTCGTGATCGCGTTGAAGACGACGCGCTTCGCCTCGGCGGGCGGCACGCCGAGCACTTCGGCGATGTGCCACGAGATCGCCTCTCCCTCGCGGTCGAGGTCGGTCGCGAACCAGACGTCGGAGGCCGTCTTCGCGAGCTTTCGGAGGCGCGTCACCGTGTCGCGGCGGTCGGCGGTCACCACGTAGGTCGCGTCGAAGGTCTCCATGTCGACGCCGGGGATGTCCATCGGCTTCGGTTCGGCGGGCTTCTTCGCGGCGCCCTTCGCGGCGCGCGGCTTCGGCGTGTCGGCCTTCGCCTCCTTCGGCGCGCGCTCCGCCTTCTCGGGAAGGTCGCGCACGTGGCCCTTGCTCGCCTCGACCACGAACTTCCCGAGATCGGAGAGGTAGCGGACGATCGTCTTCGCCTTCGCCGGGCTCTCGACGATGACGAGCGCCGCGCCGTCGGCCGACTCGGGGCCCGTGGGAGCGCTCGCGCGGCGCGTCGACGCCGAAGCGCCGCCGGAGCGCTTCGTCGCGCTCGAACGGGTGGAGGTCTTGCGGGTCGTCTTCTTCGCGGCCATGTCGCTCGGTGGTCCTTCCAGCGCCGCTCGGCGCGCCGACGCGGCACGCGGCGGGACGGGATCAGTAGTGGACGCACCGACTCCGCGTCAAGCGGGGCGCGCGGTTTCGCGGGAGGAGCGGTCCGCGTCGGGATCGCGAGCGGCG
>JBJOHC010000082.1:0-13944 GCA_046047955.1 Planctomycetota bacterium
CGGGCATGCCGAGCGAGACGCCGAGGACGACCGCGAGGAGCGCGCTTCGGAGGGTGGCGTGGCGCAGGGAGGCGCGGGCGAGGAAGAGGGCGTGGGTGAGGGCGTGCGCGAGTGCGCGACCTGGCGGGCCGCCGTGGGGGGCGTGCGGGGGCTGGTTCGCGTGGCGACTCGTGCGCTGAGGCATGCGCTGATTCGTGCGCGGATTCATGCGCCGCCTCCCGTCGCGCCATTCGCCTCGCCGCTCGTCGTGCCGCTCGCCTCGCCGCCCGTCGCGCGTCCTGCAACAACCGCCCCGCCGAGATCGAGCGACGCGCCGAAGAGCGGCATGATCGACTCGTCGTGCGTCGCGATGACGAGCGCGGCGCGCGCGGCGCGCGATTGCTCGAGGAGGAGCGCGGCGATTTCGCGCTTGAGGGTCGGGTCGAGGTTGCCGGTCGGCTCGTCGGCGAGGACGAGGTCGGGCTCCGTCACGAGCGCGCGCGCGATCGCGACGCGCTGGCGCTCGCCGTGCGAGAGCTGGTCGATCGCGCGGCGCTCCTTGCCGCCGAGGCCGACGCGCGCGAGGAGCGTGCGCGCGCGGTCGCGGGCGGCGGCGTCGAGGCGGAGGTCGCCGTGGAGGCGGAACGGGAGAAGGACATGCTCGAAGGCGGCGAGCGAGGCGACGAGTTCGAAGGTCTGGAAGACCTGCCCCGTCTGGCGGGCGCGGATCGCGCGGCGCGTCGCGTCGCCCGCGGCGCCGAGCTCGACGCCGCCGCGGCGGACCTCGCCCGTGCCGCCGCCTTCGGCCGCGACGAGTTCGCCCGAGAGAAGCCCGAGGAGCGTGCTCTTGCCCGAGCCCGACGGGCCGCGCACGACGAGCGACGCGCCCGCCTCGACGGTGAGCGCAGGCACGCGGAGGACGAAGCCCGTCGCGCGGCGGAAGACGAGCGCGGTGGTCGAGATGGGGGCGGGCGTCGCGGTGGGCGCCGCCGCGGGGGGCGCGTCGCGATCGGCGCGGGCGCCGGCGCCTGCGCGGGCGTCGGCGGAAGGCGTGGGCGGCTCGTGCGCGGACACGCGCGCAGGGTAGCGGGTCGCGTAGAGTGGCCGCATGCTTCGACGAACGCTTCCGGTCGTGCGCGCAGGCGCCTTGAGATTCGCGGACTCCTGGGGCGGCGCGGCTGCGATGGCCGCGGCGCGCGAGACGGTGCGGGCGATGGCGGTGGCTGCGGCGGCGTTGGTGACGCCGCGCGCGACCGCGGAGGCGGTGGCCGCGGGCGCATGCGCGACGATCCGCCCTGCAGCCCGCGCGCCGCACGCCGCCTTCGCGGGGCTCCTCCTCTGCGCCTTCTCCTTCGCCGGCATCGGATGCTCGCGCGAGGCGAACGACGGCGCGACGCCCGCGCCCGCCCCCACGCCCGCAACCACCCGCGCCGAAGGCGAACCCGCCCGCGTCTTCGTCGCGCATCCCGTCCTCGGCGAACTCGCGCTCGCCCTCACCGACGGCGGCATCGACCTCGTCACGCCGTGGTCGTCGATCGACGGCGATCCCGCCTACTGGCGCCCGTCGGCCGACGACATCCGCGCGATCCAGTCGTGCGACCTCGTCGTCCTGAACGGCGCGGGATACGAGAAGTGGGCGGCGCAGGCGGCGCTGCCGCGCGCGCGCACCGTCGACACGACCGCGGGCGCGAAGGCGTGGCTCATCGAGGAGATCGGCGAGACGCATTCGCACGGCCCCGAGGGCGAGCACGCGCACACGGGCACCGCCTTCACCACCTGGCTCTCGCCCGAGATCGCGGCGCGGCAGGTCGAGGCGCTCGCCGACGCGGTCGCGGCGGCGGGGCTCGGCGGCGGCGAGGCGGCGGTCGCCCTCAGGCGCGACGAGATCCTCGCGCGGCTCGGCGCGATCGGGCGCGACCTCGTCGCCCTCGGCGAGTCGCAGCCGAAGTGGCTCGCGTCGCATCCCGTCTACCAGTACCTCGGGCAGGCGGGGCGGCTCGCGATCGAGAGCGTCCACTGGGAGCCCGGCGAGATGCCGCCCGCGAAGGAGTGGACGAAGTTCCGCGTGACGCGCGCGGGGCAGCCGACGCCCGTCGCCTGGATGCTCTGGGAGGATGAGCCGGGCGACGAGATCCGCGCGGCGCTCGCCGAGGCGGCGGTCGAGCCGATCGTCTTCAGCCAGTTCGGCGACCCCGAGGGCGCGCTCGACTGGCTCGACTACCTCGCGGGGCGCGTGGCGGCGATGCGCGACGCGGCCGCCCGCGCGGCGCCCGCGACGGGGGGATGACCTCTTGCGCGGATGACCTCGTACGCGGATGACCTCGTACGATGCGCGGATGCGCCCGTCCGCCTCGCCTTCGCGCCTTCGTACCCGTTTCCGTTCGATCGCCTCCGCCGCGTGCCTCGCGGCGACCTTCGCGTGTGCGGGCGGCTGGCTCGTCACGCCCGCCTCGGCGCAGGCGCCGCAGGGTGGATCGGCGCAGGCCGAGAAGAAGGATGTCCGCCCCGCGGGCCTCTGGTACGGCGTCCCGAACGCGCGCCCGAAGGCGAAGGGCGCGCTGCGCCTCGCGACCTACAACGTCGAGAACCTCTTCGATCCGTTCGACGATCCGACGCTCTCGGGCGAGTACGACGACATCGACGAGGTGACGCGCGAGGTGCGCGTGCGCGCGATCGCCGAACAGATCCGGAAGCTCGACGCCGATGTCCTCTGCCTCGAGGAGGTCGAGTCGGAGGCGTGCCTCCGCTGGTTCCGCGACACCTATCTCGAGGGGATGGGCTACGACCACCTCGCGAGCCGCGATGTCGGCTACTACCGCGGGGTCGAGCAGTCGATCCTCTCGCGCGTGCCGATCGAGCGCGTGTCGATCTTCGAGGGCGACGACGCGGTGATCTCCGACATGGAGGCGCGCCGCACGCCCGAGGCCGCGAAGCGCGTGAACGGCACCTGGTCGAAGCCGCAGGACGGCGCGCCGCCCGAGCGGTTCCAGCGCTCGCCGCTGCGGGTCGACCTCCGCACGGAGGAGGGCTACGCGCTGACCGTCTTCGTCGTCCACTTCAAGGCGGGGCGGTTCGACCACCAGCGCGAGCTCGAGGCGCTGCAGGTCGAGGCGTTCGTCGGCGAGATGCTCGAGCGGAACCCCGATGCGAATGTCGCCGTCCTCGGCGACTTCAACGCGACGCCGAACCAGATGGCGACGAAGTCGCTCCGCATGAGTCCGCTCGGGCTCGTGAGCGCGTACGACTGGCGGTTCGACAAGTCGGCGGGATTCGACCTCTACAACACGCACGCGAGCGGCCGCGCGATCGACTTCATCGTGATGAGCCCTGGGCTCGCGGCCGACTGCGTCGACGCGTCGTACTTCGTCCTCGCGACGCTGCACGCGGCGAGCGACTGGGACTTCCGGAAGGCCGACGAGATCCCGCCGCCCGACGGCTACGCGAGCGACCACTGCCCGGTCGCGATCGACTTCCTGCCGTCGCCCGACCGGCCCGCGAGCGCGTTCGTCCGGAAGGCGGGCGCCCACGACGCGCCCGAGGCGCCGCGCCGGCCGCAGCTCCGCTCGGACGCGACGCCGCCGACCGCGGCCGATCTCGCCGCGCACGCGAAGCCCTCGGGGAAGCCCGACCGGAAGGACGAGGCGCTCGCGAAGCGGCTCGCCGACGCGGGTTGGGAGTTCGTCCTGCCCGCGCCGAAGAGTAAGACCGCGAAGTGGTCGCTCAAGGGCGGCAACTCGACCTGGTGGCCCGGCTTCTGGTGGAACGCGAAGACGGGCGCGACGAGCCGCACGACGCCCGCCGAGCGCGACGGCTGGAAGGGCGACGGCAAGGACGCGCCCGCGAAGGACGAGTGGACGAAGGGCGGCGCGCCCGATCCCGTCGGCTGGGTCGAGTGGCTGTCGAGCGAGGCGGGGCGCGGCGGGTGACGCGAGAGATGCTGCAGGGGTAGCGTGTCCACGCGCCCGCGCGCCGCGTCAGTCCTGCCCGAGCAGGCGCATGACCTCGGTGACATCCTTGTCGCCGCGGCCCGAGACGTTGATGACGAGGTTCGCGTCGCGCGGCATCGCGCGCGCGGCGACGATCGCGCCGTGGATCGCGTGCGAGGTCTCGAGCGCGGGGATGATCCCCTCGAGCCGCGCGAAGAGCTGGAACGCCTCGAGGGCCTCGGCGTCGGTCGCGGCGAGGTACTCGACGCGCTCGGTGTCCTTCCACCACGAGTGCTCGGGGCCGACGCCCGGATAGTCGAGACCGGCGCTGCACGAGTGGACATCGGCGGTCTGGCCGTTCGGGTCCTGCAGCACATAGCTCATCGAGCCGTGGAGGACGCCCGGCGAACCGAGCGTGAGCGGCGCCGCGTGGTCGCCCGGTCGCGCGCCGCGGCCGCCCGCCTCGACGCCGATCAGCCGGACGCCCGCATCGGCGACGAACGGATGGAAGATGCCCGCCGCGTTCGAGCCGCCGCCCACGCAGGCGACGACCGCGTCGGGCAGCCGCCCGAGCTTCTCGAGCGACTGCGCGCGGCATTCGCGGCCGATCACGCTCTGGAAGTCGCGCACCATCATCGGGAAGGGGTGCGGGCCGACGACCGAGCCGATCACATAGTGCGTCTCGCCGACCGAGCCCATCCAGTCGCGCATCGCCTCGTTGGTCGCGTCCTTGAGGGTGCGCGAACCCGAGTCGACCTCGATCACCTTCGCGCCCATGAGCTTCATGCGGAAGACGTTGAGCTTCTGGCGGCGGACATCCTCGCTGCCCATGTAGACGCAGCACTCGACGCCGAAGCGCGCGCACGCGGTCGCGGTCGCGACGCCGTGCTGGCCCGCGCCCGTCTCGGCGATGATGCGCCGCTTCCCCATCCGCTTCGCGAGGAGCACCTGACCGATCGCGTTGTTGATCTTGTGGGCGCCCGTGTGGGCGAGGTCCTCGCGCTTCAGCCAGATCGACGCGCCGCCCGCGTGCGCCGAGAGCCGCGGCGCGTGCGTGAGCTGCGTCGGGCGGCCGACATACTCGCGCAGCAGTCGGTCGACCTCGCCGAGGAACGACGGGTCGCGGCGCGCCTCGCGGTACGCGGCGTCGAGTTCGTCGAGCGCGGCGATGAGCGTCTCGGGGACGTAGCGCCCGCCGAAGCGGCCGAAGCGGCCCGAGGCGTCGGGGACGGCGGTGTGGTCGATCGCGGTCATGGTTCGTGGGTCGGGCGGAGGCGTGGAGTCACGCGGGAATCAACGGCGGATCACGCGGGAATCGCGCCCTGCGGACGCCGCCGCAGGAGCGCCATCACCGGGCCCGAGAGAGCATAGAGGACGAATCCCGCGGCGAGCGCCTCGCGCGGCCACCAGATGGCGACGAGGACGGGCAGCACGATGCGGATGAGCGCGGGGAAGCTGCGCCGCGAGCGCAGGGTGTTGTTCACGAAGTGCGAGTAGCGCACGCTCGACACCATCGCGAAGGCGACGATCGCCGTCACGAGCGGAATGCCGAGCGCCGCGATCCGCGCGAATCCGAGCCCCTCCTCGATGCCCGCGTGGCGGTGGAGGAGGTACTGGTGGAGGACGATCAGGCTCGCGACCGTGCCGCCCGCGCCGGGCGAGGGCAGGCCCTTGAAGTAGAGGTGGTCCTCGGCCTTGTCGCTGCGGACCTCGGCGTTGAAGCGCGCGAGCCGGAGCGCGGTGCAGCAGACGTAGAACGCGGCGACCGCCCAGAGGAGCTTCGCGTACGCGTTGTCGGCGGGGCCGAGGATCGCGACCCCTTCGGCGGGGCCGTAGTAGTGGCTCACGAGCCGCAGCGTCATGAACGCGGGCGCGACGCCGAAGGTGATGACGTCGGCGAGGCTGTCGAGCTGCGCGCCGAGGTCGGAGGTCGAGCGGGTGAGGCGCGCGACCGTGCCGTCGATCGCGTCGAAGAACATGCCGAGGAAGACGAGTCCGCCCGCGAAGGAGAGGGTCGAGAAGCCGAAGGCGCTGTCCGAGATCGGCTTCGCCGCGTAGTGGATCGCCGCGAAGCCGCAGATCACGTTGCCGAGCGTCATGAGGGTCGGCAGGACGCTCGCGGCGCGGCGGCGGCGGCGCGGGCGGTCGCCGTCGGCGGCGATCGACGGGCGGAGGCGGCCTGGACCGCGCGCGTCGCGTGGCGTTCCGTGGGGCTTCGTGTGGTCGGTCGCGGGGGGCATGGCTCTTTCGCGGGGCGGGGCTCGATCGGGTGGCGTGGCGCGCGTCAGTCGGCGGGGCCGTCGTTGGAGGGACTGACGCGGGAAGGATCGGCTCGGGACGGATCGGCTCGGGAAGGATCGGCGGGCACGCCCGTCCCTCGGGCGCTGCCGCCCGCGGTGTCGGGTGGGATCGTCTCGCGTGGTGATGGAGCCGCGCCGGCGACCGCGGGAGTCGCCGCGCCCTTCGGCAGGATATCGGCGAAACTCGGCGCGACCACGAGCATCGCGACGCGATCAGGAAACGGCGTTCCCGGGAGCAGCACGCCCGCGAGGGTCGGTGGCACGCTCGCGGTCGGGCCGTCGCCCTCCTCGGGCGGCGCGGGTGGATTCGCGAGGATGACGAGCGATTCGCCCGGCGCGAGCTCGAGGATGTCGAGCGCATCGGGCAGCGTCTGGCGCCGGACGCGCACCTCGGAGGGGTCCATCGACACGCTGTTCACGCGGCCTCGGTCCTCGCTCAGCCGGAGCTCGAGGCGCGCGCGGCCGTCGTCGACGGTCGGAAAGCACCAGCCGCGCAAATCGAGATGGAGGATCGAACCGTCGCCCTCGACGGGCCGACCGCCGCGGAAGTAGGGGCGCCCGCGCGCGACCGTCTCGGTCGCGAGATCGAGCCAGGCGTCGGGCTGTCCGAGGAAGGTGCGGCGCGTCGCGGGGCTTCCGCCGAGCGTTTCGGCCGCCTCGCGGAGCCGCGCGTTCGGCACGACGAGGAGCGTGAAGCCCTCGCGCGCGAGCGGCGACTCGAGGGGCGTGACGCCCGTCGCGGCGAGCGACGCGAGCCCGTCGCGCCGCACCGCGGGGTCGGCGGGCAGGAAGCAGCGCACGAGTTCGAGCCCCGGCTCGGCGAGGCGACCCACCTCGAGCGCGGGGAAGTCGGCCATCGCGGGCGTCGCCTTCGCCTTCGGACGGCACGCGGGCGCGGCGCACGCGAGGATCGCGGACGCGAGGAGCGCGGTCGTGGCGCGTCGCGCGGCGCTCATCGCGCGCGCGTTCCGTGCGCGCCGTTCAGGCGGTCGATGCACGCGCGCAGGCGGCTCCACGCGCGGCGGTTGAAGTGGAAGGCGACGCGCGGAAGATCGCGGTGGTCGTCCTCGCCATCGAGCGCGTCCGTCGCGCGGAAGCCGCCCGACGCGCACAGTTCGCCCGCGAACTCGTCGCCGAGCCGCGCGAGCTCCTCGGCGCCGACCGGCGTCTGGAGCCGCATCACGAGGTCCTTCCCGACGAAGCGCATCGAGTGGAAGCGGCGGTAGAAGCCGACGATCTCGTCGACCGCGGCGAGCGGATCGGTGTGGATCGAGTAGAGCCCGCGGTCCTCGGGCGAGATGAGCCGCCGCGCCGCGAGCTGGTCGACGCAGCCCTTCTCCCAGCTCCGCCAGTAGTCGCCGCCCTCGTGCTCGAGGAGGACGACGGGGACGAGGTTCGACTTCCCCGTCTGGATGAGCGTGAGCGCCTCGAAGAGTTCGTCCTGCGTGCCGAACCCGCCGGGGAAGACGGCGACGGCGTCGGAATGCGCCATGAACATGAGCTTCCGCGTGAAGAAGTAGCGGAAGTTGACGAGCTTCGGGTCGCCGTCGATCACCGAGTTCGCGCCCGCCTCGAAGGGCAGGCGGATGCGCAGACCGAAGCAGCGCTCGACATCGGGACCCTCGTGACCCGCCTTCATGATGCCGTCGCCCGCGCCCGTGATGACCATCATGCCGTGGTCGCTGATGACGCGGCTGAAGACGCGCGCGAGTTCGTAGTCGGGGTCCGACTCGGGCGTGCGCGCGCTGCCGAAGATCGAGATCTTGCGGATGCCGCGGTAGGGGTTGAAGGTGCGGTACGCGTGGCGCATCTCCTTGAGCGCGCTGCGGACGAGCTTGAGCTGCCCCGTGTCGGCGCCGTCGGCGACGAGCTTCAGGCCCGAGAGCATGATCTCGGCGACGAGCTGCCGCGCCTCGGGCGACGGTTCGACGCCCGTCTCCGAGAAGAAGCGGTCGATCGCGATCTCGATGTGCTCGAGGTCGAGCGCGGGCGCGCTCGGTCGCGTGCGTGCGGGACGGGCGGGTTCGGGCATCGGGTTCGGTTCGGGCATCGTTCGTCTCGGGTGCGCGGCGGGCGCGCGTTCGTGCGCGGGTGCGCGCATCGTTCCTGTCATTCGCGCGAGCCACCGCGCGTCCTTCCTCGTCTTCGCGCGCTCGTGCGCGGCATTCGTCGTCCTGCGCGCGACGGCGCGCGTCGATCCCTCTCCTCTCGCGCGCTAGCGCGCGTCGTTGGCCGTCTCTCGCGCGGGCGCCGCCTGCACCGCGCTCCGCTGCGGAATCACCGCGGGAAGCGGCGCGAGCGACGCCTTCGGCTCGAGCAGCGTTCCGCCGACATCGATCGCGAAGATCTGGTGCATCACGCCGCCGATCAGATCGCTCACGAGCGGCACCGTGCCCTTCGGATAGAGCCGGAGTGCGAGACCATAGGTCGGAATGTCGACGGTGCCCTCGCCTTCGAGTTCGAGCGTGCCCGCGACGAAGCGGCAGCGCTCGACGCGGAGGAGGTCGCCCTCGATCGAGTAGGTCGCGGTCGAGTCGCTGAGGCGGCCGCTGATCGGAAGCATGAGCTGCGTGAGCTGCAGCGCGCGGAGGGCGACGGGCATGTCGGCGAGCGTCGCGTTCCGGATCGCGAGGCGGCCCGCGCCGCGGCGTGCGGCGGTGTCGGAGGGCGTGCCGCCGGTCGGTCCGCCGAGCGCGAGGACGGCGCTCGTCCGCGAGCCCGACGGCGCGCTCGTCGGATCTCGGAGGATGCCGTAGTCGGCGTCGGCGATCCGAAGACGCGCGTCGTAGCGGCCCGTTCCAGCGTCGCCGCCGAGTTCGATCGCGGCGTCGAGCTCGTAGCGTCCGAGGGCGATGTCGCCGTCGGCGTCGATCCGGAGCGCCGCACCGTCGGGCGTCGCGGTGATCGTCGCCTGCGAGCGGCCGAGTTCGAACTCCATCGCGCGGAGGGCGCGCGCGTCGAGGCGCGCGTCGAAGATCACGGGCGTCTCGGCGGCGGGTTCCGAGACGAGCGAGAACGCGAGCGCGCCGTCGAGGCGGTCGATGGTCGGGCCCGCGTCGAAGGTGGCCTTCGCGAGCCCCGCGCGTCCGTCGAGTCGGTAGAACGCGGGGCGATCGGCGGGCGAGTCGTCGTTCCAGCGCGCCTCGAGACGGGTGAGGTCGAGGCGGAACGGGCCGTCCGACGCGAGCGCGATGGCGCTGGCCGCGTCGTCGAGCGGCGGCGGAAGAAGCGGATGGATCGCGGGGCCGAGGGTGTCGAGTGCGAAATGCGCCTCGGCGGCGAGGGTGGTTCGGGTGGTGGCGGGGGTGGTGTTTCCGCTTGCGTTCGAGGCGGCGGGGGCGGTCTCGGCGGCGCTGCCCGCCGCGCCTTCCGCGGCATGCACCACGGTGGTCGCGGCCGCCCCATCGTTGATCTTCGACTTCGGTGCCGGGCGATCGTCCGCCGCGCCAGCTCGCGCGAGATCACGCGCCGCTTCACCACTCATCTCGTCACCACTCGAAACGACGCCCCGCGCACGGAAGCTCCCGCTCGCCGCACCCGACACCGCCGCGTCGACCCCGAAGCGCACGCCGTCGCCCTCCGACGAAATCGCCGAACCCTCGCGGAAGGCGAGCGCGACGCGCGCATCGGGCGCGCCGACCTCGAGCCGCTCGGGGCGGAACTCGAGCCGCTCGTCGTCGCCGCGCGCGTAGGTCGCGCCGAAACGGCCATCGGCGCGGAGCTCGCGCAGGGCATCGCCCACCGAGGCGGCGCGCTCGCGCAGCACCTCCCGCAGGAGCGGCGAGCCGAAGCGGCCGCTCGCGAGCCGCGCTTCGAACGGCGTCTCGGCCGAAAGGTCGGCGTCGCCGAGCGGACCCGACACGCGCAGGATGCCGTCGGGCTCGCCGTCGCTCGAGAGGCGGTACTCGAGGCTGTCGGCGCGGAGCTTCTCGCCGTCGACCGCGATCCGTCCCGCGATCCGCTCGGCGCGCATGCGGCTGCCGTCGAGCGTCACCTCGAGTTCGCGCGGCACGAGCCGCCCGCGCGTCACCGCGCCCGCCGCATCGACCTCGCGGCGGATCGATCCGTCGATCGTCCCGCTCGGGCGGAAGCGCCCGAAGAGCGCGGCGGCCTCGGCGGGATCCTTCGCGAGGAACGGCTCGAACGCGCGGTCGACGGGGAGTCCCGTGAGCTCGAGTTCGACGAGTCGCGCGGGCCCCTCGAGGTCGGCGAATCCGCGCGCGACGACGCCGCCCGCGCCGCGTCGCCCCGTGCAGTGCTCGACGGTCGCGCGTTCGGGAACGATGTCGAGCGTCGCCGCGCAGTCCTCGAGGGTGAATTCGGGCGGCCACGGCAGGCCTTCGCCCGCGAGCCAGCGGCGTCCCTCCTCGTCGGGCGCGGCGCGGCCGTTCGCGAAGGCGAGCCGGAAGCGGAAGTCCTCGCCGCCACCCGGGAGCGTCGCGACGCGGCCGTTCAGCTCGAGGTCGCCCGACAGTCCGAGCGCGTGCAGGAGATCGCCCGCCGACGAGCGCTGCGCGCCCGGCCAGTTCGCGAGGACCTCGTCGCCCGCGTCGGGAATCGCGGCGAGGAGCGCGGGATTCACGATGTCGCCCGTGTCGCTGAGCTCGATCGCGGCGAGACCTTCGCGCCCGCCCTTCCCGTCGCGCGGAATGCGCACCGCGCCCGACGCGGTGAAGACGCCGCCCGCGGGCGTCACCGCGCGCAGCCCGCCGCCGCCGATCTCGATCGCCTCGTCGAGGACGGTGACGGTGCCCTCCTTCAGCCGCAGCGGATAGGGAAAGCGCGAGAAGACGAGCCCCGCGTCGCGGACATCGACGCGGCCGGTCACGAGGACGGGCTGCCCGAAACCCGCGGGCGAGTAGACGCGCATGTCGAACGCGCAGCGCCCGCCGAGCGCGAAGGGGCCCGCGGCGAGCGAGCGCTCGAGCCGTTCGCGGCGCGCGCGCGTGGTGGGGTCGTCGACGAGTCGCGCGAGCTCCTGGCGCTGCGCGACGAGCGCCGCCGCATCGGGGAGAAGGCCCGCCTTCGCGAGTCCCTCGGCCGCGCGCGCGTCGAAGAGCATCTCGAGCGCGCGACGCGCCTCGGGCTCGAACGCGGAGAAGAGCCGTTCGTCGACGGGGGCGTCGGCGCAGGCGATGCGGAGGTCGATCTCGGCGCCCGACGCGACGCCCGCGAGGCGGCCGTCGATCTCGACCAGCGCGCCGTCGGCGCCCTGGCCCGCGATCCGTTCGACGACGATGTCGTCCCCCTCGAAGCTGATGACGCCGTGGACGCCGTCGAGCCGGTAGGGGAACTCCTCGAACGCGGCCGACCCCTCCGAGATGCGCAGCGACCCCGACGAGCGGAGCGGCGCGGGCGTCGTGCCATCGGGAAGGCCGCGTTCGAAGCGGGATTCGGCCTCGAGCGTCCACTCGGTGACGGCGAAGTCGGTGAGGACCTTGGCGACGCCGCGCGGGACGAGCAGGGTCCGCGCGGCGAGCGCGTCCTTCGGCGAGGCGAACGACGGGATGCCGAGCGTGAGGCGCATCGGCGCGAGCGTGATCGCCTCCTCGAGCCACGCCTCGCGGCCTTCCCAGGTGAATGGACCCGCGGAGAGCGCGCCGACATGCAGGCGGAACTCGCAGGTGAAGGGGACGGGGAGGATGGACGCGGACGCGCTCGTCGCGGCGTCGTCGTCGGCGTCGTCGTCCGCGGCGGCGTCGTCGGCGGCACCGAGGAGTCCCTCGACCCCCTCGAGGGCGAGTCCGTCGGGCGAGACGCGCAGCGTGCCCTTCGCGACCGAGAGCCGCGGCGTCGCCTCGATGTCGATGCTCGCGCCGTCGCGGAAGCCGCTCCACGCGTCGCGGCTCGCGTCGTCGCCGAGGAGTTCGGCGGGGAGATCGATCGCGAGGCCCTCGATGTCGATTTCGGCAACGGGCTCGCCGCCCGCCGCGACCGCGAAGCGCGCGCGCACGATCCGTCCCGCGAGGTCGAGGCGCTTCGCCCAGAGCCGGACCGCCGACGGTGCGACGGGCAGCGTGCCGTCCGCGACCGCGAGATCCTGCAGCTCGACCGAGACCGCGCGGCGGTCGGCGTCGATGGTGCCCGCGACCGAGCCGACCGCGAGGCGTCCGTCCGCATCGGGGCGACCCTCGAGGAGGAAGCGGAAGGCGCCCTCGCCGTCACCCTCCGGCGCGAGCGAGCCGCGGAAGCGCACTTCGCCGAGCTTCGTGAAGTGGCCGTCGGTTTCGGCGACGCCGCCCTCGATGACGAGGTCCTCGATCGCGATGCGCGCGGGACGCTGGCGGCGGTCGGGCGCGTCGCCCGCGGGCGTCGCGGGCGCGAGCGACTCGAAGCTGAAGGCGTTGAGTTCGTCGGCGCGCTCGGCGAGGCGGAGGCGCATCTCGTCGACCGAGACCGACTCGACGACGACATCGCCGAGAAGGAGCGCGAACGGGTCGAAGCGGATCCGCATGCGGTCGCTCCGCGCGAGCGTGCCCGCGTCGCCCGACCAGTCGGGCGCCTGCACGGCGAACCCCTCGATGACGAGTTCGTTCCACGAGCCGAGCGCGATCCGGTCGGCCGTCGCCGTGCCGCCGATCGCGCGAGAGGCGGCGGGGAGGATGATCGCGGCGAGCACCGCGGGGCGCGTGAGGACGACGCCCGCGACGCCCACCGTCGCGACGAGCGCGATCGCGACGCGGCGGCGCCAGCGGCGGCGCGCGCGGGGGGCGGCCGCCGACGCGGCGTTCGCGGCCGGTCGGGAGGCGGTGGTCGGTCGGTTCGCGGGGGCGGGCGGCAAGGGGCGCATTCTACGGAGGCGCGCGCCGTCGACGCGTGCAGCCGGAGGGGGGCGTTTCCGCGGAAGTGGTGGAGGTTGGGGAAGTGCTGGGGTGCCGAGGTCGGGGGCATGAGCGTCGCGGGGAGCGACGGGCGCGGAGAGCGGCGGGCTCGGACGAGGTGGGACGCGGAGATGGGTGGACGAGGGGAAGGTGAACGAGGAGAAGGGTGGATGCGGAGAAGGCTCGACGAGGGAAGGCTCGACGAGAGAATGTGGGGCGAGAGAAGGCGGGACGAGAGAAGGCGGGATGAGAGAAGACGAGATGAGAGAAGACGGAACGAGACAGCATGTGGAACGAGGAGAGGGTGGAACGGGGAGAAGACGGGTCGCGGAGAACGAGGGACGAGAAGTTGAGGAGCGAGAAGTTGAGGCTCGAGGAGGGCGAGGGGCGAGAAATCGAGGGTCGAAGAGAACAGTGGTCGAAGAGACCAAGGGTCGAAGGGAACGCGGGGCGAAGAGAACGGGTTCGACGAGAACGGGGGCTCGACGACAGGGAGGGGCGCGACCATCGTGCATTGCGTCCTTCATGGGTCGCGGCGATCAAGCCCGCCGAAGGCCGCAAGACATGGCGATCACGACGCAGTCTCGCGTGCAACTCGCGGCGTCGATCGGCCCGCCTGCGCGTATCCTGCGCGCCCGATGCCCGATTCGAACGAACGATCCGATGCGCGCGCGCCGAAGGGCGCGACGATGTCGCAGACGACGCACGAGGTCGCTGGTTCGCCTTCGCCCGATCGGCCCGACGCGAACCCGTCGCGCGCGATGCCGCCGCTCGCCGTCATCACGGGCGCCGCGCGTCGCGTCGGTCGCGCGATCGCGCTCGAGTTCGCGCGACAGGGGTTCGATCTCGTCCTCACCTACCGCCGCTCGCGCGAGGCGTGCGAGGCGACGGCGCGCGAGGTGGTCGCGGCCGCGGCCG
>JBJOHC010000083.1:0-3935 GCA_046047955.1 Planctomycetota bacterium
TCCGCTCGACCTCGTCGGTCGGCCGTTCGTCGAAGGAGGGAATCATGCGTGTGATCGGCGGCGCCGTTCCGACACGGTAACGCGCAGCGGTTCCGTCAGGAGCCCGTCCAGCCGCTGAGCAGGATGCTGAGGTCGGAGCCGCCGACCATGCCGTCGCCATCGATGTCGGCGGCGCAGGCGCCCTTCTTCGGACAGGCGCCCCAGCCCGAGAGCAGGATGCTCAGGTCGGCGCCATCGACCACGCCGTTTCCATCGAGGTCGCCGGGCGTCGTGGGGCACGCGGGATCCACCTCGATCGAGAGATCGCCGATCAGCACGTCCATGTCGATGCCGCCGTTGCGTCCCGCGAAGCCGAAGCCCCAGCCTTCCGTCGGCATGTCGGCGAGGTCGCCGGCGCCGACCGAGTCGAGCACCGTGACGGGCGGCTGGAACGGGAGCGCCACGCGCACCGTGACGCCCGAGGTCCGGCTCCAGTCGACCGTCACGGTCGGCATGGAGACGGGGTCGCCCGCCTGCACGTAGTCGGAGTAGGTGAACGGCGAGAAGTCGTAGGGCGTGAAGGCGACGCCCGATCCCCCTCGCTTCACGTTGAGGCCGTTGCCCCCCGCCCCTGGATACGCGACGAATCCGACGGTGAGTCCCTCGCCGTCGATGCCGAAGGCGTTGAAGCCAAACTCGCCTCCCTCCGCGCGGTTGCCCTCGAGGTTCGACAGGTCGCCGAACACGAACGAGAAGCCGTCGCCAGGGCCACCCTCGTTCTTGAAGGACACGCGGAAGCTCGCGCGGAACGACTCGATCGAGCCCTCGATGGCCGGTGCGGGGACCAGCGCCCAGGTGCCCCAGGAACCCGGCTGGAAGTCGGAGACGAGCTTGAGCCGCGGGAAGCCGCCGACGTCCGACAGGACCGCCGCGCCGATCGTCGTGCCCGAGGAGGGCGGAGTGAAGTCGTCCGAGAGCGTGACGCCGCAGTCGCCGGCGGTTGCGAGTGACGCTGGAACGAGCGCGAGCACCAAGGCGACGGCCCGGGCACGGCGGTCGCCGGGGACGAGGGCGGATCGGGTGATGGCGAAGGGCTGGGACGGCGTCTGCATGGGGAGGACCTCGACGAGAACCTAGCCCCGAAGCGGGCGTGTGCGGCCCGCTGGCGCCGACAACCGAGAAAAACAGAGAGGGTCGTCCCTGAAGACGACCCTCGCGTGCGGAAATGCGTCAATGCGGGGCCTTCACACCCCGTCGGTCTTGACCGAACCGCGCCCCCGACGCACTCTGCAGCGATGTCCATCCCTCCCCGCCCGCCACGCGCCCCGGGCGCCGAGAGGCCGCCCGTGCAGAACCGAACCCTGAGGAAGACCCGGATCGCCCGATCGAAGGCGACCGGCCGCCATCTCGCAGGCCTGCCGCTCGCGGCGGCGCTTCTCGCGATCCCGACCGCGAGCGCGGACTTCGACGTGCCCGTCGGGGTGGCGCCGGGTTCGACCGCGACGATCACGCTCTTCATCACGGTGACCGACGGGACGGACAGCCAGACCGACGTCGACTCGATCGTCGTGGGCGTCGACGGTTCGGGTCGCTTCACGATCAGTCCGAACCAGCCGCCGCATGACGGCGCGATCATCCAGGAGGCGGGCTTCTCGTTCGGTGGCGGTGCGCTGAACTACGACCTCTTCTGCTCGCCGATCCTCGGGTGCATCCCCGTGACGGTGAATCTCTCGGGGCTCGCCGCCACGCTCGGCGCGCCTGCGCAGGCGACGATCGTGGGCAATGGCCGCGCCGACTTCGGCACGATCTGGAACGTGCGCGGCGATTACACGATCTCGAGTCCCATCTCGAACTCGGCGGGTGTCCTCGATGTGAACTCCGACTCGCCCTTCGGCGGAACCTTCGCGATCGGCGGCGGCTCGATGCAGGTCTCGCAGCTCACGATCGGCGCGATCGAGAGCCAGACGACGGTCGACTCGCTGCCGGGCGTGCTCTTCCTGCTTCGCACGGAGGTGAACTTCGGCGGCACGACGCTCGTCGGCAACTACGATCCGCCGCCACCGAACGGCTGCGGCGGAGGCGCGAATTGCGGACTCGACCATGCGGGTCCGGGCTGCAACGACATCGCCTGCTGCACCGCGGTCTGCACGGCCGATCCCGCCTGCTGCGCGACCGACTGGGATGCGGGCTGCGTGAACCTCGCGGCCGCGCTCTGCGGGATCGCGCCGGAGCACGACAACTGCGCGGCGCCGCGCGCGCTTTCATTCGGACGCTTCCCGTTCACGACGCGCAACTGCAACACGGACGGCGCGTCGCTCATCACCGAGTGCCAGGACGTGGCGACGGCGGGCGCGTTCACGAACGACGTGTGGTTCACCTACACGGCGCCCTTCGACAACGGCGTCGCGGTCTCGACCTGCGGACACGCGGGCTTCGACACCCGCATCGCGGTGTACGACGGCTGCGGCGGCACGATCCTCGCGTGCGGCGACGACGCGGAGGGGTGCCCCGGCGGCACGTCGCGCGTCTTCTTCCAGGGCTTCGCGGGCGAGACCTACCTGATCCGCGTCGGCGGCAAGAACGCCTCGGGCGACGGCGAGATCGACCTCGCGCTCGCCGATGTGGCGCCCGAGTACGAGACGGCGATCGCGCGCGAGTGGCCGGTGTCGGCCGGCGGAAACGGGCACTCGTACGCGATGTACGCGCTCGACGACGACACCTCGTTCGCCGACCTCGTGGCGCGCGCCGCCGCGTTCGGCGGCTACCCCGCGACCATCACCACGCCGTCGGAGTCGGAGTTCGTCCGCACCCGCCTCGGCGTGACCCAGATCGGCGGACCGACCGCGATCGGCCTCGTCCAGGGCAAGGGGCCGGAGCCCGCGGGAGGCTGGGGCTGGATCACGGGCGAGGCGCTCGCCTGGACGAACTGGAACGCGGGCGAGCCGAACGACGTCGGCGGCGAGGACTTCGCGGGCGTCTATCCGAACGGCACGTGGAACGATCAGGGCGACGCCTTCGGCAACGTCCTCCTCGAATTCGACGCCGAGCCCGTTCTCGAGGAGCGCATCTGGACGACCGACGCGGGCGGCGAGGGACAGCGCTATCGCGCGATCATCTCGCCGTCGCGTCTGACCTGGTCGCAGGCTGCCGCCTCGGCCGAGGCGCTGGGCGGCCGGCTTGTCGTCCTCGAGACCGAGGCGGAGGCGCTCTGGCTCTACCGCGAACTCGCGAGCTTCACCGCGCTGTGGAGCATGACCGGCTACAACGGCGGCCCTTGGGTCGGGCTCCGGAAGGACGCGAAGTCGGGCGCCTGGAACTGGATCGACGGCACCGCGCTCGACTGGAGTCCGTGGGGTCCGGGCGAGCCGAGCGGCTTCGGCGAGAGCGCGTGCTTCTACTCGGTGCTCGACGGTCCCACGCGTTTCCTCGACGACACCTTCGACGGCAACCTCCGCCGATCGTTCATCGTCGAGTTCGCGCCCGACGCGCCCTGCCCCGCGGACCTCGATGGCGACGGCATCGTGGGCGGCAGCGACCTCGCGACCGTGCTCGGTTCATGGGGGCGTTGCCAGTCCTGCCCCTCGGACCTCGATGGCGACGGTCTGGTCGGCGGCAGCGATCTCGCGACCCTGCTCGGCTCCTGGGGAGCCTGCCGTTGAGCGACCGTCGCTCGCCCGGCGAGGGGCCTCCATCGCCGAAGCCTGCGCTCGATTGAGCCGCACGCGATCCAAAAACACACTCGCCGCGGTTCCCGATGGGAACCGCGGCGAGTGCTTCAGTGGACCATACAGGACTTGAACCTGTGACCTTCTCCGTGTCATGGAGACGCGCTAGCCAACTGCGCCAATGGTCCGTGGGCGGGGAGTATAGCCGCGTTCGCGGCCGCTGCAAGTCGCGTGTCGATCAGGGGGTCTTCCGCGACGGGAGCTCGAACGGCCAGCCCGGGTAGTTCTCGC
>JBJOHC010000084.1:0-2504 GCA_046047955.1 Planctomycetota bacterium
GGCGATCGAGGCTGCGGAGCGGGCCGCCGAGGAAGCCGCGCGTGAACGCGCACCCGCCGCCCCCGGCGAGCCGATCGACACGCCCGTCGCCGATCCCGCGTCGGAACCCGTCCCCGCCTGAGGCCTCGGTGCCGTGCGTCGCGGTCGATGGTGAATGTGAGGCGCGACGATGGGAGCGCGGCGGATGACGGTCCGCCCGCACGAGATCGATGTCCACGCCAATACGCCGCTTCTGCCTCGACTGCCGTCATCCGCTCGATCCCGCGGGTTCGTCGGCGTGTCCCGAGTGCGGACGCGCGTTCGATCCGCGAGACCCGCGGTCAACGCGCGCGAGTGCGGACGGCGGGTTCGCGCGCGCGTTCGAGGATTTCGCGCGCGCCGCGGCGTGGGTGATCGCCACGGGCGCCGTCGCAGCGACGATCGCGATCGCGCTCGGCTTCTCGCCGATCTGGATCCTCCTGCTCTCCTGCGCGTCGACGCCGTTCGTGCTGCTCGCGGCTCTCGCGGCGCTGCTGCCCTTGCGACGACTCTCGATGCGCCGTCGCGCGACCATCCTCGCGTCGACGGCGCTGCTCGCGTCGGTCGTGGCGACGCGCTGGCCGCTGCGCGTGATGTTCGAACTGCACCGCGACGCGCTCGACCGCCTCGCCGCGTCGATCGCGTCGGGCGCGCCGACTCCTGCGGGCCCGACCACCGTCGGCGTGATGCGCTTCCGACGCGTTCGACAGCTTTCCGACGGCACGCTCGGATTTCAGGTTTCGGGCAACGCGGGCGGCGGCATCTACCTCGTCCGACCCGCGATCGGGACGACGCGCATCTGGATCAACACCAACTGGGAGCACGACTGGGGCGGCGGCTGGTGGGAGGTCTACGAGGATTGACGGGCGACGCACGCGAAGTCGCACCGCCGCGCGGTTGCGCCTCGACTCGCACCGACCCGTCGAGACGCCATGCCCGCGCACCGCGTTCCGACGTCTGAAGACGTCGGGCACCCACGCGCTCCGCCGAAGCACGCCCCCATCGATCACGCCAATCGCCCACCCGCCAGAGGGAGCCTCCGCAGCCGCGATCGCCGAAGCACGCCCCCATCGATCACGCCAATCGCCCACCCACCAGAGGGAGCCGCCGCAGCGGCGACCGCTCAAGCACGCCGCGACCGCTCAAGCACGCACTCCATCGATCACGCGAGACGACCACCCGCCAGAGGGAGCGGCCGCAGCCGCGACCGCTCAAACCTAGTACGCCTTCGCAAAGATCGCCCGCCGCGTCGCCGGCTTCCCGCTGAAGATGCACGGCCCCGGATCGTCCGCGCCCGCGAGCGGAATGCAGCGGCAGGTCACCGCGAACTTCGCCTTGAGCTCCTCCTCGACCGCCGGATCGGGCGCGTAGCGGACGAGCGCGAAGCCGCCCTTCACCGAGCCCGAGCCGCCGTCCTCGCCCTCGGCCTCGTTCCTCGCGCCGAAGAACGCCTCGAACTCCTCGCGCGAGTCGATCGTGCGCGTGTTCGCGTCGCGGTGCGCCTTCGCGCGCGCGAAGAGCGTCGACTGGATGTCCTCGAGGATCGCGACGACGCCCGACACGAACGCGTCGCGCTTCACCGCCTCCTTCTCCTTGTGCCCGCGGTCGCGCCGCGCCATGAAGACCGAGTCCTGCTCCATGTCGCGCGGACCGACCTCGACGCGCACGGGGATGCCCTTCTTGATCCACTGCCAGGTCTTGTCGCCGCCGCGGATGTCGCGGTCGTCGACCTCGACCTCGACCATGCGCCCCGCGTACGGGATCGCGCGCAGGTCGGCCGCGAGGCGGTTGCAGTAGTCGCGCACCGCCTGCGCCGTCTCGGGCTTGTGGGTCACGGGAATGATCACGACATGCGCGGGCGCGAGCCGCGGCGGCAGCACCATGCCGTCGTCGTCGGCGTGGGTCATGATCATGCCGCCGATCAGGCGCGTCGACACGCCCCACGAGGTCGTCCACGCGAAGGAGACCTTGCCCTCGGCGTCGCTGAACTTGATGTCGCTCGCGTGCGCGAAGTTCTGTCCGAGGAAGTGCGACGTGCCCGCCTGCAGCGCCTTCCGGTCCTGCATCATCGCCTCGATGCAGAAGGTGTGGACGGCGCCCGGGAAGCGCTCGCCCTCGGTCTTCTCGCCCTGGACGACGGGCATCGCCATCCAGTTCTCCGCGAAGTCGGCGTAGACGCCGAGCATCTTCATCGTCTCCTCCATCGCCTCGTCGCGCGTCGCGTGCGCGGTGTGGCCCTCCTGCCAGAGGAACTCGGCGGTGCGGAGGAAGAGCCGCGTGCGCATCTCCCAGCGCACCACGTTCGCCCACTGGTTGATGAGAAGCGGAAGATCGCGGTAGCTCTGCACCCACTTCGAGAAGCTCGCGCCGATGATCGTCTCCGAGGTCGGGCGCACGACGAGCGGCTCCTGCAGCTCGCCGTCGGGGACGAGTCCGTCGCGGCCGTCGGCCTTCTTGCCGGGCTTGAGGCGGTGGTGCGTGACGAC
>JBJOHC010000085.1:0-4369 GCA_046047955.1 Planctomycetota bacterium
GCCTCGAGGATCGCGATCGAGAGGGCGGCGAGCTCGCGCTCGGCCGCGGTTCCGCGCTCGCGGAGCGCGCGGCAGGCGCACAGCGTCTCGACGAACTCGCGTTCGCCCGCCTGTCCGCGCAGGAAGAGCGCGTGCGGCGAGCCCGCGTGCGCGAGCGGGCCGGTCGCGATCTCCGCCTCGGTCGGCAGGAGCGCATCCTTCCGCCGCGCGCGATCGACCACCTGGACGAGGACGGGGTCCGTCTCGTCGTCGAGCGCCGCGAGCAGGCGGCGGCAGGTGAGCAGTTCGTCGTTCCAGACGGTCATCGGGTCCACCAACGGTCCTCCGACGCCGCCCGCAGCCGAGCGGGGGCGTCGTTCATCCCGGTTCACCGGGCTCCAGTGGGCCGTGGGGCCCCGTTTCCATCCACCCGCCGCGCGATCTCCGGTCGCTGGGCGGTTCCCTTCCCGTTTCCCGCGGCTACTTCCGCCGCAACGCGCGCATGAGCCGCGCGATCTCCTCGTCGAGCTCCTCCTCGGTCGCGCCATCCTTGAGGAGGATGTCGACCACCGCCTGTCGGAAGCGGATCGAGGCCGTCCGCACCATGCTCGCCGACTGGCCGTTCGTCACCTCGAACTCGTCGGCGAGTTCGGCATAGGTGAGACCGTCGACGAAGTGCCGTTCGAACATGTCCCAGTGACGCTCGAATCCCTCGTCGACGCAGCGCTCGCGCGCCGAGGTCGCCGCGCTCCGCACCATCGACGCCGCCCAGATCCGGTCGAACTCCTCGACCGCGGTCGACGCCGACGACGCCAGCTCGGTCGCGCTGAAGTCGGGCAGCGGCTCGGCGCGCGCCGCCTTCCTGCGACGCAGCTCCTCCTGCAGGTAGAAGAGGAAGCCGTTGATCAGCCAGCGGCGCAGCGGGAGCGCGCTCTCGATCCACTGCTCGAAGTAGTTCTGCTTCGCGAGCCGCGAGGCGAAGAACCCCGACACCAGGTCGGCCGGCGAGCCCATCGAGCGGAAGCTCGAGCCGGCGTAGTAGTTCGAGAGGGGTTCGGCGTAGGCGGACATGACGTAGGCGTTGATGCGCTCGCGCCCCTTGGAACCGAGGGCGAGCTGCGCCACGAGCCAGCCCCGCTGCGTGGGGGGAAAGGAATCCCGTGAAGCGCCGGTCCCCGGAAGGGAATGGGTCGGATGTTCGGGAAGCGCGGTCATGTCAAGTCTTCGGCGGTTGGTCGGAAGTGGTGTCCGGACCGACGATTAGACAACAGGAACGGGCTTTCCCAAAGGGGAACAGACGAATCGGCGCCAAGTCCTGCGTGTGAAGTTCGTGTTTCGGCGCCGAAGCGGCGTTCGCGGCGGTGCCTGCGCGGTTACTGCGCGAGGATCGCGAGCCCCGACGCCGCGTCGCGCGCGAGCGGCGCGGGCGAAACGGGGGCACCGACCGCGCGCCGCATCCAGAGGTCGGGTGACAGGCAGCCGAGGCTCGTGATCCGCTTCGTCTCGGCGGCGAGGTCCTTGCCGCGCATGTACGAGCGGATCTGGTGGCTCATCATGTGCCCGAGCGTGTAGTCGGGCAGGTAGAGCGGGTGGGCGATCATGTGCTGGTAGGCGGCGAGGATCCGATAAGGATCGGGGCCGAAATCGGCCTCGTAGTAGGCGGCCCAGAGTTCGTCGGCGATCCGGAGAACCTCGGCGCGCAGCGCCTCGGGCGTCGCGTCGGGGTGGGCGTAGAGCCAGCGCCAGGCACGCAGCTCGAGGAGGGACGGCCCCGCGATCTGGCAGGCGGCGAGCATCGTCGCGACCGAGTCGGCGGCGAAGCCGCGCTCGGCCTCGGCGGCGTCCTCGAGCCCGAGGACCCGCTTCGCGAGCGACTGGTAGAGGAAGGCGAACGCCTCGGTGCAGGCGGTGTTCGGCACGCCGCGCAGCGACGGCCGCGGCGCGAAGTAGCACGAGCAGAGCTGCTCGAGGTTGTGGCCGAGCTCGTGCATCGCGGTGTCGAAGCCGTCCCAGCCGAGCTCGGCGTCGAGGCTCGAGGTGCGCAGCCACGCGCCGTACCCCTCGAGGTAGGGGCGCATCGCGTGACCCGCGCCCTTGCAGACCTCGACGCGGATGCGCGTGCCGAGGAAGTCGGCGTCGGCGTCGGAGAAGCCGAGCTCGCGGAGGACGGTCGGGAGCTTCGCCTCGAGCTCCTTCACGCTCGCGAAGCGCGCCTTCACGGCGGCGTTCATCTCGCTTGCGGGCTTCGCCTCGACGATGTCCTCGAAGTAGATGTCGAACGGTTCGAGCGCGCGGCCGAGCTTCGCGCGGAGGAACGCGGCGAGCTCGCGGCGGACGGGACTCTCGAGGAGCTCGACCATGAGCCGCTCGACCTCGGACTCGGGCATCTCGCGCTCGAGCGCGAACTTGCGGGCGATCGCCGTCGGCTCGTCGGGGAAGAGCGGATCGAGCTCGCGCGCCATCCGGAACTGCGCGATCCACTGCTCGTAGCGCGCGAGCCCGACGAGTTCGCCCGGCTCGCCGCCCGCGACGAGGTTCGTCTCGGGATTCCAGTCGCGCGTCTCCTCGCCCGACATCACGCGCGCGGGGATCGTGCCGTCGATGTGCCGCGCCATCACCCAGGAGAGCGCGCGCTGCTTGCGCACGCCGTCCGGGTCGCCGTAGCCCGCCTTGATCTCCTCGCGGACGAGCCAGTGCGCGATGAGCCTGCGGCCGGGCTCGAACCAGCGCCTCCCCTCGCGGTCGACGAGTCCGCCGACGGGGACATGGAAGTCGGCGACGAACTTGCCCGCCTCGAACGACACCTTGCGCGCGCGGTCGGCGAGTGCGGCGGGGATGCGCGGCCCGAAGTTCTGCGCGACGCGGGCGGCGGCCCAGTCGGCGTCGGTCCAGGCGTCGCCCTCGGCGAGCATCCGGTCGAGGGTCGGCTTCGGGAAGTTGAGGAGCGCGAGGTGCGCGACCTTCTGGCGGTAGAGCTGCTCGGAGAGGTCGGGCGCCGGGTCGAACTGCGCGAGGATGTCGTCGACGCCGGGGAACTCGTCGCCGCGGAGGTCGTGGTGGCGGCGCAGCGTGCGGCGCATCTCGTAGAGGTGGCCGTCGATCTGCTCGATCGCGCCCTCGAGGCGCGCGAGGAGCCGCGTGCGCTCGGCGGGATCCGCGACGAAGTGCTTCGTGCAAAAGAGGACGAACGCGTCGGCGTCGCCGTCGTCCGCGGTCCAGCGCGCGGCGACGCGACCGACGCCGTCGAGGATGGCGTCGCGGTGCGCGTCGCCGTGGGCGGTCACCAGTTCCATGGCGGCGCGCTCGCGCGCGGTGGCGAGGGAGGCGGGGGTGAGCGGCGATGCGGCGGTGGCGGATGGCATGGATCGCAGCGTAGCGCGTGCCCGAGTTTCGGACCGTCCTTCCCGCAGCGGGGCTTCTTGTCCCGCCTCCCGGGCCCCTGCACAATGCCGTGATGCGTCATCCGACTTCGCGTGCGCCCGTCGTCGTGGTCTTCGCGATCTCCGCGGTCTTCGTGATCCTCGCGTTCGTCGCGGCCTGCGCGCCCGCGCGCGTGGCCGACGGCTTCGGCCGCGTCGCGCCCGGCATGTCGCGCGACGAAGTGGTCGCCATCCTCGGCGAGCCGAGCTCGCGCTGGGCGCTCGTCGAGGCGCGCGATGGGCTCGACGGCGAGCGGCTCCAGTGGGGCGATTCGCTCTCGAGCCTCGCGTCGGGCGCCGCGTTCCGCGGGGCGCCCGAGCGGGCGTGGTCGGTCATCTTCGATGCGGGCGGCAGCGTCGTCGAGGCGGTTCCGCCGCGGTGGATCGACGACGAGCGGGCGGAAGCGGACGAACTCCGCACGCGCCGTGCGCGCCGCGACGAGGACGGACGCATGCGGGAGTGACCGTGGTGCGCGGCGGACGGTCGGCGTCCGATCGCCGGCGTCCCGGTTCCCGCGGCGCGGGAAGTCGAAAGGAGTTCGGCATGTCGAGTGAACGCCGCTGGATCGTGAAGTACACCCTGCCCAAGGACCAGGTCCGCACGCCGCGCGAGATCACCGTCACCGCGAACAGCCAGTCCGAGGCGAAGCGCGTCGCGCAGGCGATGATTCCCGGCGCGACGATCGTCGGCGGTCCGCAGCCCGCGCGGTAGCGGCGCCGCGCGCATGTCGGACGAGCGTGCGCCGCTCGGGGCAGTCGCGGATGTCGGTCGCGGATGTCGGTCGCGGTTTGAGCGTCCGTCGATGGCGATGGCGTCTTCACGCGCGGCCGCACGCCATCGCGATCGGGATCAACCGCCCTTGATCGCCGCCACCACCGCCTGCGCCCAGGTCTCGTACGCCGCGGGCGTCAGGTGAAGGAAGTCGGGCATGACCTCCTTCGAGATGGTGCCGTCGGGACGGAGGAAGAGG
>JBJOHC010000086.1:0-5477 GCA_046047955.1 Planctomycetota bacterium
GCTTCAACCTGCAGAACCGCCTGAAGGGCTCGATCAGCGAGATGCTCGTCTTCGACAAGGCGCTCGACGAGACCGAGCGCGCCGCGATCGAGGCGTACCTCTCGTCGAAGTACCAGCTCGATGAGCCGCCGCCGCCGCTGCCGATGGTCGATGTCTTCGTCGGCGGGCAGGACGGCTACAACACCTACCGCATCCCCTCGATCGTGCAGCTCGAGTCGGGTCGAATGCTCGCCTTCGCGGAAGGCCGCGCGTCGGGCGCCGACAACGGCACGAACGACATGGTGATGAAGTCGTCCGACGACCTCGGCGCGACCTGGTCGCCGCTCGTCCTCGTCGACGACCAGCCCGGCCGCTCGCTCAACAACCCGTGCGCCGTCGAGGTGCGCGAGGGTCCGCACGCGGGCCGCGTCCTCCTCATGTACCAGTCGTATCCGACGGGCTGCGGCGAGAGCTGCGTCGTGCCCGGCAACAAGGGCGACAACATCTGCAAGACCTTCGTCGCGACCTCGGACGACGGCGGCGACACTTGGTCGGCGCCCTTCGAGGTCACCGCGCAGGTGAAGCGTCCGACGATCGTCACGAGCGTCGCGAGCGGTCCGGGCGTCGGCATCCAGCTGCGCCGCGGGAAGCACGCGGGGCGCCTCGTGATCCCGTTCAACCAGGGACCGTTCGGCTCGTGGGCGTGCTACGCCGCGTACTCGGATGACGGCGGCGACACCTGGCAGTACGGCGACATCGCCGCGAACGGCTCGGCGGGCACGGGCAACGAGGTCCAGATGGTCGAGCGCGCCGACGGTTCGATCATGATGAACTCGCGGCAGTTCTCGGGTGGCGGCTGGCGCAAGACCGCGGTCTCGAACGACGGCGGCGCGACCTGGTCGCCGCTCGTCAACGACGACGAACTCCCCGATCCCTCGTGCATGGCGGGCCTCGTCGCGCTCACCGATCCGATCGACGGCTTCTCGCAGTCGCGCATCGTCTTCTCGGGTCCGAACTCGACGAGCTCGCGCTCGAACGGCACCGCGTGGCTCTCGACCGACGGCGGCGCCACCTGGCCCGTCTCGAAGCAGGTCTACTTCGGCTCGTTCGCCTACAGCCTGCCGGTGACGGTCGACTGCGACCGCTTCGGCGTCTTCTTCGAGAAGGACGGCAACACGCGCATCACGCTCGCCTTCGTCGACTACACCGACTTCACCGCCGACGCCGACGACTTCAGCGACGAGGGCACCTGCGCGCCCGGTGATCCGTCCGACATCAACGGCGACGGCGTCGTCGACGCGTCGGACCTCGCGATCCTGCTCGGGGCGTGGGGCTCCGCCGACCCGTCGGCCGACCTCAACGGCGACGGCACGGTCGACGCGTCGGACCTCGCGGTCCTGCTCGGCTCCTGGGGCTGAGCGGCCCCGCCGCGCGGAACGCGGCGTCCCGCACTCGGCAAGTCTCCCGCGCAGTCTCCCGCACAGTCTCCCGTACGGGGAGGTCCGCGCATCCTTCGACGCGGACCTCCCCGCGCGCCATAATGGGGCATGCGATCGGCATTCCCCGTGCGGCGGCCCGTCGGCTTCGTCGCCGCGCTCATTCCCTCCGCGCTCGCCCCCTCCGCGCTCATCCCCTCCGCGCTCGCCTCCTCCACGCTCGCCCTTTCCGCGGTCGCGCTCGCTGCGTCGGCGCATGCCGCCGCGTCCTCCGGCGCGTACTTCCCCGTGACGGCGCCCTCCGCGATCGGCGCCGCGACGCCCGCGCCGGCGCGCACGCCGGTCGATGTCCTCACGGGCGGCACCGAGGGATATCCCGTCTACCGCATTCCCTCGATGACGCGGCTCGCGACGGGACCGCGCGCGGGCCGCGTCGTCCTCTTCGCCGAAGGCCGCGGAAACCTCGGCGACAACGGGTCGAACGATGTGGTGATGAAGTCGTCGGACGACGGCGGCGCGACCTGGAGTCCGCTCGTCGTCGTGCGCGACGAGCCTGGCCGATCGCTCAACAATCCCTGCCCCGTCGAGGTGCGCGAGGGTCCGCACGCGGGCAGGCTCCTCCTGATGTACCAGTCGTACCGCGAGGGCTGCGGCGAACACTGCGTGCCCGAGGGGTACGAGGGCGACGATGTCGCGCGCACCTTCGTGATGCACTCGGACGACGGCGGCGACACCTGGAGCGAGCCGCGCGACATCACGCGCAGCGTGAAGCGGCCCGTGCGCGCGACGGCGACGGCGACGGGGCCCGGCATGGGGATCCAGCTGCGGCGCGGTCCGTTCAAGGGGCGCGTCCTCTTCGGTTTCAACGAAGGTCCCGCGGGGAAGTGGCGCGTGTACGCCGCGTACTCCGATGACGGCGGCGACACCTGGGCGTTCGGCGAGCCCGCGCCCGAGGCGTCGAAGGGCGTCGGGAACGAGGTCATGCTCTTCGAGCGCGACGACGGCGCGGTGGTGCTGAACGCGCGCAGCTTCTACGGCGCGGCGCGCAGGAAGACCGCGGTCTCGAGCGACGGCGGCGAGCACTTCACCGGACTCGTCGACATCGCCGAGCTGCCCGATCCGTGCTGCATGGCGGGCGTCGCGGTGGTGACCGATCCGCTCGACGGGGCGCCGGTGCAGACGGTCGTCTTCACGGGATGCGACTCGGAGAAGGAGCGCGCGAACGGCGCGATGTGGATCTCGCGCGACGGCGGGCGGTCGTGGCCGATGAAGCTGCCGCTCTTCGCGGGCGGATTCGCCTACAGCCAGCCCGTCGCGCTCGGCGACGATGCGGTGCTCGTCGCGTTCGAGCGCGACGGATACGCGGCGATCTCGGTCGTGCGCCGCTCGCTGCCGCCGGTCGAGATCGATCCGACAGTGACGCCCGCGGTGGCGCCGCCGTCGGCGCCTCGCGGTTGACGGAGCGCGCGAGGCGCCATGCTCGCGTTCCGCGCTCCGACGTCTGAAGACGTCGGGCACCCACGCGGGGCGAGGAGGTCGCGAGGGCGCGCGCGTCGAGGAGGTCTGGTCGGCGCGCGGCTCGCGGCGCGGGTGTTCGCGCGGATCGTGGAGGACTGCCTGCCACGCGCATCGTGGAGGTCGGACCCGGAGCGGCATGGAGGGCGCGGCGCCATCGCGCGCGGGATCGCCGCTAGCATGGCGGCTTCACCGCAATTCAGAGGAGTTCCGCATGACCCACGCGCGCACCGTCGCCCTCTCGGCCGTCTCGATCGCCTCTTGCCTCGTGTCGCTCGCGCTTGCCGCCGCGCCGGCGGATCCCGCGGCGCCCGCGCCCGTCGCGCCGCAGGAGGCGACCGCCGCGTCGACCGTCACGCTCGATCCCGTCCACTCGATGGCGGTCTTCCGCGTGCATCATCTCGGCGCGGGCTTCTTCTGGGGGCGCTTCAACGAGCTCTCGGGAACCGCGGTCTGGCCGATGGACGACAGCGCCGCGCCCGTCTTCGATGTGACCGCCGAGGTCGCCAAGGTCGACACGGGGAGCAGCAAGCTCGACGGCAACCTGCAGGGACCGAACTTCTTCAACCAGGCCGAGTTCCCGACGATCGCCTTCAAGTCGAAGTCGGGCGAGCGCGTCGGCGAGCGCAAGTGGAGGGTGAAGGGCGACCTCACCCTGCGCGGCGTGACGAAGGAGATCGAGGTCGACTGCGAGGTCACGGGCGTCGGCAAGGGGCCCGCGGGTCCGAAGGTCGGCTTCGAGTGCTCGTTCACGATCCAGCGCGCCGACTACGGCATGAAGTGGGGGATCGAGCAGCCGAAGGGCGCGCTCGGGAACGAGGTGCGGATGATCGTGTCGCTCGAGGGTGATGTTGCGAAGTGATTCGCTCGAGGGCGATGTCGCGAAGTGATTCGCTCGAGGGTGATATCGCGAAGTGCTTCGCTGGAGGGTGATATCGCGAAGTCGTTCGCTGAAGGGCGATGTCGCGAAGTGAGTTGGATCCACGGCGTCGACGGCGGGATGCGCGCGCGAGCGGGCGTCGAGCCGATCGCCGCGGTTGAAGCGGAGGGCGTGGCGTGAACGAGTTCGTCGAGTACGCGATCAGCGTCGTCGTCATTCCCGCGGTCGTCGGGACGGTGGCGGCGGTGCCCGTCCTCGTGGGGCCGTTGCGGCGGCGCCCCGCGCTCGTCGAGGGCGCGGTCGCGATCGCGGTCGCGCTTGCGTTTCTCCTGAGCTTCACCCGCGAACTCGACGCGAACGCGGTCCTCCGCCAGTTCGTCACGATCCCCGACGACACGCAGGCCGTCGAGCGCTGGCACCGCCTCGCGTTCGCGGCGATCGCGCTCGGGATCGCGGCACCCGTCGTCGCGGCGCTGCGCGCGCGCGTGCCGCGCGGCGGCGAGCGCGTGGTGACGGTCCTCGCGACCGTGCTCGCGGCGCTCTCGGTGGGCATGCTCGTCGAGTTCCCGCGCGCGACGGCGACCACGCAGATCTGGCAGGGCGTTCTCTGCGTGCTCGCGACGTTCGGATACGCGCGGTTCTCGCAGCAGGCGGCGATCTGGGCGGCGTGGGTCGTCTTCGGTGTGCTCTCGGTGCTCGCGCTTGAGGGCGGATTCGCGTCGCTCGCGGTCATGGCGGGCGCGCTCAGCGCGGCGAGCTTCGGGATCGGCGTCGCGGGGTTCGTGGGCGCGCGGCTCACGCGCGAACCGGCGCCCGTCGCGGTGTCGGGCGCGCTCGCGCTCGTTCTCGGCGTGTTGACGGCGCTCGTCGCCCGCTGCGGGCAGGCGTACGACCAGCAGGAGCTTCCCGTCTGGGCCTGGACCGTCGCGCCGCTCCTTCCCTACGCGGGTCTTGCCTTCGGCGATCTCGCGCAGCGCGCCCCGTCGCGCTCGGCGACGACCTTCTGGCGGGCGCTCGGGACGCTCCTCCTCGCCGCCGCGCTTCTCGCCGCCTTTGCGGTCGCGCGTTCGGCGGGTGACGAGGGCGCCGACGACGCGGGCGGCGATCCGATGGACGGCATCTACGGCTAAGGGTCGCGGAGCCCACGGTGGCCGGCCCGGTCGGTTCGACCGGCGCGCGCCGCCAGGTGGCCGCATGAAAGAGTCCAAGAACCCGTCCGAGCGGACGGCGGGGTGTCTTTGCAGGCGCTTTCGCCTGCGCGATCGCGATTTTTCGGGATGACGGTGACAGGGCGCGGCGGGGAACTGCGCCAACGGAGGCGACGGGTCGTGGACGCACGGGCGGACGGTCTGGTGGACCGGCCGGTGGGTTGCCAAGCGCCGTCCCTCGTCCCTCTCTCTTTCTCTTTGGAGCCTCCATGAATCGCATCGCCCTCTCTTCCCTCGTCCTCGCTTCGGCCGTCGCCTCGGGCGCGCAGGCCGGTCTCGTCGGCTTCACCGGCTTCGAGGTCGACTCGCTTGGCAATATCGGCGGCGTCGATGTCTACCAGGTCTACGCGACCTTCTCGGATCCGACCGGCTTCGCCCAGCTCAACATCTACAACCACAGCGTGTCGTCGGGCACGATGTCGGCGATCCACAACGACGGTGCGGACACCTGGAATCCGT
>JBJOHC010000087.1:0-7109 GCA_046047955.1 Planctomycetota bacterium
AACCGCGGTCCGTCACCCCGCGTGGGTGCCCGACGTCTTGAGACGTCGGAACGGATGACACCTCGATCACCAGGGAGTGAAACCGCGGTCCCTCACCCTGCGTGGGTGCCCGACGTCTTCAGACGTCGGAACGGATGACGCCTCGATCACCAGGGAGTGGCACCGCGAGCCGTCGCCCCGCGCGCCCACGAATATTCGGAATGCCCCGTCGCGGCGGTGCGTCGGTCGCCCGCCGCGCGAAGGCTTGCCGCGTGGCGCGCGCCTCATCCCGCTTCCGGACTCCGGTCGCCGCCCGCCCCTCGTTCCCCCGAGGACTCTCATGCCGCACGCAGCTCGTCACGCCGCCCGCCGCCCCGCCGCCCGCCTCTCCGCGCTCACCGACCACTTCCGACCGCACCGCCCACACCGCCCACGCCATCGCGTGGTCGCCCGCGCCTGCCCTTGCGTCGCACCCGCACCCGCATCCGCCACCACGCTCCGCGATTCCGCGATCGTCCTCCTCCGCCTCGCCGCGCTCGCCGCGGCCGTTCTTCTCGCCTTCGGTTGCCAGGCGACCTACCGCACGCCCGGCGGCCCCGCGCCGATCGGCGAGATGACCGCGCCGTCGATCGCCGAGCGCCTCGCGACCCGCCCCGAGGCCTCGTTTCCCGCGACCGTCGCGCTCGTGCGCGTCCAGTCGCGCGACTACTGGTCGTACTCGACCGCGGGCGTCGCGCGCGGCGGCATCTCGATCGTCGCCGCCGACGATCTCGAGGAGCCGGCCGATGCGCAGGAACTCGCGGGCTGGACGGGCCTGCGCGCGCTCGTCCGCCTCTCGGCGATCCTCGTTCCGACCACGCGCAGCGACGCGCCGCACGATTCGCTCCTCGCCCTCCGCGAGGGCGCCGCCAGTCTGCACGCCGACATCCTCGCCCTCTACACGATCGACACCGCGCTGCGCGTCGACGACTGGTCCCCGGGCGCCCTCGGCCTCGTGACGCTCGGCCTCGCGCCCACGAGGACGGCGGTCGTCCACAGCGTCGCGAGCCTCGCGTTCATCGATGTCCGCACGGGGTTCGTCTTCGGAACCGCCGAGGCGTCGGCCCGCGACACGCAGCCCGCGAACACCTGGACCAGCGGCGACGCCACCGACCAGTGCCGCCGCCGCGTCGAGCGCGAGGCGCTCGCGAAGCTCCTGCACGCCGCGGGCGAGACCTTCGCAGGCATCGCGCGCACTCGGTGGGAAGGGGAAAACCCTCCGTCCGCCCCCGAAACGCCGACTGCGCCACCAAAGGTAGACTGACCGAACCCCATCACGGCCCGCGCACGGCGCGCAGCGGCCATCCTTCACCCGACCTCCGGGAGGTTCCATGCCCTTCGCATCGTCCGCGCTCGTCTCTTCCGCGCTCGTCTCGCTCACGCTCCTCGCCGCGCATCCCGCCACGCTCCTGCAGGACGACGCGAAGTCGGCGCAGGCCGCCGCGGCGCCGACCGCCACCGAACTCCAGCAGAAGGTCGGCGAGCTCTTCGAGGAACTTCAGAAGGCCTACGAGGCGCTCGGCGAGCCCGACGAGGCGAAGATGACGGCGTTCCAGGCGATGGTCGCCGAGAAGTGCGACGCCATGCTCGCGGGCCTCGACCTCGGCGCGCTCGACGCCGAGCGTCTCTCCGCGATCGAGCCCGCGATCGGCATGTCGCCCGCCGCGACCGCGCGCTTCATCGAGGTCCTCGCCGAGCGCGCGAAGGCGCCGACCGTCGACGGCTTCAGCGCCGCCGTGCGGAGCGCGATGTACGCGATGCGCAGCGGCGGCGGCGCGTCGGGCGCGTCGACCATCCTCGCGCACCCCGCCTTCGCCGAAGGCATCGCCACTCCCGAGGGATCGATGGCGATCGAGATCCTCTCCGAGACCCCCGACGACGAGCTCAAGCCCTACGCCGCCGCGATCGCGAAGGTGGGCGCCGGCTTCGGACCCGACTCGACCGCGCAGGCGCTCGCCGGCAGCGAGTCGTACCTCCGCCTCGCCGCGAAGGTCCTTCCGAAGGCCGAGGTCGCCGCGATCCGCACGCGCATCCTCGACGCCGCCGCCGCGAAGGTCGGCAAGGCCGAGGGCCGCGAGAAGATGATGCTCGAGCGCCTCGCGAAGACGCTCAACGGCGCCGCCGCGCGCGGCGAACTCGTCGGCTACCCCTGTCCGACCCTCACCTTCGACTGGGTGATGCGCGCCGACGGCACCTCGCCGTGGAAGTCGATCGCCGACCTCAAGGGCAAGGTCGTCGTTCTCGACTTCTGGGCGACCTGGTGCGGGCCGTGCGTCGGCAGCTTCCCGCAGGTCGCCGAGATGCGGAAGCACTACGGCGAGGACAAGCTCGAGATCGTCGGCGTGACGAGCCTGCAGGGCTCGGTCGCCCACCAGAAGCGCGCGCGCGTCAACTGCGAGGGAGATCCCGCGAAGGAGAAGGCCGAGACGCTCGAGTTCATGAAGGACATGGGCGTGACCTGGACCGTCGGCATCGCGAAGGAGGATGTCTTCAACCCCGACTTCGGCATCCGCGGCATCCCGTTCGTCGCGATTCTCGATCAGGACGGCAAGGTCGCGAAGGTCGGCCTGCACCCCGCCGACGAGGGCGCGATCCGCGCGGCGGTCGACGAGCTTCTCGCGAAGGGCGCGGAGGCGAAGAAGGCCGGCTGAGCGGAGCGGGGCGTCCCCGCGGGGACGGTCTGCATCCGAGCGCATCCAAGGCGTCTGTCGCGGGCCTCGCCCGCGGCAGACGCCTTTCCATTGGGTGCGCCGCGTCCGAACGCGAAGGCCTTCGCCGCGCCGTCCGCTCACACGTCGAGGTTCTTGACCTCGAGCGCGTGCTTCTCGATGTAGTTGCGGCGGCGCTCGACATCCTCGCCCATGAGGACGCTGAAGAGGTTGTCGGCCTCGCTCGCGCTCTCGATGGTGACGCGGACGAGCGTGCGGCGCGCGGGGTCCATCGTCGTCTCCCAGAGCTGCTCGGCGTCCATTTCACCGAGGCCCTTGAAGCGCTTGACCTCGATGCCGCGGCGCCCCACGTCGAGGAGCGACTTGAGGATCGCGGGCACGCTCGCGGCCTCGACCATCGAGCCCTCGCGGGCCTTCGGGGCGGGGGTGGAGGCGCCGTCGGCGCCGTCCTCGTCGCGGTCCTCGCCGGCGGGCGGGGCGTCCGTCCTCGCGTCGGCCTTCGCCTTCGCGTCGGGCTTCGCCTCGACGATCCAGCCGTAGCGCGTCGGCAGCTTCTCGCCCGTCACGCCCTCGACCTGCACGCGGTCCCAGTCGGCGGCGTCGATGCCGAGCTCGGCGAGATCGGCGAGCTTGCGCTCGATCTCGCGGTTCTCGTGGAGCTCGCGGAGGCTCGCGATGCGGCGCCGGTCGACGCGCATCTCGGGCGTGACGAGGTCGTCGAGGACGAGGTCGTGCGCCGCGAGCGACGCGCGCGCCGCCTGCTCGCTGAAGTGGAGCTCGTTCCCCTCGGGCCACGCGAGGTGCCACGAGGGCAGGTGCCCCGCGCCCGCGGGATCGTTCGCGCGCTCGGCGAGGAGCGCGGGGAACGAGAGGCCGCGGCGCTGCGACACGGTCACGAGTTCGTCGAGCCGCTCGAGCGCCTTCACCATGCGCGCGATCGCGTCGCCCTCGACGCGGCGGACGGGCGCGCCCTTCTCGTCGCGCACCACGAAGGTCGCGTGCGCGAGCGCGCTCGCGACGAGCGCCTCGTTCATCCGGCGGTCGTTGAGGACGTAGGTCGAGCTCTTGCCGCGCGTCACCTGGTAGAGCGGCGGCTGCGCGATGAAGATCTTGCCCTGCTTCACGAGCTCGGGCATCTGGCGGAAGAAGAAGGTGAGGAGGAGCGTGCGGATGTGCGAGCCGTCGACATCGGCGTCGGTCATGATGACGACGCGGCCGTAGCGGAGCCGCGCGATGTCGAAGTCCTCGCCGATCCCGCACTGGAGCGCCTGGATGAGGATGCGGATCTCCTCGAAGCCGAGCACCTTGTCGAGCCGCGCCTTCTCGACGTTGAGGAGCTTGCCGCGCAGCGGGAGGATCGCCTGGTGGACATGGTCGCGTCCGCCCTTCGCCGATCCGCCTGCCGAATCGCCCTCGACGATGAAGAGCTCGGTCTTCTCGACGTCGCTCGACGAGCAGTCGCTCAGCTTGTGCGGCATGCCGCCCGAATCGAGGGCGCCCTTGCGCTTGATGAGTTCGCGCGCCTTGCGCGCCGCCTCGCGCGCCTGCGCCGCGAGCACCGCGCGCATGCAGATGTCCCTCGCCTCGCGCGGATGCTCCTCGAGCCACGCGCCGAGCTTCTCGCCGATCGCCTGCGAGACGAACGGCTCGACCTCGGGGTTGAGGAGCTTCTCCTTCGTCTGGTTGTTGAACTGCGGGTTGGGGAGCTTCACGCTCACCACGCTCACGAGGCCCTCGCGCAGGTCGTCGCCCGAGGGGACGAGGTCCTTCAGCAGGTTGTTCTTGCGCGCGTAGCCGTTGACGACGCGCGTGAGCGCCGCCTTGAAGCCCGCGACATGCGTGCCGCCGTCGCGGTTCGGGATGTTGTTGCCGAAGGCGAGCGTGACCTCGGCGTTCGAATCGACGTACTGCATCGCGAAGTCGACGCGCAGCGACTTCTCGTCGTCCGACGCCATGAACGCGATCACGGGGCTCTGCACCGTCTTCTGCTCGTTGCGCCAGGCGACGTAGCCGCCGATCCCGTCGGGGCTGTGGAAGTTCGCCTCGCGGCGCTCGCCGCTGGCGTCGACGCGCTCGTCGACGAGGCGGATGCGCACGCCCGGGTTCAGGTACGCGAGCTCGCGGAGGCGGCTCTCGAGCGTCTCGTAGCGGAACTCGGTGTCGGGGAAGATCTGCGGATCGGGCAGGAACGAGATGCGCGTGCCCGTGCGCCTCTCGGTCGCCTCGGAGACGGGAAGCGTCTCGACGAGTTCGAGCGGCTTCGTCACCTCGCCGCGCGCGAAGCCGATGTGGTAGGTCTTCTCGTTCTTGTAGACCTCGACCTCGGTCCACTCGCTGAGCGCGTTCACGCACTTCACGCCGACGCCGTGCAGGCCGCCCGAGACCTTGTACGCGTTGTCGCCGAACTTGCCGCCGGCGTGCACCTCGGTCAGGATCACCTCGACCGCCGGGCGGCCGTTGATCGCGGGATTCTCGTGCTTCATCGGGTCGACCGGCATGCCGCGGCCGTCGTCGATCACGGTGCACGATCCGTCGACGCCGATCCGGACGGTGACGGTCGTCGCGTAGCCGGCCATCACCTCGTCGATCGCGTTGTCGACGCACTCGTAGACGAGGTGGTGCAGCGCGTTCAGGCCCGTGCCGCCGACATACATGCCGGGACGCTTGCGGATGGCCTCGAGGCCCTCGAGCACCTGGATCGACTCCGAGGTGTACTTGGCGGCTTCGACGGGTTGGGTGGTGTCGCTCATCGCGGTGGGCATCCGTGTCTTTCGTTCGGGCTTCCGTCCGGGCGCTCGTCCAGGCTCTCGTCCGGGCTCTCGTGCAGGCTCTCGTGAGGGGCTGTCGTCCGAGTGCCGATTCCGGCCGATTCCAGGGTTCGCGGGCCGTCGCCGGGCGGCGTCGGCGAGTCTGCTCGGAGGGGTTCGGAGCGGTCCGACCGAAGGGCCCCGGAAGGTACCAAAAAGGGCTGCGAACCGCCTGCCGCGGGCGGCGCGAAAGGCCGCGGAAATCCCGAAGAAAACCGTTGTTTCGCCGGGCGATTTCCGGTGGAACCGGGCCGATGGAGGCGGCCTCGCCGCACCGGTGCGAAGTACACTCCGCGACGCGCCGAACGGCGGCGCGTTTCCTTCCCGTCCCGAACTCGCCGAGGCGTTGCATGGATCGCGGCCCGAGCGCAGATGAGTCCGCTCTCGAGCGCGCGACGGTGCGCGTGGATCCGCGTCGCGAGCCGGCCGACGCCGGACGCGATCCGCGTCGCGGACATGCGGCGGTGCCGCCTCTCGAACGGCTCGCCGCGCATCCGATGGCGCGCATGGCGCCCGAGTGCACTCGGCGCGACGCGCTCGCGATCGGCGCGATGCTCGGTTTCGGCGCGCTTCTCGCAGCGTGCACGCCGCGCGCCCTGGTCGGGCGTCCGGCGCCCGAATGGGTTGACGAAACCGATCCCGCGCTCGGGCCGATGGCGGCGTCCGATCCGTTCGCGGAGCGCGCGCCGCAGCCCGCGCCTCGGCAGGTCGGCGTCACGAACCCGATCTCACCCGCCGCGCTTCCCTACGCGCGGCCGCGCTGGATGTGGACGCGCGCGCAGCCGGACTACGGCAACATCAACCACATGCTGCCCGTGACGGCGCTCACGATCCATCACGACGGCCTCGCGGACCTGATCGAGGCGACGGACGCGCGGAGCTCCGCGCAGCGCCTCGAGCGCTACCGCGTCGGCCACCGCGCGCGGGGCTGGGCCGACATCGGCTACCACCTCGTCATCGACCGCGGCGGCGCCGTGTGGCAGGGGCGCTCGATCCGCTGGCAAGGCGCGCATGTGAAGGACCACAACGAGGGGAACATCGGGGTCCTCGTCATGGGGAACTTCGAGATCCAGCGGCCGACCGAGGCGCAGCTGCGATCGCTCGACCGCGTGGTGCACGACCTCATGTGGGTCTACGGGATCGCGCCCGACGCGGTCTGCACGCACCGCGAGTGGCCCGGCGCGCAGACGCTCTGCCCCGGGCGGAACCTGCAGGTCCGCGTCGACGAACTGCGCGGAAACCTCGCGTCGGCCTGAACCGTCGCCGCTCGGCCTGCGATTTCTCGGGAGGCGCCGCGGAATTCGCCGATATTCTGCGCCCGGACAAGGCCTCGCGAAGGGTCTTGTCGCCGGGCACCGAAGGACGCGCACCAGAGGGAGCAGGCCATGTCGATCGAGCCGCGCAACCAGCACGACGCACGCGAGTTCCGCGCAGGGCACGATGCCGACCGCGATGCGGGCGGCGCTCCGACGCCCGCGCAGATCGCGCGCCGCGGCTTCGTGCTCGCGAGCCTCGGATTCCTCGCGGCCTGCGCGAGCTCAAAGCCGACGAAGTCGCTCGCGTCCGGCGGAGACTCGCACCCCGACGGACTCTGGCTCTCGGGCGACGAGCTTCC
>JBJOHC010000088.1:0-7010 GCA_046047955.1 Planctomycetota bacterium
TCAGGCGGGGACGGGTTCCGACGCGGGATCGGCGACGGGCGTGTCGATCGGCTCGCCGGGGGCGGCGGGTGCGCGTTCACGCGCGGCTTCCTCGGCGGCCCGCTCCGCAGCCTCGATCGCCGCGGCCTCGGCGGCCGCGCGCTCGGCGGCGACACGCTCGGCTTCGCGGCGCGCGGACTCGGCGGCGGTCGCCGCACGCTCGGCTTCGAGCGCCTCCTGCGCGGCGCGCTCGGCCTCGATCGCGATCATCGGATCGTTCGCGAGCGGCGCGGTCGCGGGGATCAGCCAGCGGTAGGTGCTCGCGACGCGCCAGCCCGCGAGACCGGCGTTCGTCAGCCGCACGGTGAGCAGCTGGTAGACGCCACGGTCGGGGTAGACGACATCGACTTCGGCGCGACCGCCCGAATGACGGATCTGCTGCACCGAGCAGACGTTCTCGTCGCCGTTGCGCATCGCGCGCGCGCCATCGGGAAGCCCCGCGGCGACCTTCTGCCAGGTGTGCGGCTCGAGGCCCGCGGGCAGGTTGAAGACGAGGACGCCCCCCGCGGCGCCCGCGAGTCCGGTCGTGCGGTAGGCCTCGCGCAGCGCGGCGGTCATGAGCTCGGGGCCGGGCGAAATGTTCGGTCGCGTCGCGGGCTTGCCCGCGGTCGGCGGGTAGGTCGACATCGTGGTGCAGCCACCCGTCGCGAGGACGGCGGCGGCGAGCGAGAGACAGGCGACGGCGCGTGCGGTCGATCGGAGCATCGGCGCATCGTACCCGCGCAAAAACATCGTCGGCGTCACGGCAAGCCGAGACGCCGACGATGCAAACGTGGAAATCGTTCGCGGTGCCCAGTACGGAGACATCCGCAAGCGAGGCGGCACGAGTCCCGCCGCAACCATCCGGCCCGGACCGAAGTCCTCAGGGGGAAAGCCGGGGTTCGCCGAGTCAGCCTGGGGGGGAAGGGGGGAGGGTGGCTGACCCGTCGGTGGGAAGAGACGCCCGCGGCGGCGGCTCTGCGCGCACGTGTCGGATTTTTGCAACATCCGATCGGATTCCCTCGCTTGAGTGTTCGTCGCCTGCGATTCCCGCGCTCGAGATTGCCTGACTCGAGATGCCCTCGCTCGAGTTGCCCTCGCTCGCATCCCCGCGACCTGTGCACGGCCGACGACGCCCGCGCGCGCATCCGTGCCGCGCACGCCGATCATCCTTCGCCGATCAGAAGTCCCTCGGGAACGGCCCGCGCGCGCCCCTCGCGATCGAGGCAGGCGAGGGTGGTCGTTCCTTCGACGAGGAGTTCGCCGTCGCGGAGGAGGCGGTAGGCGTGGCGGATCTTCACGGGACCCGCGGCGACGAGGCTCGTCTCGAGGCGGAGGAGGTCGTCGTAGCGGGCGGGGCGGCGGTAGCGGACCGAGAGGTCGACGACGGCGAGGAAGACCCCCGCCTCCTCGCAGTCGCGGTAGGTGCGGCCGGTCGCGCGCAGCATCTCGGTGCGGCCCATCTCGAACCAGACGGGGTAGACCGTGTGGTGCACGACACCCATCGGATCGCACTCGGGGTAGCGGGCGCGGATCTCGATGGCGTGGACCGCGAGCGGTGCGTCGTCGGGGCGGTTGGCGGGCATGGCGGAACCCTACTTTCCGATGCAGAAGCGGGAGAAGACGAGGCCGAGGACATCGTCGGGGTGGATCGCGCCCGAGACCTCGCCGAGGCGGTCGAGGGCGCTCCGGAGCAGACTCGCGACGAGTTCGGGATCGGAGAGTCCCTCGCCGCGCGCGCCTGACGCGAGCGCGCCCGCCTGCGCGAGCGACTCGGCGGCGGCGGCGAACGCGGCGTCGTGGCGCGGGAGGATCGCGGCGAGGCTCGCCTGGCGCAGGGCGCGGTCGGCGCGGAGGTGGCGGGCGAGTTCGGCGCGGAGCGCGGCGAGGCCTTCGCCCGTGCGGGTGCTGGTCGCGAGGGCCGGTGCCGCGCCCGCGCTGTCCGCGGTGCGAGCGGCGGGATCCGCGAGATCGGCCATCGTCGCGACCTCGACGACGGGCGCGTCGGTGCGGATCGGGAACGGCGCCTCGCCGGGCGGCGTGCAGCGCACGACGAGGTCGGCCGCGCGGATCGCGGCGCGCGCCGTCTCCTGCATGCGGTCGGCGATCGCGCGCGCGGCGTGCGCGGCTGCGCCGGGATCGGCTCCCGCGGTGGTGATGACGGTGGCGTTGGGGGTGTCGCCCGCGGTCGTGGAGGTGTCCGCGGGAGCGTTTGTGAAGCGTGTCGTGGGAGCTGTCGTGGAGACTGTCTTGGGAGCTGTCGTTGGAGCTGTCGTGGGAGCTGTCGTGGGAGCTGTCGTGGGAACTGTCGTGGGAGCTGTCGTGGGAACTGTCGTGGGAACTGTCGTGGGAGCTGTCTCGGAAACCGTCTCGGAAACTGCCTTGGGAACGAACGCGGAAGCCGTCGCGGAAACAGTCCCGGGACCTGTCGTGGGAACTGTCGCGGGAGCTGTCGTGGAGACTCTCTCGGGAACTGTCGCGGGACCTGTACCGCGAAGTGTCGCGGAAACGGTTGGACCTGCGACGACAGTGCCCCCCTCCTCCGCCGATCCCGTCGTCGCCGACTCCGCCGACTCGAGCCCCGCGAGATCGACGAGATCGACCTCGAGACCTCCGCCAAGTGCGAGACCCGCGACGACCGCGTCGCGCGTCGTCCCGCGTTCGGACGACGCGACCACGCGCGCACGCCCGACGAGTGCGTTGAAGAGGCTGCTCTTGCCCGCGTTCGGCGCGCCCGCGAGAACGACGCGCGGCCGTGGTGCGCTGCGCGCCGCGACCTCCGACCCGCGCAACGCCCCCGCCGCCGTCGCGAGGCGCGCGCAGGCGTCGGCGACGGCGCGCGCGGGCACGGCGATCACATCGTCCTCGTCGGCGAAGTCGATGCCCGCCTCGACGCGGGCGAGAAGCGAGGCGACCTCGTCGGCGAGCGCCGCGGCGCGGCTCGCGTAGCGACCGCGCGCGAGTTCGTCGGCGGCGGCGAGTTCGGCGTCGCCGGTCGCGGCGATCCGCGCGGCGATCGCCTCGGCCTCGTCGAGCGCGAGACGCCCCGTGCGGTGCGCGCGGAACGCGAACTCGCCAGGCTGCGCGAGACGCGCGTCGTACCCGCCCGCGACCGCCGACTCGACGAGCGCCGCGACGACCGCATCGACGACGACGGGCGACGCGACGCACGCGATCTCGAGCGCGTCCTCGCCCGTGAAGCTCGCACCCGCGAGCGCGCGCGACGCGACGACGGGGAGCGACGCGGGACGCGCGCCGCCGGACATTCCCGCGACACCGATCCGCATCCGCGCCACCGACACGCCGCGCCCGTCGAGCGGACGCGCGGGCGCGTGCGCATGCGTGCGATCCCCCGCACGCGCGCGTGCACCCTCGCAAGCACCTTCGAACAACGCCGCGATCATCGCAGGGACCGCCGGCCCCGACGCCCGCACGATCGCGCGCACGCCGCGCCCGGGCGGCGACGCCACGGCGACGATCGTCTCGCGCGGAGCGTCGCGGCGGTCGCGCATGGCGTCAGCGCTTCTTGAACTTCCGCTGCGCGTCCTGCTTCTCCTTCGCGCGCTCGAGGGCCTTCTCGTACATCTTGCCGAGGAAGTCCTGCTTGCGCTTCGCCTGCGGAACGGGCTTCGAGAAGTCCATCGCATCGACCTGCTTCTTGATCGCGCGGCCCTCGAGGATGCCCACGCAGGTCGAGGTCATGATGTAGAGCGTCAGTCCGCTCGGCGCCGCGTAGGTCATCAGCGGGAACATGATGACCATCATCCACTTCATCATCTTCTGCTGGGCGAGCTGCTCCTCGGTCATGTTCGGCGTCGTCGGCGGCGCCATGTACTTCTGCTGGATCCAGAAGACGAGACCCATGAGGATCGGCAGCAGGTTGATCGAGCGCAGCGTGAAGAGGCCGAGGTTGATCGGCGTCGCGAACTCGACGAAGCGGTCGGGCGCCGCGAGGTCGGAGAGGAAGCCCCATCCGCCGAGCTGCTGGAACACGCCGAAGAACGCGGGCTGCTGGCGCAGCGCGAAGGCGAAGAAGAGGACCGCGTAGAGCGCGAACCAGATCGGCATCTGCGCGAAGGTCGGGAGGAGGCCGCCGACGCAGCCCGCGGGGCTTACGCCCTTCTCGCGGAAGAGGCGCATCTGCTCCTGCTGCATGCGCGCGGGATCGTCCTTGAACTTCTTCTGCAGCTGGTCGAGCTCGGGCTTCATCGCGGCCATCGCGCGCGAGAAGCGCTGCATCGAGATCTGCGACTTCCGCTGGACCGGATGGAGGACGCCGCGCACGACGACGACGAGCGCGATGATCGCGAGGCCCCAGTCGAACACCACGTAGTCGTGGAGGAACGAGAGGAACCAGAGCATGCCGTCGGCGAGCCACGCGAAGGTGCACCACGAGCAGCAGCCGCTCATGAGGTAGACGACGAGGTCGCCCATGTTGAGCGCGGCGTACGGCTCCACGCCGTCGAGGACGCGCGGGTCGAGCGGGCCCGCGTAGACGCCGAGGTCGAACGCCTCGGCCGCGCCCGCGGCGACGGTGGTCGCGGGGCTCCACATCTCGGCGAAGAGCGTCTCGTCGGGCGCGGCGAGGCCGTTCGAGAGGCCGCGGATCTCGGCGACGGTCTCGAGCCGGCGCGAGGGCGAGCCGGGCGGCGCGTAGGGCGCGTGCACGGCGAGCGTGAAGTAGCGGTCGGTGACGCCGTACCAGCTGAGGCCGTACTTGCCGTCGACCGCCGCGCGGTCGGGCCAGATCGTGACGTTGCCGTCGGCGATGTTCGAGGCGATGGTCGCGCGGTCGAACATCTGTCCGTTCGCGGTCACGAACTGCTGCGCGGGGTCGCGCGACTCGGGCAGCAGGTAGCCGCAGTGGAAGCGGCGCATGTCCATGTAGTTCGACGGGTCGAGGACGAGGTCGCCGGGGCCGTACGAGACGAGGCGCACGGTGCGCGGCGCGGCGCCGAGGTTCTCGACGCGCTGCGCGAGCGCGAGGCCGTATTCGCCCGAGAGCTCGAAGCGGCGCTCGATGCGGAGGATGGCGGTGCCCGCGTCGTCCGCGATCTCGGTGGCGAAGGCGCCGGGCGCGGTCTCGCTCCACACGGCGCCGAAGAGGCTGACGAGCGCGCCGTCGATCTCGATCGCGCGCGCGCCGAGCGCGGGCACCGAGTAGCCCTGCAGGTCGCGCGCGGTGACGAGCGTGAAGCGCGCGTCGTCGGGCGGGAGCGTCGACAGATCGCCCGACTTGCGCGCGGCGATCGCGGCGCGGCGGGCGTCGTCGGTGTTCCAGAAGTCGCTGAAGACGATCGCCGCGATGCCCGCGCTGCCGTCGGTGAAGGTCACGCGGAAGGGCGCGACCGCGGGGTCGAGCGAACCGATCGACTCGGGCGCGCTCGCGGCTTCGAGCCCCGCGGGAACGCGGGCGACGAGCTTGCCGAGCGGGGCGGCGCCCGCGGCCGATGCCGTGGTTCCATCGGCGGACGCCGTGGCTCCGTCGGCCGATGCCGCGGCGTCCGCGCCGCCGGCGGCTCCGGTCGAGCCACCCGCGTCGGCGACGGCGGGCGCGCCACCCGTCTCGGCGGCGGGCGTCGTGGTCGCGGGGTTCGCCTTCTGACCCGGGCCCCGCGCGACGATCGAGACGACGAGGAAGACGACGGCCACGAGGCCGCTGGTGACGAGGAAGCGCAGGAGCTTGGGATTCATGGCGGGTTCCGGCCCTCTGACGCGCGCCGCACCGGGCATGCGCACGCGAGGCGCCGTGAGGTGGTGAGAAGGGGCGAAGGGTATCCGACTCGCGTCGGCGCGTCGGGACGCCGCGTGAGGCGGGAACGGGCGTCTCGCGACCCGAATGGGCCGATTCGACGGTCTACTGGCCCTTCTCGAGCCGTTCCCAGAGCCAGTCGTGGATCCGCGTCTCGCCCGCCTCCTGCAGCGCACACAGGCGCCGCTGCGTCTCGCGGATGTCGTACTCGACGCGGTGGAAGGTGAAGCGGTCGGCCGCGCCGCCTTCGCCGGCCTCGAGCATGACGTAGCTCGAGCGCGGGTCGCCGTCGCGCGGCTGCCCCACCGAGCCGGGGTTCAGGATGAAGCGCTGGCTCGGCGGCAGTTCGGCCTCGCCCGGCGACCATTCGCTGACGCCGACATCGAAGGGTTCCCACTCGTAGCGGATCTCGGTGGGGCCGGCGTCGCTGTCGGCGAGCCGATCATGGTCGACCTCGAGGATGAACCCGGGGCAGTGCGTGTGCCCGACGATCGCGCTCGCGCGGCGCATCGCGGGGCGGCCGTCGGCATCGAGGATGGCGTTGCCCGCCTCGTCGCGTGCGGGCAGCTGCAGAAGGTCGAAGTTCCGCTTCAGCTTGCGCTCGCCCTGCATGACGTCGGCGCTGAAGAGGTACTCGTTCACGGGCCGCGACGGCGAGGCGTGCACGCACACGTAGCGCCCGAGGAGCGTGCGCCGCGGGTAGATCGAGTGCATGAAGTCGTCGCGCGCGCGGTCGGCGCGGAGTTCGGCGTCGCGCGCCTCGGCGAAGGCCTCGGGCGTGAGTTCGCCCGCCGCGCACGCGGCTTCGAGCGCGGCGAGACGGCGCTTGAGCCACCCGCCCTCGAAGGCCTCCTCGCGCGTCCAGAACGCGGCATCGCGCGCGACGGAGTTGAAGTTCGTCGGCTCGTAGATCGAGGCGAAGTCGTGGTTCCCGAGGAGCGCCCACTCGCAGTGGTGGCGGACGAGATCGATGCATTCGACGGGATCGGGCCCGTAGCCGATCACATCGCCGAGGCAGACCATCTGGTCGTAGCCGATCGCCTTCGCGTGGGCGAGGACCGCTTCGAACGCGGTGGCGTTGGCGTGGATGTCGCTGACGATCGCAATTCGCACGCGCGGCTCCTGACCTTCAACCTGTCCTTCGACCCTCGTCCACCCTCGCCCCGACCCTGCGCGGGAAAGGCAGTCGATGCTAGCGCATCGCGGGGGCGCTTGCGGCGCGCGACGGTGGTTCGAAGGC
>JBJOHC010000089.1:0-3778 GCA_046047955.1 Planctomycetota bacterium
CCGCCGCCGATGCCGCGGTGGCAGCGGTGGCACCGGCGTCGTCGGCCGCGCAGCAGTCGCTCGCGACGCACTCGCACGGGCGGGTCATGATGCGGCGCGCGAGTTCGGGCGAGAGCCCGAGCCGGGTCGCCTCGACCTGGATGATGCAGGGCCCCGCCTTCCCCGCGCGGCACACCGTGAAGGCGCGGCGCTCGTCGAGCCCCATCGCCCGCAGGATCTCGCGGTCCTCGGCGCTGAGCCCGGTCGGCACCACTTCCGACGCGTCGAACTCGACCACCGCGCGGTCACCCCGCTTGAGCTGCGTGAGCGGCAGCCGGATGGGGGCGGTGGGGGTGACGGTCGAGGCCATGCGGCGATCATATTGCGACTGAGTCGCAGCGGCAAGGTGAAGGGCGCCGTTTGCGGGTGCAAGAGGGGTGGTCGCCCGCCTCCACGCCGCCCCAACCGGACCGCCCGCCACCCGCGCGGACTTCTCGGAGCCCCCTGAAGTCCCCCGGTAATGCGGTCGATTCCTCCCCCATGCGGATCTGGTTCCATCGCCTCGCCGCCTGCCTCGGCATCGAGGACGCCGCCTCGCAATCGGTGCGGGCGGTCCTCGAGACGGCGGCGCTCCGCTCGGCCTCGATCGGGATCGGCACGCTCGACGGCGTCGCGCTGCCGAATCCGCTCTCGGGTCATGTCGTCGAGCTCGACGGCGACTCGTTCATCATCAGCCGCCCGCAGGAGGGCGCGACCCGTCGCGAACTCGTCGCGGGAGAGACGCTCCATCTCTCGATCGCGTCCGACGCGGGCTTCCATCACGGCGATGTCGAGGTCCTCGGCCGCTGGGTCGACCGCAGCGGACCGTTCGCGCGCTACGGCTACCGGCTCGCGCTCCCGCGCATCCTGCTTCACGAGGAGCGGCGCGGGCTCCACCGCGTGCCCGTCGCCTTCGACCTCGCGCCGCGCGCAACGCTCTTCCGACCGCAGTCGCTCGTCCTCGCGGGCGAGGGCACGGTGCTCGATCTGAGCGAGGGCGGCGCGCGGGTGCGCGTGGCGCCTTCCTCGAGCGTCGCGCCGGGCGAAGCGCTTCTGCTGAAGGCCGCGTTTCCCGCATTCGTTCCCGATCTCGAGACGCGCGTCGCGATCGCGCACGCGGTTCCCGCGCGTCAGGAGGGGCTCGTCGATCTCGGGCTCCGCTTCGCGGAGCCGCCCGCGGAACTCGGCAAGGCGATCCGCGCGCTCGAACTTCGCCGGCTGAATCGCGCGGGCGCGGCTTGAGGGGCGTGGTGCGGTTCGAACTCGAGTTGTCCGTGCGGTTTCATGCGAGCGATCGCGCGTGCGCGCGACTTCACCCGACGCCTTCGCCTCCGCCTTCGCCCGCCGCGGTCGGACGGTCCTCCCGATCGTCCGTGGGGCGCACGCCTTCCTTCCGATAGCGCGAGCGCCGCTTCGCGTACTCCTCGGGCGACACGGGCAGATCCATCGGTTCTCCCGCCTGGTGCTGCGCGTGGAGCTTGCGCAGGAACGGCACGCACCACTGGCAGCCCGTCCCCGCGCCGAGGCACTCCGAGACCTGGCTCGCGACCACGGGCTTCTCGCGCGCGATGAAGTTCGCGATCTTCCGAAGCGACACATGGAAGCAGAGGCAGACCTGATCGTCGGGGTCCATGCGCGCAGCGTACGCGGCGGGAGCGGCGCGCTGGACGCGGAGCGCGCGCGACGGCATGCGTTCGCGCGGCGGTCGCGTGGCATGCGAATGCGATTTCTCTCCGCAGAACCGTCGGAAATCCGAGGGCGGTGAAGGTCGCCCGATACGATGCGCGCACCCCGAAACGGAGCTTCCGCATGGACTCGATCCGCAGCCTCCTCGCCATCGCCAGCCGTCGTCTCGCCCTCGCGCGCGCGCTCGACGCGCTGTCCGTCGGGCTGCTCGCGGCGTGCGTGGTCGGCGTCCTCGCCGTCCTGCTCGCGAAGACGCTTCCTGGCGACGGCGATCGCAGTCGCGCCGTCCTCCTCGCGATGGCGGCGGCGACGGTGGTCGCGGCTGGCGTGCGGTTCATCCTCCGCCGCGCGAGTCGGCCGACCGACGCGCAGCTCGCGCTCCGGATCGACGAACGCCTCAGGCTCGACGAGCGCCTCGCGACCGCGCTCGCCCTCGAGCGATCGACCGACCCCTATGCCCGCGCCGCCGTCGCCGATGCGGTGGCGGTCGCGTCGGCGGGAGGCATGGGCGCGAAGGTGCGCGCGGCGTTTCCCGTCCGTCTCGAGGGGCGCGCGTTCGTGGCGCTCCTCGTGGTCGCGGCGGTGCTTGTCGCCGACCGCACGGTTCCGCGCGTCGAGTGGACGGTGGAGGAACCCGCCGAGGTCGAGCCCGTCGCGCTCGCGCGCAAGGAGGCCGAGGAGGCGATCGAGCGGATCCGTCAGGAGGTCGAGAGCGCGAAGGCGCTGCCGAACGATGTCCGCGAGGCGGTCGCCGGGATCGCCGAGAACGCCGAATCGAAGGTCGGTGGCGAGATCGACGATCCCGATGCGGCGCGTCGCGAGGGCATCAAGCGGATGGGCGCGCTGCAGAAGCGCCTCGACGAACTCCGCCAGAGCGACGAGGCGAAGGCGAACGCGGCGATCAAGAAGGATCTCGCGGGACTCGAGGCGCAGGAGGGCGAGACGGCGGAGTTCGCCGACGCGCTCGCGCGCGGCGACTTCTCGTCGGCGAAGTCCGAACTCGAGGAACTCAAGTCGAAGCTCGAGGGCGAGGCGGGCGAGGCCGGCGAGATGAGCGATGCCGAGAAGGCCGCCGCCCGTGCGGCGCTCGAGAAGATGGCGAAGTCGCTCGAGTCGCTCGCCGAGCGCCAGCAGTCGCTCAAGGACGAGCTCGAGCGCGCGGGACTCGACGGACAGCTCGCGAACAATGCCGAGGCGCTCGAGCGCGCGATCGAACAGAGCCAGAACCTCACCGAGCAGCAGCGCGAGCAGCTCCGCGATGCGGCGAAGGCCGCCAAGGCGAGTCAGCAGGCGTTGAAGCGCATGGCGCAGGCGGCGAAGCAGGCGGCGAAGCCGAAGTCACAGCAGAGTCAGCAAGGCCAGCAAGGCCAGCAGGGCCAGCAAGGCCAGCAGGGCCAGCAGGGCCAGCAGGGCCAGCAGGGTCAGCAAGGCCAACAGGGTCAGCAGGGCCAGCAGGGGCAGCAAGGCCAGCAGGGTCAGCAAGGCCAGCAGGGTCAGCAAGGCCAACAGGGGCAGCAGGGTCAGCAGGGTCAGCAGGGCCAGCAAGGTCAGCAGGGTGAGCAGGGTGAGCAGGGCATGTCCGGCGAGGGCGGGCTCGAAGGACTCTCCGAGATGCTGTCCGAACTCGAGATGACCGAGCAGATGCTGCAGGAGGCCGACGCGCTGTCGCAGATGGCCGATTCCGAGTCGCAGTCGCTCGGCGAGGGCATGTGCCAGAACCCGTCGAAGTCGGGCCAGAACGGCCAGGCGATGCAGGGAAACCGCGCGTCGATGAACCCCGGACAGAACCGTGGCCAGTCGCGCGGTCGCGCCGAAGGCGGGAACACCGGGAAGGCGAAGACGCCGACGGGAACGAAGGCGCGAAAGGCCGAGTCGAAGACGGCCGGTGGCGACATCATCGCGCGGCAGCTCATCGAGAACCCCAATCCCGAGGTGTCCGAGAGCGTCATTCCGAGCGAATCGATCGGTCAGGCGAAGGACGGCGGCACGGGCATGGCGGTCAGCGAGGAGCAGGTTCCTCCGCATCTCGAGGAGGCGAACAAGCACTACTTCGGGACGATCCGCCGCGAGCTCA
>JBJOHC010000090.1:0-17457 GCA_046047955.1 Planctomycetota bacterium
AAGCTCTTCGAGCTGACCGGCGACCGGAACCGCGGCGAGGAGGCCCTCGCGGCCGCCGACCGCGCGGTCGCCGTCGGTGCCTCGTTCTACCCCGCCTGCGCGGTGCGCAGCGAGGTGCTCATGGCGCTCGGCAATGTCGACGGTGCGCTGCGTGAACTCGAGCGCTTCCTCAGCTTCGCGCCGACCGCGGTCGACGCGCGCCGGCGGCAGCTCCAGATCCTCGAGGGCTCGGGCCGTCGCGACCGCGCCGAGGATTCGCTCCGCCAGGCGATCGGCTTCGCGCCCGGCGAGCCCGGCTGGCACACGCTGCTCGGCGACATGCTCGTCCGCCGGCAGGCCTACGCCGAGGCGGCGGAAAGCTACGCGCGCGCCGACGGGCTCAAGCCCGATCCCGCGACCTTCCTCCGCCGGCTCGACGCGCTTCTCCGCGCGAAGGACTACCGCAGCGTCCTCGTCGCCGCGCGCGAGCGGGGCGACATGATGAAGGCGGTCCCCGCCGCCCGCGCCTCGCTCGGCATCGCGCTCCTCGGTCTCGGAGAGACGACCGAGGGCCGCAACACGCTGCGCGAATCGCTCGCCGAGGCGCGCACCGCGCTCGCCGCCGGCGACGCGTCGGCGGCCGCGCAGTGGTTCTCCGCGTACTCGCTCGCCTTCACGCCCGCCGATCTCGAGAACGCGCGCACGCTCCTTCTCGAGGTGAGTGGCGGCGATCCCACGCCCCTCGGTGCGGACTTCCTCGCGGGGCTCGCGCTCGCGAACCCCTCGGCGGGTCCCGCGCGCGCGATCGAGTTCCTCACCCCGGTCGCCGGAGCGGACTTCACGGGAAATCCCCTCGTCGGCGCGCAGGTCCTCGACCGGCTCGGCATGGCGCAGTACCTCGCGGGGCAGTGCGCGGAGGCGGTCGCGACCTATGAGAAGGCGCTCGCCCTCCTTCCGAACGCCCACGGCATGCTGAACAACTACGCGTACCTCTGCATCGACTGCCTGAAGGATCCCGCCAAGGCGCTGCCCGCGGCGCGGAAGGCGGTCCAGCTCCAGCCGACGCGCGCCGAATACCTCGACACGCTCGGCGAGGCCCTCGCGGCCTCGGGAGAACTCGCCGAGGCCCTCAGCTACCTCGACCGCGCCGCCGGCCTCGCCGACAGCGCGTCGATCGAACTCCACCGAGCGGGCGTCCTCGAGCGCCAGGGCAAGAAGGCCGAGGCGCTCTCGGCGATCGAGAAGGGCCTCGCGCTCTCCCCCGACGCCAAGACGCGCGCCGCGCTCGGCGAACTGCAGTCGCGGCTCAAGTGACGCAGGCTTCGTCCCGATAGTCCGATTCCGAGAATCGCCATGACCACCGCACCGACCAGACCCGCCCTCGACACCCGTTCCGCTGCCCCCAGGCCGCGGCCGACCGGGGCATCCACGGTCCAGATCGATCCGATCCGCGTCCTGCGCCAGCATGTCTGGTGGCTCGTCGCGAGCCTGATCGTCGGCGTCGGGCTCGGCGGCGTCGCGACGGTGGTCTTCACCATCGCCTACCCGCTCTACTCGGACAAGGTGCTCTTCGAGCTCAATCCGCCGCCCGAGGACGTGGGCTCGGTGATCGCCCGCGACGTGCGCACCGAGGAGACGGTCGAGCGACTCGGCCAGTCGGAGGCGGCGCGCATCCTCGCCCGCGATCTCCTCGAGCGCGCGATGAACGACCGCAATGTCGAGCAGACGCGCTGGAGCGAGTCCTACCGCGACGAGAACGGACAGTTCGTCGTCGCCGACGCCGTCGACGACCTCGAGAAGGAGCTGCGCGCGGGACACCAGCGGCGCACGATCTTCTTCGCGCTCACCTGGTCGACCCATGTCGCCGAGGACGTGCCCGTCATCCTCAACCGGATCGCCGAGACCTACATCGCGACCCGGAAGGCCGAGGACGACGCGCGCTTCGAGCAGAACAAGCAGGCGTTCCAGAAGCAGCTCAACGACCTCGACGAGGAGCTCCGCACGGTCAGCCGCCAGATCGCGGCGTTCGTCGGCGAGAACAACATGACCTCGACCAACGAGCAGCAGAACGAGCTGCTCGTCCTCGTCGAGGACACGGCGTCGCGCGTCGGCGAGACGACCTCGTTCCTCACGCTCTCCCGGAGCCGCAAGCAGCAGACCGAGGCGAAGATGGAGGGCCGGCTCGAGCCGACGCCCGACGATCTCCGCACCGCCGAGCAGGATCCGATGGTCGAGCAGGCGAACATGATCGTGCAGCAGCTGCGCGTCGACTTGGGCTCGATGCGGCAGAAGTTCGGACCCGAGCACAGCGCGCTCCGCAACGCCGAGAAGCGCGTCATCGCCGCCGAACTCGAGCGCGACGCGAAGCTCCAGCAGATCCTGCGGCGCAACCTCAACGCCGACTTCAAGCGCTTCTCCGACGACGTCGAGTCGTACACCGGCCTCCTCGACAAGTTCACGAAGGAGCTCGAGGTGCAGCAGACGCGCCTGAAGAGCTTCACCGCGAACCTGACCACCGTGCAGGAGCTCCGCGACCGCCGCGACCGCATCATCGAGGCGCGCGCGAAGCAGCTCGAGGTCCTGGCGAACCTCGATCAGATCAAGGCGCGAGAGGACGCCCGCGCCGTCACCATCGCGAAGGCCGCGGCGACGCCGCGCCAACTCAGCTTCCCGCAGTGGAAGATCATGCTTCCCCTCGGCGGCATCCTCACGCTCGCGCTGGTGACGGGTCTCGTCTTCCTGCGCGAACTCATGGACAACCGCGTCCGCTACGCGACCGACCTCGCGGCGATCTCGGGCCTGCGCTTCCTCGGAAGCGTGCCCGATCTCGCCGACGACCCGCTCGGTCCGAAGCGCGCCGAACGCGCCGTCCGCGAGGCACCGAAGTCGGTCGTCGCCGAGATGTGCCGGCAGGTCGCGGGTCAGGTCGCGAAGGCCTGCGGACAGGGTTCCGTGCGCACGCTCGCCTGCATGAGCGGCCTGCCTTCGGCGGGCACCACGACCTTCGTCACGAATCTCGCCGACAGCATCGCGGCGGGTGGCCGACGCGTCCTCGTCATCGACGCGAACTTCCGCCGCAGCCGTCTCGCGGCGGCGATGGGCACCGAGCCCGACGCGGTCGGACTCGGCGATGTCCTGCGCGGCACGGTCGCGTTCGGCGACGCGGTCCGCCCCGCGGGTGGCGATGTCGACATCCTCGCGGCGGGCACGCCCGACAACCGCGTCTTCGAACTGCTCACCACGCCCCGCATGGACGAGATCCTCGCGGCGGCGTCGGCGGCCTACGACCTCGTCGTCCTCGACCTGCCGCCGGCGGTCGTCGCGGGCGACGCGATCACCATCGCGAACAAGGTCGACGGCACGCTTCTCATCGTGCGGGCCTTCCAGGAGCAGCGCGGTCTCGTCGCGCGCCTCGCGGGGCAGCTCCACGATGTGCGCGGTCAGCTGATCGGCGTCGTCCTCAACCGTCCGCGCAACACGGCCGGCGGCTACCTCCGCAAGAACTACGCGGCGATGGCGGCCTACGCGGGCGCGCCCGACAAGACCTGAGTACCGCGGCACGGGCGTCCGGGCGCCCGCTCCATCGGAAGAAGCAGCGAATCATGCCCGAGTCCAGGCGCCCCGCGCGCATCCTCATCACCGGTGGCGGCGGCTTCATCGGGTCGCACCTCTCCGAGCTCCTGCTCGACCGTGGCGACACGGTCACGGTGGTCGACAACTTCTCGACCGGCCGGCGCGCGAACCTCTCGACGGTGCGTGCGGTGCCCGAGCGCGTCGAGCGCTACCGCGTGATCGAGGGCGACGTCTCGACGGTGCTGCCGACGCTCTCACCGCTCGACTACGACGGGGTCTACCACCTCGCGGCGGCGGTCGGCGTGCGGCTCGTGGTCGAACGGCCGATCCACACCATCGAGACCAACGTCCAGGAGACGAGCGTGGTGCTGCGCTTCGCGGCCGAGCGTTCGCTGCCCGTCCTGATCGCCTCGACGAGCGAGGTCTACGGCAAGGGCTCGCGGGTTCCGATGTCGGAGGACGACGATGTCGTCTACGGCTCGACCGCCTACAGCCGCTGGTGCTACGCCTGCTCGAAGGCGATCGACGAGTACCTCGCGCTCGCGTACCACGCGGAGTCGGCGCTGCCGGTGACGGTGGCGCGGTTCTTCAACACCGTCGGGCCGCGCCAGGTCGGCGAGTACGGCATGGTGCTGCCACGCTTCGTCGCGGCGGCGCTCGAGGGCGCCGACCTCGAGGTGCACGGCACGGGCCTCCAGTCGCGCTGCTTCTGCGATGTGCGCGACGCGGTGACGGCGCTGCCGAAGCTCCTCGAGACGCCCGCCTGCCATGGGCGCGTCTTCAACCTCGGCCACGACCGCGTGATCACGATCGCGGCGCTCGCCGAACTCGTCATCTCGACGCTCGGTTCGTCGAGCCGGGTACGGATGGTGCCCTACGAGAAGGCGTTCGCGGCGGGATTCGACGACCTGCAGGTGCGGCAGCCCGATCTCACGCGCATCCGCGAGGCGATCGGCTTCGAGGCGCGCATTCCGCTCGAAGAGACGATCCGCGACCTCGCCGACGAGATCGCGGGTCGCGAGGCGGGGCGTGATGCGACGAGTGCCTCGGGAGGCGTGCGATGACGCTCGTCGCGCTGCTCTCGCAGGCCGATGTACTGCTGCCGCCCGTACTCGCGCCGGGTGCGGAGGCTGTCCTCCCGACCGAGCCGCTCGCCGGCTCGCGCAGCTACGGGATCCTCGAGCTCCTCAACAGCTACGCGGGCGTCTTCCTCGCCGCCTTCCTCGTCACGCTTCTCGCGACGCCGTTCGTCCGGCGCCTCGCGATCGAGATGGACATCATCGACCGCCCGAACGAGGCGCGGAAGCAGCACAAGTATCCGATCGCCTACCTCGGCGGTTTCGCGGTCTTCCTCGGCGTCATCGCCGCGCTCGGCTACAGCTTCGTCATCATGGAGGGGCCGGGCGGGGCGCTCGGGCCCGTGCCGCTCTCGATCATCGTCGGCATCCTCGCGATCACCTTCACGGGGCTCGCCGACGATGTCTGGGGCTGGGACCCGCGGTTGAAGATCGCGGGGCAGCTCGTCGCGGCGGCCGCGCTCGCGGTCCAGGACATCGGAACGCGGGTCGCGGAGGGGGCGCTGATGCCGCTTCTCGGGAAGCCCGACACCGTGCTGATCGACCTCGGCGTCTCGGCGCTCGCCGCGGGCGACGTCTACTACTGGCTCGGCACCGCGCTCATCGCGATCTTCGTCGTCGGCGGCTGCAACGCCATGAACCTGATCGACGGGCTCGACGGACTCTGCTCGGGGACGGCGGCCATCATGTCGACCGCGCTTCTCGTCCTCGCACTCCTGATGGCGTCGGCGTCGGCGATCGCCGATCCGTACGAGTCGCTCGCGGGGGTCCGGATCGTTCTCTGCCTCGCGCTCCTCGGAGCGGTCTGCGGGTTCCTGCCCTGGAACTTCAATCCGGCGGTCATCTTCCTCGGCGACTGCGGCAGCCTTCTGATCGGCTACCTGGTGGTGGTGAACATCCTCCTCCTCGGCGAACAGGGTCAGACCCACCTCGTCTTCGCGGGACTCATCATCTTCGCGCTGCCGATCATGGACACCTCGCTCGCGATCCTGCGGCGGAAGCTCGCGGGGCTCTCGATGTCGCAGGCCGACGCCAACCATATCCACCATCTCGCGAAGCGCTCGCTCGGCGGGGTGAAGCGCGCGGTGCTCGCGCTCTACGCGCTCAGCATCGTCTTCGCCGCGCTCGGCGTCCTTCTCGGCGCCGCCGCGATCGAACAGGTCGTGCGACTGCGGATCGTCTACGCGGGTGCGATCGTTCTCTTCGGCGGGATCGGCGCGGTCGCGCTGAAGACGGCGCTTCGGAACAGGTGGCTCGCACAGCCTGCGGGCACGATGTCGAGTGAAATCAACCCGATCGCCACTCCAGTCGGCCCGTCCGAGGGCGCAAAGAGCGCTCCGCAGGCGCCATGACAGGTCAAAAAGACCTGTTTGAGGAGTCCGGCGCGCCATCCGAGGCACCATCCGAGGCGCTTTGGAGTGCCGCCGCGGGCTCCGGTCATGTGCCAGTCCTGCTCGAGCCTGTCCTCGCGGCGCTCGCACCAACGGCGGGAGCGTGCTTCGTCGATCTGACCGCGGGGCGCGGTGGGCACGCCGAGGCGGTGGCCCGGATGCTCGGCCCCACGGGGCGCGTGGTGCTCTTCGATCTCGATCCCGGGAACCTCGCGTTCGCGGGCGAACGCGTCGCGCGCGTCGGCGGGCCGGCGGTCGAACGGATCCACGCGAGCTTCGCCTCGGTCGACCGCGAGCTCACCGCGCGCGGGCTCCGCGCCGATCTCGTCCTCGCCGATCTCGGCTTCGCCTCGACGCAGGTCGACGACGCCTCGCGCGGGCTCAGCTTCATGCGCGACGGACCGCTCGACATGCGGCTCGACCCGACCGCGGGCATGACCGCCGCCGACTTCGTCGCGAGCGCGTCGGAGCGCGAACTCGCCGACACCATCCAGCGCTTCGGCGAGGAGCCGCTCGCGCGGCGGATCGCCTCCAAAATTACGGCGTCGCGCGCGAAGCAGCCGATCACGACCACGGCGCAGCTTGCGGATCTGGTTCGGGACGCCTACGGCGCCCGGGCCCGCACCTCGCGGATGCACCCGGCGACGAAGACCTTCCAGGCGCTTCGCATCGCGGTGAACGACGAACTCGGTGCGCTCTCGGCGCTGCTCGGTTCGGTTCACGATGCGGCGCGCCGGACCGTCGGCGCCCGTCCGGGCTGGCTCTCCCCGGGTGCGCGTGTGGCGATCATCGGCTTCCACAGCCTTGAAGACCGCATGGTGAAGCAGGCCTTCGCCGAGATGACGAGGAACGGACTCGCGAGCGCGGTCACGCATGGTGCCGTGGTATCATCCGAGTCCGAATCCGCGGAGAATCCGCGGGCGCGTTCGGCGAAGTTGCGTGCGGTCACGGTTGGCCCCGCGACGGCCGAACGCGAGGCGTAGGTGGACCGCACGGTCCGAGGCAGATCCAAGGACGTCGAAAGACGTCGAAAGACGTCGAAGGACATCGAAGGACATCTTGGTGCGAGAGTCGTCTCAGGTCCCGAGGCAGGCGCGCCGCGCCGTGGACCCGAGCCCCGACGCAGCAAGACCGAGCAAGGAAGCTCTGTCATGACGCGCGAAAACAAGCTGGCGATGGTGATCGGTTTCGGACTCCTGCTCTTCGTGGGCATCCTGGTGTCCGACCACCTGTCCGCACGGAGTAACCGGCCGCAGGGGCTCGTCGCGACGGCACTGCCCGCGAAGCCGAGTCTGCCCGGCGGGCGGGTCGATCCCGCGCCGCTGCCCGTCGAGTTCGGCGGCGCGCTCCCCGAGGCGGCGCCGCTGCCTCCCGACGATGGCGAGAACCGGATCGCGCGCGGCGTGTTCGTGCCCCCGCCCGCGCCGCGCGAAGCGGAGTCGCCGCGCGAAGCGGAGTCGCCCACCATCTCGCCCGTTCCCGATCCGATGCCCGGTACCGCCGGTGGCGAACGCCGCTACGCGATCGTCGAGGGCGACAACCCCGGCAAGATCGCGAAGCGGTTCTACGGCCAGGCCCGCCTCGGCGAGCTGCTCGCGCGCCACAACAAGGTCGATCCGCGCGATCTGCGCATCGGACAGGAGATCGTGATTCCGCCGCTCGCGGTGCTCGATCCCAACGCCGCCGCGATGCCGAACGACGAGGCCATCCGTCTCGCGCAGGCGGGCTCGCCGCGCGACACGAATCCCGCCGCGCAGCGCTTCCGCACGGTGACGGTCGGCAAGGGCGACACGCTCTACCGGATCGCCGAGCGCGTCTACGGCGACGCGAACCGCTGGCCGGAGCTCGCGAAGCTGAACGGCGTCGACGCGAAGGACATCCGTCCCGGCATGCAGCTCCGCTACGTGCTCGCCGAGTGACCCGCGTGGAACCGGCCGGACGCGCGTCCGGCCGCCAGAGGAGGCTCCGTTGTTCGCGAAGGTCGCCACGGTCGTCATCGTCCTCGGCGCCATGTTCGGCGCGCTGCTCGTCAACCGGCAGCAGCGCGTCGATGCCGCGGCCGAGATCGGCCGGAGCCACATGCGCATCACGCGCCACGAGCGTGCGCGCGTGAAGCTGCAGGCCGATGTCGCCGCGGCGGTGCGTCCCGACCGGCTGCGCGAGCGCGTCGCCGCGCTTCCCGGCGGCCTCGAGGCGTTCCGCCCGATCCCGTTCCGCTACGACCCCGCGCAGGCCGACGAGGAATCGCTCGGCGAGCTCGCGCCGATCGTGGCGGTCGGACAGTCGCGGCTCCTGCGGACCGATGCGATCGGCGGCGATGCGCGAGAGGACTCGAGAGAGCAACTGGGAGGGTGAGCCGCATGCGTACCGAAGAGGCCTCGCCGCGCGCCGCGCGGACCGAACCGACGACGACCGCGCGCGCACCGAAGGCGCGCGCGATTCGCATCTGGTCGTCGGTCGCCGTCGGCGCGGTCGCCGTCGCGATCGTGGCGACGACCGCGCGCGTCCACCAGCTGAAGACGGCGCCCGACGAGCGCCTCGCGCGCGCGATGGTGCGTCCGAGCGGGCAGCTCGTCCAGGAGCGGAGCGTCGCCGAACCCGAGCCGCGCGGACGGATCGTCGACCGCGTCGGGCGACTGCTCGCGCTCGACACGGTCGGCGGGCGGCTCTTCATCGATGTGCGCGACCTCTACACCGACGCGCTCGACCGGATCGAGCGCGCCGAGCGCCGCGGGAAGGCGGTCGCGGGCGCGAGTCTCGATCCGCTCTCCGATCTCGCGGTCGCGCTCGCGCGGCCGCTCGGCGTCTCGCCCGCCGAGGTCCTGCGGCCCGTGCTCGAGCGCGTGCCGTCCGATCTCCACACGCTGCGGCGCGACATGGCCGAGGACGACTGGAAGCGCCTGCCGCGCTTCGTCGTCATCGCCGAGGATCTCACCGACGCGCAGGTGGGCGCGGTCAGCGAGGCGCGGCGCGCGTCGGGGCCGACGGGCATCCTGCGCGGCGCGAACATCCAGTCGAAGGCGGTGCGCGTGCGCCCGTTCGAGGACCTCGCCGCCGCGCTCGTCGGCCGGACGGGCGCCGAGGGCAAGGGACTCAGCGGCGCCGAGTTCCGCGCGAACGCGCGGCTCGAGTCGGAGGCGGGGCGCGCGGTCTACCTCGTCGACAACCGCGGGCAGGTCATCAGCCGGACCGATTCGGGCGAGTTCACGGGCTCGCCCGGCGACGAGGTGCGGCTCTCGATCGACGCGGTGATCCAGGAGATCGTCGAGCGCGAGCTCGACGAGGTGGTCGAGCGCGCGAACGCGGGCGGCGGGCGCTGCCTCGTCGTCGATGCGGAGACGGGCGAGATCCTCGCGGCCTACGACGCGCTGCGCGGTTCGACGGGCCGCACGCCGATCGCGAAGGACCCGATGCGCGCGGTCGACGCGTCGCTCGGACGCCTGCGCTGGGTGACCGATCCGTTCGAACCCGGCTCGATCTTCAAGCCGTTCGTCTGGGCGTGGTCGATCGAGCTCGGCAAGGCGCGCTCGAACGAGATCCTGCGCCTCCCCGAGGGGCCGCTCGTCCTGAGCGACGGCCGCGCGCGCCGCACGATCCGCGAGGCGCATCCGTCGAGCTACGGCACGCGCAGCTGGCACGACTGCCTGACGAAGTCGGTGAACGCGGGCATGGCGACCGTCGCGATGCGCATGACGAGCGCGGAGATGCAGGAGTGCCTCGCGCGCTTCGGCTTCGGTCGCCGCACCTCGCTCGGACTTCCCGGCGAGAGCGCGGGACTTCTTCCGCCGAAGGACGAGTGGTCGAACCGGACGCGCGCGCTCGCGTCGGTGAGCTTCGGCCAGGGCATCGCGGTCACGCCGCTCCAGCTCATGCAGGCGTTCACCGCCTTCTGCCGCGACGGAACGATGACGCCGCTCGCGATCGCGCCCGCGGCGCCCGGTGGCCTGGCGGGTTCGATGCCCGTCCTCGGCGAGCGCGCGCTGCGCGAGACGCGCGAGGCGATGCAGGATGTGATCACGCAGGGCACGGGCAAGAAGCTCAAGGACATTCTCCGCTTCACGGGCTTCGGGAAGTCGGGGACCGCGCAGCTCGTGAAGGAGAAGGGCGGCTACTACGACGACCGCTACATCGTGAGCTTCATCATGGGCGCGCCGTTCGAGGACACGCGCATCGCGGTTCTCGTCACCATCGAGGACCCCGACAAGGTGAAGCTGAAGGGCCAGTACGGCGGCGGCTCGCTCGCGGGGCCCGTCGCGGCGCGCATCGTGAACCAGACGCTCGACTACCTCGGTGTTCCGAACGACGGCACGCTCGTCTACTCGGAGAAGAAGCAGGCGCCGCGGCTCGCGCAGGCGGAGTGACGCGCGGGCCATGGCGCCCGGGATCAGCGGCCGTTCCCCTGTGACCGATGCGTCCTGTGTTCCGACGTCTGAAGACGTCGGGCACCCACGCGGGGTGACGAGGCTTGGCTTCGGTCTGGAGTGATCGACGGGACTTCCGCGCAATGCGTGGGCATGGCGCCGCGACGGCGCGGGCCACTCCCTTGTGATCGATGTGTCCTGTGTTCCGACGTCTGAAGACGTCGGGCACCCACGTTGGGTGACGACGCTCGGCTTCGGTCCGGAGTGATCGATGGGACTTCCGCGCAGTGCGTGGGTGCTCGACCCCTTCAGAGGACGGACCGCGGGGCGTGGGCATGGCGCCGCGACGGCGCGGACACTCCGCTGTGATCGCGCGCCCGGCCGCGTGCGTCAGAAGGCGAAGATCGCGTCGAGCAGCTTGGCGAGGACGCCCTTTTCGCTCGTGTCGCGCAGCTGGCCCGTGGTCGTCTTCTTGATGACCGCGTCGGCGACGCGCTGCGAGAGCACCTGGTTCGAACCGTCGACATCCTCGGGGCGGCAGACGCCCGAGAGGACGATCACCTGCGATTCGCCGTCGTTGACGATCTCGCGGCGCGCCTCGAGGACGAGCGTGCCGTTCGGACGCACCTCGACGATCTCGGCGGTGACGCGCGCGGTGAAGTCGTCGCGCCGCGAGTAGTTGCCGCGGCCGCGGAAGTTCTTGTCGGCCGAGGCACCGACCGCGGGAAGCGAGGTCGTGTCGAGCGGCGACGCGAAGCCCGAGCCGAAGGTGGTCGGATCCATGCTGATCCAGGCGTCGACCGCGGCGGACATCTCGTACTGCTTGTCGGCGCGCGAGTCGGCGACGCTGTTCGAGCGGCTCGTCTCGCTGACGACGATGGTCACGAGGTCGTGGACCGCGAAGGCGCGCGGCTCGGGGTCCTGCACCGCGAAGAGGGCGCCCGGGTCGTGGAGGTATTCGCCGCGGGCGTTGCGCGCGCCCGTCGCCTGCGAGGCGAGCGCGGCGGCGGTCGCCGAGCGCGTGGGGACGCGCGTCTCGCGCTCGTCGTCGCGGAGGACGCGGGGCCTCTCTCCGGCCGTCGCGGGCAGGGGCGCGCGCGCGGGCGCGGCGCCGCGATCGCTCGCCGCACGCGGATCGGCGGTGCGGTCGGCGGGCTGGTCGGCGGCGGCGAGGCAGATGGCGAGGAGAAGCGGGGTCGTCATGGCGTGCGTTCCGTCGGTTGCGGGACCGGCTCGGGAGGTTCGTGTCGCGCGGCGCGCGCGGGTCGTTCAGCGGATGACGGCGCGGCCGCGGCCGACGACTTCGGCGGTCACGGGGCGCGCGTCGCGGCGGCGGGCGTTGCCCGTCGTCTCGAAGGCGACGAGGTCGCCGGCGACGCCATCCTCGAGGGCGACGGCCTCGATCTCGATCGCGACGAGGCCGATCTCGCGGCGGATGAGGACGCGGTCGTTGCGGCGGACGGCGAGGGTGCGCGCGAGGTCGTTCGACTCGATCACCGAACCCTCGGTCACGGTGCGGGCGAGTTCGGTGCCCATCGCGTCGCCGCCCGCGGCGCGCGCCGCGAGGCTCGGTGCGAGGAACCGCCGTTCGAGGCGGAGGTTGGCCGCGCCGAGGGAGTCGCCGCGGCGCGCGTCGCAGGTCGCGATCGCCACCTCGCGCTCGAGGCGCGGCTCGACGCGCACGCGTTCGCGCGAGACGGGACGCGAGCCGACGCCCGCGTGCGCGTCGTACGCGATGATCTCGAAGTCGACGCGGTCGCTGCGGAGGGCCGAGCGCGGCGCGATCTCGTATCGCAGTCCCGCGCGGCCCGCGAGCCGCGCGAGGTCGTCGGCGCGGATCGAGAGGCGCAGGGCGGGCGCGTCGTCGCCGAACGCGCCGACGAGGTGCGAGGCGACGAGCCCGAGCGGCGTGGCGGACGAGGCGAGCGCGTTCGGATCGACGAGGCGCAGGTCGGGCGTCGCGGACACGGCGATCGCGCCGCCGAGGCCGGTCGACACCGAAGCGTCCGTCGGCGCGCCCGCGGCCTGCTCGACACGCGAACCGCCCGCGACCGCGGGCCGCCCGCGCGCGGGGCGGACGACCGTCCCATCGCCGTGGACGCGGATCACCGACGGATCGCCGCCCGCGGCGACGATCGCCTGGCGGACGCGCTCGGCGGAGACCTCGAACGCACCCGCATCGGCGACGCCGAACGCGAGCGCCGCGAGCCCGCGCGCCTCGGCGCCGTCGAGCGTGGCGATGTCGCCGAGCGTGACCGTCGCCGCATGGGCGACGCGCACCGACGGACGCAGCGTGACGGTGTCGGCGGCGGCGGCGGCCGTCGCGGCGAGCGCGCCGACGATGGCGAGCGCGGTGATCGCGAGGCGCGGACGGATGGTGTTCGGGTTCGTCATGGCGGGCGGTCCTCTCGTGCGACGCGCGGATCAGAAGGCGCGGAGGTTGGTCACGTTCTGCAGCGTCTCGTTCGCGGCCTGGATGACCTGGCTGTTCATCTCGAAGATGCGCTGCGTCTTGATGAGCGTGACGAGCTCGGTGACGGGATCGGTGTTCGACGCCTCGAGCATGCCCTGGCGGATCGAGCCGATGCCCTCGGTGGTCGGCTGTCCCTCGAGGGGATCGCCGCTCGCCTGCGTCGGGATGTAGACATTGCTGCCGACCGCGCGCAGGCCCGTCGGATTCACGAAGCGCGCGAGGTCGATCTGCCCGAACTCGACGGGATCGTTCTGCCCCGGGAGGTTGCCGGTCACGATGCCGTCCTCCGAGATGTTGATCCCGCTCGCGTCCTGCGGGATCGTGATCTCGGGCTGCAGGCGGTAGCCCGGCGCGTTCGCGAGGACGATCTGCCCCTCCTCGTTGATCGTGAAGTTGCCCGCGCGCGTGTAGCCGATTCCCTCGCCGACATCCTGCGAGATCTCGACCTGGAAGAACCCGTCGCCCTCGATCATGAGGTCGTAGGGCTTCGCGGTCGCCTCGGCGGGGCCCTGCGCGAAGTCGAGCTGCGTGCCCGAGACCTGCGTGCCGAGGCCGACATAGAGGCCGGTCGGGCGCTGGATGCCGTTGCCGCCAGGGATGCCCGGCTGCGCGAGCTGCTGGTAGAAGAGGTCCTCGAAGTTCGCGCGCGAGGTCTTGAAGCCCGTCGTGTTCGCGTTCGCGATGTTGTTCGCGGTCACATCGAGGCTCGTCGACATGGCGGTCATGCCGGTGGCGGCGGTGTTGAGGGCGATGTAGCTCATGGCGTGGACTCCGATGCGGAGGGAGGGGCGGAAGAGGGCGCGGAGAAGGGTGCGGAGAAGGGTGCGGAAGGGCGCGGGCGCGTCAGCCGAAGCGGCCGAAGGTGTCGACGAGGCGACCCGTCATCTGATCCTGGAACTGCATGAGGCGCGTCGAGAACTCGATGCCGCGCGAGACCTTGACGAGCTCGGCGAGGGCGAGGACGGGATCGACCGTGCTCTCCTCGAGCTGCCCCTGGCGGATGCGCGTCGAGTCGGGCGCGGACTTCACGCGGCCACCGAGGAGGCGGAAGGCGTCCTTGCCCTCCTTGCGGAGGTTCGCGCGGTCGTCGGGCACGACGACGGCGAGGCGCGCGACCTCCTCGCCCGACTGGTAGAGGCGGCCCTGGGCGTCGATCTCGATGTCGGGGTCGTCGCCGTCGAGGACGATCGGGGTGCCGTTCGTCGAGAGGACCGCGGCGCCCGTCGTCGCGAGGACGAGGCGGCCGGCGCCGTCGCGGGCGAGCGCGCCCGCGCGGGTGAGGAGGGCGTCCTTCTGACCGGCGGGCGTCTCGAGGCGCAGGAAGCCGTCGCCCTCGAGGGCGAGGTCGAGCGGCGCGCCCGTCTGGCGCAGCGAGCCCTGGCGCAGGTCGATCGCGGTCGGGTGGAAGAGCGAGCCGCCGCCGAGGGCGTCGAGGAGGCGGTTCGTGTCCTGGTAGGTGCCCGCCTTCTCGAGGTTCTCGGGGAGCCGCGCCGAGAGCGTCAGCACATCGGCCTTGAAGCCGACGGTGTTCGCGTTCGCGAGGTTGTTCGCGACGGTGTCGAGGCGGCGCATGCCGGTGATCGCGCCGGCGGTCGAGAGGTGGAATCCGTAGTTCATCGCTGCGTTCCGTTCGCGAGGGGGTTCATCGCGTCGCCCCGTCGGTCGAGGGGGCGGCGTCGGGAGCAACCGCCGCGCCAACGGGGGCGGGGGCGGGGTGGAGGCGCCAGACGAAGCCGCGGGCGCCCGTCGTCGGGGGGAGGGGGCGGCCGTCCTCGGCCTCGTTCCGGTCGACGAGGGTGTCGAGAAGCGCGTCGAGCTCGCGCCGCGAGGGGCGGAGGAGGCCCGCGGCCTGCGTGTTCGCGAGGCCGAGGTGGGCGAGGCGGGCGCGGGCGTCGGCCTCGGCGAGCTGCGCGGCGCGCGCAATCGCTGCGCCGACGAGGGCGAGCTTCGGCAGTTCCTGCGCGGTGCGCGGCGAAGCACCGTCGCGCGGTCCGATCGAGGCGAGGACCAGCCGTTCGGCGGCGCGGATCGCGGGATCGGGCTCGCCGAACGGGGCGCGGGCGTGGGCGTTCGAACTCGGTGGCATGCGGCACTCCTTGCCGACCTTGGGGCCGATTCGGGCATCGCGCGACCTCCTGTCGCGCGTTCGGAGGGGAGATGGCAAGGGGCGTTCCAGCGGGTCGCGTTCGCCGGGGCCCGTTCGGCAAGCCCGCGCGGACGGACCGTGCGATCGACCCGCGCGCGGCGGCGCGTGCGGATCGCGGCGTGGACCGCGGAGCGAACGAATTCCACGCTCCCCGACGCCACTCGGGAATGCGCCCCGCGCGCGCCGCTTCTTTCGCGGCCCCTTCCGACGAATGCCGATCAACCGAGTTCGCGATGTCCGACGCCCCCCTCTGCCCAAACTTCGACACCTGCGACGGTGTCCATGGCGTCGGGCTCACCCTCGGTCACCTCGATGAAGTCTTCCGATTCTGCTCCGGCGACTACGCCCGATGTCCCGTCTTCGCCGAGCGCGGCGGCGGCGGGCATGGCGGCGCCGCGGCGGAAGGCCTCGTCGCGTGCACCGTCGAAGGGCGCGCGGAGGGGTCTGCTCCTTCACTCGGAGTCGGAGCCGATCTCGACGCCAGCCTCGACGCCAGCCTCGACGCCGGCCTTGAAGCCCGCCTCGAAGCCGATCTCGAAGCCGACCTCGAAGCCGACCTCGAACCCCGCGTCGAAGCCGGATCCGAGCACGAACTCGAACTCGGCCCGGACGGCCTTCGAGCGTCCACCCGCGCCCGCCGCGGCGACGGGACCGCGCCCGATGGCGCCCAAGGGGACGGCCGCCGCGACCCCGGGCTTCGCCTCCGCGCTTCGTGACTTCCTCGCCTACTGCCGCATCGAGTGCGGTCTCGCGCCCGCGTCGATCGCGACCTACGGCCGCGACCTCGACGACCTCGTCGGCGATCTCGTCTCGCGCGGCGTCGCGTCGCCCGCGGCGGTCGAGCCCGCGCACCTCGCCGAGCACGTGCGCTTCCTCGCGCGGGACCGCAGCCTCGATCCCGCGACGATCGTCCGCCATGTCTCGACGGTGCGCGTCTTCTTCCGCTTCCTGCACGCCTCGCGCCTCGTGCGCGAGAATCCCGCGCGGCTCCTCGAGCGTCCGACGAAGTGGCGCAAGATCCCCGATGTCATCTCGCCGTCGCAGATGAAGCGGCTCGTCGAGGCGCCGTCGCCCGACCACGGCGAACTGTGGGCGCGCGACCGCGCGATCCTCGAGCTCATGTACGCCGCGGGCCTCCGCGCGAGCGAGGTCGGCGACGTGCGGCTCAACCAGTGGTTTCCCGTGGTGGCGTCGCTCCATGTCGTCGGCAAGGGGTCGAAGCACCGGATCGTGCCCGTCGGGATGGCGGCGGCGCGCGCGCTCGAGCGCTGGATCGGCGAGCTGCGGCCGGCGCTCGTCGGGGGCGACGAGGCGCGCGCGGGGCACCGCCTCTTCGTCTCGGCGCGCGGCAAGCCGCTCGAGCGGGTCGCGGTCTGGATGCTCGTGAAGAAGTACGCGGCGGTCGCGGGCCTCCATGGGGTGCATCCCCACGTCCTGCGGCACTCGTTCGCGACCGACCTCCTGCGCGGCGGCTGCGACCTGCGCACGGTGCAGGAGTTCCTCGGGCACGCGAGCGTCGTGACCACGCAGATCTACACCCATGTCGACAAGTCGCGCCTCCGCGAGACGGTGTCGCGCTTCCACCCGCGCTTCGACAGGTAGAGTGGCGCCGCGCACGCGCGCGCGAACCCCATGCTCCAGACCGATCCCTGCATCCTCGTCATCTTCGGCGCCTCGGGCGACCTCACGCACCGGAAGCTCATCCCCGCGATGTACGAGATGCACGCGGCGGGACAGCTGCATCCGTCGACGATCGTCGTCGGCACCTCGCGCACCGCGAAGACCGACGACGAGTGGCGCGACCAGCTGCGGCCGTGGGTCGAGCAGCAGGTCGGGCACTTCGACGACGCGTCGTGGCGCGCGTTCGCGAAGCGCGTCTTCTACTTCGCGGGCGACGCGGTGAAGCCCGAGTGCTATCCGCCGCTCGTCGCGCGGCTCGACGAGCTCTCCGCGGCGCACGGCACGAAGGGGAACCTCCTCTTCTTCCTCTCGGTCGCCGAGAGCCTGTACGAGCCGATCGTCGAGCGGATCGACGAGGCGGGCCTCGTGAGCGAGGGGAAGCGCTGGTGCTCGATCGACCCCGCGGCGAAGAGCTGGCAGCGCATCATCGTCGAGAAGCCCTTCGGCCACGACGCGGCGAGCGCGGCGAGCCTCAACCGCGCGCTCGGCCGCGCGTTCGAGGAGGAGTCGATCTACCGGATCGACCACTACCTCGGGAAGGAGCTCGTGCAGTCGCTGCTCGCGCTGCGCTTCGCGAACACGATCTTCGAACCGCTGTGGAACTGGCAGTACATCGACCATGTGCAGATCACCGCGGCCGAGACGGTGTCGGTCGGGCAGCGCACGGGCTTCTACGACCAGACGGGCGCGATCCGCGACATGATCCAGTCGCATCTCCTCCAGGTGCTCGCGTTCGTCGCGATGGAGCCGCCGAGCTCGTACGCGCCCGCGAAGGTGC
>JBJOHC010000091.1:0-17042 GCA_046047955.1 Planctomycetota bacterium
GTGGCCGGTCGCGGTCACGCGTCGAGCCGCGTGCGCCAGCACTCGGGCACCTCGCCCGCGGTCGCGACGACGCGCGAGCGGATGCCGCCGCGCCCCTTCCAGACGGTGATGAGCTGCATCCACGCGGGGCTCATCGCCTCGGCGAGGTCGTCGCGCATGCGGTTGGTGACCGCCTCGTAGAAGATCCCCGCGTTCCGGAAGCTCTGGTAGTAGAGCTTGAGGCTCTTGAGCTCGACGCAGACCGCCTTCGGCTCGTAGCGCAGGATGATGTGCGCGAAGTCGGGGTGCCCCGTCTTCGGGCAGACCGAGGTGAACTCCTCGCTCACATGCTCGATCACGAAGGGCGTGTCGGTGGGCGAGTCGAAGAACTCGAGAAGCGACGGATCGATCGGGCTCTGGTCGGGCATGGGGGTGCGATGGTAGCGCGGGCGTCGCGAAGGACGCGGTCCGCGCACGCCCGCGATCGCCGACGCGGTCGCATCAGAGCCGGTACTTGAGGAGGAGCGCCGCGACCTTGGGCTGGTCGGCGTTCGCGCGCAGCGAGCGCTGCAGCATCGACCGCGCCTCGGCGCGCTTCGGATCCTCGGCGACCTTGCCGCCCTTGATCCAGGCGTTGAGCGCGTTCACGCCGACGCCGTTCAGCGCGGGCCAGTAGGTCTCGTCGAGCGCGATCGACGAGCGGTAGGCGGCGTCCGATTCCTCGAAGCGGTTGAGGCGGAAGAGCGCCCAGCCGAGCCGCTCGAACGCGGCGGCGCTCGGCGCGGTGCGCGTGAGCGCCTCGGCGGCGTTCGCGGCCTCCTCGTAGCGCTTCTCCTCGGCGTAGGCGTTGACGAGCGCGAACATCACCTCGATCGGCGGCTCGATGAGCTCGATCGCCGCCTCGTACTCGCGGATCGCATCGGTGCCGCGACCCACCGCCGAATAGGCGCGGGCGAGCGCGAGATGCGCCTCGCCGTTGTCGGGATCGAGCTTGATCGCGCGCTCGCCGAAGGCGACGGCGCCCTCGAGCTGCTCGGTCGAGAGGAGGAGGCGCGAGAGCGCGACATTCGACGGCACATCGCGCGGGCGGATCGCGATCGCCTTCTGGAAGGCGCGGATCGCATCGCGCACGCGGCCGAGCGCCTCGAGGACGCGACCGTGGCCGGTGGCGGCGCTGAAGTCCTTCGGGTCGAGCGCGAGCGCACGCGCGTACGCGGGCTCGGCGAGCTCGAGATCGCCCTTCTTCTCGAGCGCCTCGCCCATGCCCGTGTAGGCGTCGGCGAGGGTCGGGTTCGTACTGAGGAGGTCGCGGAAGACGCGCAGCGCGGTGTCGTAGTCCTCGGCGGCGATCGCCTCGCTCGCGGTGCCGAGGCGCGCCTCCTCGAGCTCGTTGGGCTCGATCCGCAGCGGCGGGGCGGCCTCGGTCGCGGCGGGGCGCATCGTGATCTGCACGCCACGCTGTCCGGTCACGGTCCGACAGCCGGTCGCACCGAGGAGAAGCCCGGCGACGAGCACCGCCGGCACCGCTCCGGACGCGCACGGGCCGACACCCGACGGGGTGACGGGGCGGACGACGGGAGTCTTTGACGGATCGGAACTCATCGGAACCTCTTTGGGGAACCTCTTTTGGGGAACCTCTCTTGGGTCCCTCTTTTCGGGCACAAACGGTCGAGTCCTGTAGCAAGAGCCGAGCCAGGCGTCCGCTGTGGACGCTTGGCCGACTCGCGCGTCATTTCGACCCCGCGAGCGTGACCAGGCGATCGGCGTTCGCGCGGTCCCACGGCTCGCCGCCCGGCGCGTCACCCTTCTCGGTTTCGAGCACCTTCGGCACCTCCGCGAACGCGGGGTGGCGAAGGACCGCGCGGAACCACGCCTCGCCGCAGAGCCCGTCGCCGATGTGCGCGTGGCGGTCCTTCCGCGAGGCGAAGGGCGCCTCGGAGTCGTTCACATGGATCGCCGCGACATGGGCGAGCCCCGCCTCGCGGTCGAAGCGCTCGAGGACGGCCTTCGCGCGCGCAGGCGTCGAGACGTCGTAGCCCGCCGCGAAGACATGGCAGGTGTCGATGCAGTAGGCGATGCGTTCGGGCTCCGCGACCATCTCGCGGATGCGGCCGAGGTGGTGGAACGCGTAGCCGAGGTTCGTGCCCGAGCCGGTCGTCGTCTCGAGGGCGATGCGCACGCGGTAGCCGCGCAGGTCGCGGTGCAGCCGGTCGATCGCCTTCGCGATGCGCCTGAGGCCCGCGAGTTCGTCGGCGGTCGGTTCGGCGTCGAGATCGTTCGGGTCCTTCGGCTTGCGCGCCTCGCCGAGATGGGCGCCCGGATGCGCGACCGAGACGGGCACACCGAGGAGCTCGCAGCGCTCGAGCTCGGCGCGCTCGCACGCCATCGACTTCGCGAGGTTCGTCTCGTCGGGCGACGCGAGGTTCACGAGGTAGCTGTTGTGGCTGACGAGGCGGCGCCCGTCCTCGAAGAGCGTGCCCTTGCGCGCGGCATGGAACTCGGCGATCTCGTCCTTCACGAGCGGCTTCGGCGTCCACTGCCGCTGGTTGCGCGTGAAGAGCTGGACCGCGCCGAAGCGGTACGAGACCGCCTCGTCGATCGCCGCGCGCAGCGCGCCCGCGGTCGAGAGATGCGAGCCGATCCAGAGCCGCTCGCAGGCGGTCGGCTTCGCAGGAACGCGCGCATTCGCGGCGTCCTCCGCGGTCCCCGGAACGACGGCCGCCATCAGACCATCCTCGCGCCCGCCGCGCGCGCGGCCGCCACGATCCGCTCGGCGGTGCGCACGGCGGCGAAGCCGTCCTCGGCGTTCACGAGCGGGCGGCGGTTCGTCCGGACCGCGTCGAGGAAGTCGAGGAGCTGCAGCTTGAGCGGCTCGCCCGCGCCGACCGCGAGCGGCTCCATCGCGATGAGCTCGAGATAGTTGACGCCCGAGAGATCCTCGCCGCGGCGGAGCGCCTCGCGCACCTCGGCGAGCTTGTCGGCGTTCGCGGTCTTGCGGACGACGGTGCCCTTCTTCTCGACGAAGTCGGCCGAGACGTAGGCGTCCTCGCTGATGAGGCGGATCTTGCGTTCGGTCTTGAGGGCGAGGCGGCTCGCGGTCACGTTCGCCGTGCAGCGGATGCCGTCCGCTCCCGCGGGGAAGACGAGCCGCGCGTTGCAGACATCCTCGGCCTCGCCGACGACGCACACCGCGTTCGCGTGGATCTCCTCGGGCTCGGCGCCCATCAGGGCGAGGAGGACATCGAGGTCGTGGATCATCATGTCGAGGACGACGCCGACATCGACCGAGCGGAAGGTCATCGGGCTGACGCGGTCGATCTCGATGAAGCGCGGACGCACCGCGCCCGACGCGACGAGCGCGCGCACCGCGACCATCACCGGGTCGTAGCGCACGACATGCCCGACCTGGAGGAGCGCGCCCGTGCGCTTCGCGGTGTCGGCGATCGCGCGCGCCTCGGCGACATCGGGGGCGAGCGGCTTCTCGACGAGACACGCGACGCCCGCCTCGAGGAGCGGCTCGACGATCGCGCGGTGGGTAACCGTCGGCGTCGCGACCGTGACGGCGTCGACCCCGTGCGCGAGGAGCTCCGCGACCGTCGCGAAGGCGCGGCCGCCCCACTCCTCGGTCACGGCGTTCGCGCGGTCGGCGTTCCCGTCGACGACGCCGACGAGTTCGCATCCCTCGGTCGTCGCGTAGAGCCGCGCGTGGTGGCGGCCCATCTTGCCGACGCCGATCGTCGCGCAGCGAAGCGGTGCCGTCATCGCCGACCTCCCGCCGCGCGCGCGGCCTCGGCGTGGCGGACGGCGCACTGGAACATCTGGAGGCCAGGCGTGTCGCCCGAGCGCTGCGCGGGCGCGAGGCGCGTCCAGCGCGGGTGCTGCGTCCAGCGCAGGTAGCGCTCGGGGTGCGGCATGAGGCCGAAGACGAGACCGCTCGCATCGCAGATGCCCGCGATCCGGTTCACCGAGCCGTTGAAGTGATCGTGCGCGGTGTAGCGGATCGCGATCTGGCCGTTCGCCTCGAGGGCCTCGACGGTCTCCTCGTCGGCGATGAAGCGGCCCTCGCCGTGCGCCGACGGGATGAGCCCCGTGTCGGCGTCGAACGCGAGGTCGCGCGTCCAGACGCAGCGCGTCCCGGTGGGGATCTCCATGCCCGTCCAGACATCGTTGAAGCGCGCGCCCGCGTTCTGGGCGAGGGCGACGGTCGGCTCGGGCGGCGTCTCGCTCCACGGCTCGCCCGCGACGGGACCCGGGAGAAGCCCCGCCTGCACCGCGATCTGGAAGCCGTTGCACGGCGCGATCATCGGGACGCCGCGCGCGATCGCCGCCGAGAGCGCGGGGTAGATCGACTCGCGGATGAGCGCAGCCATGATGCGGCCCGCCGCGACATCGTCGCCGTAGCTGAAGCCGCCTGGCAGGCCGATCAGATCGAAGCGGTCGATCGCGGCGGGATCGCGCGCGAGCCGCGCGAGCAGCTCGCTCTCGACCGCGCAGCCTGCGAGCGTGAACGCCTCGCAGAGCTCGAGATCGCAGTTGATGCCGGGTGCGGTGATGACGAGTGCCTTCATCGGCGGTGGCTCCTCTCGTTCGTTCGGACAGCGGCGGTCACCATGCGAGCCCCCCGCTCCAGCGTTCGCCGAGATGGGCGACCGCGACCGACGCCTCGCCGATCGAGAGTCGGCCCGTGCCGTCGAAGCGTCCGACGACCGCGTGCGGTACGCCGCCGAGCGCCTCGGACAGCGCCGCGAGATCGCCCTCGGCGACCTCGAGGAGGTAGCGCGATGGATCCTCGGCGAAGGCGCGCGCGAGCAGCGGCACCTCGCCGTCGCCGGCGACGGGAATCCGGTCGAGATCGAGCGCGAGGCCCATGCGGCCGCTGAAGGCCATCTCGGCCGCCGCGACGAGAAGGCCGCCCTCCGAGCAGTCGTGCGCGGCGCGCACGACGCCCGTGCGGATCGCGCGCGCGACCGCGTGCGCGTGCGCGGGACCCGCGACGAGATCGGGCGCGGGCAGCCGCGCCGCGTTCGCGGGCACGCCCGCGAGGAGCCCGAAGTGCGAGCCCCCGAGCCGGTTCGAGGTCGTGCCGACGAGGACGAGGAGGTCGCCCGCCCTCTTCGCGTCCATCGAGACCGCCATCGCGTCGCGCTCGACGGGCGCGAAGCCCGAGATCAGAAGGGTCGGCGGGATCTGGATCGTGCGCCCGTCCTCGGTGACGAACTGGTTGTTGAGCGAGTCCTTGCCCGAGATGAAGGGCGCGCGGTACGCCTTCGCGGCGTCGTAGCAGCCCGCGCAGGCGCGGACGAGGGCGCCCATGTTGCGCGGATCCTTGCAGCTCGGCCAACAGAAGTTGTCGAGGATCGCGACGCGCGTCGGGTCGGCGCCGACGCAGACGAGGTTGCGCACGCACTCGTCGATCGCCGCGAGCGCCATCGCGTAGGGGTCGGCCGCGAGACCGGTCGCAAGACCGTTCGCGATCGCGAGCGCGCGGTCGGAGTCCTTCTTCGGACGGATCACCGCGGCGTCGCCGGGTCCGCCGCCCGAGGTTCCCACGGGCTCGCCGACGAGCGGCTTGAGGACGCTCGTCCCCTGCACCTCGTGGTCGTACTGGCGGATGATCCACGCCTTGCTCGCGATGTTCGGATGCGCGAGGAGCGCCTCGAGAATGCGGAGCGCGTCGGCCGGCGACTGCGCGAGATCGCGCGAGAAGACGGGCGCGCGCTTCGGCACGCGCTGCTGCGCGGCCCAAGACGCATCCCACACCGCCTCGCGGACGGGCATGGGGATCGCGCCGTGCAGGAACTCGCATGAGAGGCGACCGACCTCGGTGCCATGCCAGAGGAGCGCGATGTCGTGCGTGCCGTCGGCGTTCGCGTTGCCGAAGGTGCCGAGATTGCACCACTCGACGCCGTGGTCGCCGCAGATCGCCGCGAGCTCGTCGAGGTTCTCCGCGGGCACCGCGAGGACGAGCCGCTCCTGCGCCTCGCTGATCCAGACCTCGGTGGGCGAGAGGCCGTCGTACTTCGTCGGTGCGCGCTCGAGGTGGACGGTCGCGCCGATCTCCGCCGCCATCTCGCCGACGGCGCTCGAGAAGCCGCCCGCGCCGCAGTCGGTGAGCCCGTGGTAGAGCGGGCCGCCCGCGCGGTCGCGCATCGCGAGGATCGCGTCGAGCACCTTCTTCTCGGTGATCGCGTTGCCGATCTGGACGGCGTGGCTGAACTCGTCGGCGTGCTTGTCGGTGAGCTCGGCGCTCGAGAAGGTCGCGCCGTGGATGCCGTCGCGGCCCGTGCGGCCGCCGACCGCGACGATCGCGTCGCCCGCGCGCACCGCGCCCTTCACGCACGAGCGCGGCATGAGGCCGATGCAGCCGCAGTAGACGAGCGGGTTGCCGACGTAGTGGTCGTCGAACCAGACCGCGCCGTTCAGCGTCGGGATTCCCATCCGATTGCCGTAGTCGCGCACGCCGGCGACGACCTGGTTCAGGATGCGCGTCGGCTCGAGACAGCCCTGCGGCACCTCGGCGACATCGGGGTAGGCGACGCAGAAGACATCGGTCGCGGCGATCGGCTTCGCGCCGAGGCCCGTCCCGATCACATCGCGGATGCAGCCGCCGATCCCGGTCGCGGCGCCGCCGTAGGGCTCGATCGCGCTCGGGCGGTTGTGGGTCTCGCACTTGAAGCAGACCGCGTGCGTGTCATCGAAGGCGACGACGCCCGAGTTGTCGACGAACACCGAGAGGCACCAGTCGATGCCGTCGGCGATCAGCTCGTGCGTGCTCGCGGCGACCGTCGACTTGAGGAGGTTCCGGACGAGGACCGTGCCGTCGGCTCCGACCTCGTGGCCCGGGCGCCCGCCCGCCGCGCGTGCGAGCGACCACTGGCCCTCGAAGGCGGGGTCGCTCGCGAGTTCGCGGTAGCGGACGGTCGACTTGAGCGTCTTGTGGACGCAGTGCTCCGACCAGGTCTGGGCGAGCGTCTCGAGCTCGATCTCGCGGGGCTCGCGGCCGAGCCTGCGGTACTCGGCCTGCAGCGCCTGCATCTCGTCGAGCGAAAGGAAGAGGTGCCCCTCGCGCGAGAGCTTCTCGAGACCCGCGTCGTCGAGGCGCGTGATCGGCACCTCGCGGATCGCGAGCGTGTACGGGTGGCCGTGCGGGAACGACGACGGGAAGTAGGGCGCGGTGTGGATCGCGTGGATGACGGGGTTCGCGAGCAGGCGCTCGCCGACCGTGCGCGCGACCATCTCGTCGACGCCGTGGAGGTCGTAGCGGTCGCCGGTCCGGACCGACACGCGCCGCCCGACGATCGCGGCGATCGCGAGCTCGACGCTCTCGGCCGCGGGATCGGTGACGCCCGCGAGCGGATGCACCTCGACGACCGCGGAGCCGGGCGCGACCGACGGCCGCGAGGCGCGGCGCGTCGAGTGGACCTCGGCCGACTGCGTGACGCAGTCGGCGAGGAGTTCGTTCGCGATCCGGTCGACCTCCGACGCCGTCAGGTCGCCCTCGACGAGGTAGACCGACGCGTGGTCGACCTTGCGCGGCATGCGCGCGAGGCCGAGCGAGGCGATCGAGCGCAGCACCGACTCGCCGCGCGGGTCGTGGTGACCTCGGCGGGGGCGGACCTCGATGCGGTGCATGACGGTGACGGACGGCGTGGCGGCGACTGGCGCGGTCGACATGGCGGCTCCGGCGTCGACGGGGAGGGCGACGCCGCCCGCCCCGCCGCAAGAGGCGGAGTGTAGGAAATCACGCCACCTCCCGCAGAGGGAAAGCCCGCCGAATGCCGCGTCAGAACGCCATCTGCAGCTGCGTGCGGAAGACGACCTCGTTGTGCTCGGCGGCCGCGCGCCAGCCGTTCGCACCGTCCCACCAGACGCCGTCGAGCGCGTCGAAGGCGAGACCCACATCGGCCTGCCACTTGAGGTCCTCGCCGTCGATGTACCAGTTCACGCCGAGGGTGAGGATCGAGAGCAGGTTGCCGTTCGCGAGGCTGTCGGTGCCGAAGGGGGTCGTGATGTTCGCGATGTCGGGCAGATCGGCGTCGCCGATCTCGAATCGCGCGAAGACCTCCCACTTCGGGACGAACGAGTAGGAGCCCTGGATGACCGCGCCCCACGCGGTGCTGTCGCCGATGTCGAAGGTCGTCGGCGCGAAGAAGTTGTTCGAACCGAGGACGTACGCGCTCTCCGAGTCCATGTACGACCAGGTGAAGCTCGCGAACAGGCTCGCGCCGCCGTACATCGCCGACATGTCGGCCGTGACGGCGAACCAGGTGTTCGGACCGCCGAAGTTCGGCGAGGTGCCGAGGTTCGGGTCGCCCTCCTGCGCGTGGATGCCGAGACCGAAGAGGAGCGCGTACTCGTCGCCGGGCGGGCTCGTCATGGTGCGGAACTGGCCCCACTCGCCCGCGACCTTCCACTCGCCGCGGCCCGTGACGGCCCAGTTCACCGCGTCGCTGAAGTACGGCGCGTTCACGGGATCGCTGCCCGCGCCCTTCAGGATGCCGTACACGTTGTCGGTGCCGCCGCCCGAGTAGGCGAGCATGGCGCGGTAGTCGTCGGAGACGAAGGTGAGCTCGAGGCCCTGCGAGCGGCCGACGCTCAGGTGATTCGACACCACCGAGCGCGCGACCGCGAGCTGGTACTCGCGATCGACGAGGAACTCGCGGCCGAAGGGCAGCTTGAACTGGCCGACGCGCAGCGACCAGTCGTCGGAGAGCTCGATGCGCATGTAGGCGTCGAGGAGCCGCAGCGATCCGCTCGCCGAACCGAGGTTCCCGAAGGGTGCCGCGCCGACCTGCGCCTCGTTCGTGTTCGTGTACGCGGCCTTGATCTTGAACTGGTTCTGCTGGCCGAACGCGTGACCCTTCATCTCGAGGATCGTGCCCGGCAGGTCGAAGCCCGAGCGGTTCTCGACATTGTCGGCGATCGGCGAGTTCTGGATGTTGACGCCCGAGGTGCCGTCGGGGATCGAGCTGTAGGTGTAGCGCGTCTGGACGAGGCCGCCGATCTCGAGACGGAAGCGCTGATCGGGGCTCTCGAGGTAGAAGCCGTCGTTCCAGCCCGCGGTCATGCCCGAGTTCTGGAGCGAGGTGCGCGACGAGCTGTCGGCGAGGACATCGGTGACGATCGCGCGGATCTCGTCGGCGCGGCGCTCGGTGAGCCAGGCGTCCTCTCCGCCCGCGCGGAGCGTCTCGACCTCGCCCGCGAGCGCGCGGTTCGACGCCTCGAGCGCCTCGATCCTGCGGAGGAGTTCGTTCGTCTCGGGGACATCCTGCGCGCGCGCGACGCCCGCGAGTCCGAGGGCGCCGATCACCATCGGCGTCAGGATCGGGCGGGGCGTGCGGAAGAAGCGTCGAACGGTGGCGCGGGTCGCCTGCGTCGCGTGGGTCGCGTGGGTCGCGGTCTTCATCGGGGGCATCCTGCCTTCTCCTTGCCGGCGTCCTGCCGGGCCGGTCGTTATCGGCAGGCGTTCGGACGGTCCTCCACAATCGCGGCATTTCGTGAGCGCGGCGCACGCGGGGTGGGAAATGAAAAGCGGCCGGTCCCGATGGGACCGGCCGCCTGAGCCGTAGCTGTGGATGTCCTGACGCGTTCGTCAGGCATCCACAGGGGTGGATGCTGACTCTGTCAGGCTGCCTCGAACGCTTCGATCAGAAGCTGAACGAGAGCTGGCCCTGGATGAACCACTGGCCATCCTCGGTCGACGCGTCCTCGAGCCAGTTGGCCGAGGTGCCGAAGTTCGCCGGGACGCCGTCGAAGGCGTAGCCGACGTTCGCACCGAACTTCGCGGTGTTCTTCGCGAGGTACCAGTTGCCACCGAAGGTGAGGGTGTTGACCTCGCTGTTGGCGCCGGAGTCAGAGTCGTAGGCGTCCCAACGAGCGACGATTTCGAAGTCCTCGCTGAGGAAGAAGCCGCCACCGATCGAGAAACCCTGCTGGTTCGCGTCGACATCCTCGTCGTCGACGTAGTAGTACGCCGCGAAGACGTTCGCACCACCAAACTCAGCGGTCGCGTCAAGGGTGATCGCGAACTCCTTGCCGGTGTCCAGTGCATTGTCGTTCGCCTGCTGCCACGACACGCCGCCGCCGACCTTGAAGCCCATCTCGTCGCCCTGCCACGACTGCGCGTCGTTGAACTGCTCCCAGGTGCCGGCGAACTTCACATCGGCGCGGCCGGTGAAGGCGTACTCGGCCGAGGGGCTGCCGTTGGTCCAGCCCGAGTCACCGGTGTTCTCGCCGTTGGTGAAGGCGACGTTCACGCGGAACATGTCGGCCGCGTAGCCGAGCATGACGCCCTGCGCGTAGCCGGTGTTGAACTGCCAGAGGACGGGCGAGAAGTCGTTGAACTGGAGGTTGCCCGCGTCGATCGCGTACTCGGCCGCGAAGGGAAGGCGGAAGCTACCGAAGGTGAGGCTCATGCCGTTGCCCATGTCCTTGGCGACGTAGGCGTTACCGAGGATGCCGTCAAAGCCTTCCTGGTTGTTCGAGTACGCGAAGTACGTCTCGATGTTGTACGACCAGGTCGAGTCGACGATGTTGCCCGACCAGGTGACGCGGGTGCGCTTGTTCTCGAAGCCGTAGGTCTGGGCCTTGCCAGGCGAAGCCGGCGAACCGCCACGGTCGTTGAACGTGTAGCGGATCTGCTCGAGGATGTTGAGCTTCAGCGAGAAGTTGCCGTCCGAGGACGAGATGAAGAAGCCGCCGTCGTAGCCGGCGTTCGCGCCGCTGCCCTGGAGGCTGGCGCGGGTGTCCGCGTCCGCGAGGACATCGGTGACGATGCCGCGGATCTCGGCGGCGCGCTGCTCGGTGAGCCAGTTGTCGCCCTTGAGCTGGGCGATCTCGGCGCGGAGCGACGCGATCTCAGAGGCGAACTCGTTCTCGGCGCCGAAGGCCGCGCCACCGATGGCGAGGGTCGTACCGGCGAAGAAGCCGACGGTCTTGGTGAGACTCATGAATGAAACTCTCCGTACTTGATTGGACCGGAATACCCCGGTCGTGGTCATCCACCCGTCCGCCTGTTGCCAGGGCCACCAAAGGCCTCGGCCGGACGGTTCCTCATCATCGGCCGACTCTGACCGAAATGATGAGCGAGAAGGATACTCAGGGCGTGTCAAGGTGTCGAGTTGAGGGGATGGGGGGCGGCTGCCTGGGAGATGCCCCTGCTCGCGCATGATGCTAAGTGCATTTCGATCCGTGACTTGCGAAGCAAGGCCGATGCGGAACGCCTCCGCTCCGTCATGGATTGACGGTCGTCTTGTCCCCACTCGTCCGACGCGCGCCTCGGCCCGCCGGAGGCGTCGGAACCGCTCCAATCGACCGCTGCGCGGGCGAGAGAAATTCGAGCGCGGAGGCGATCGTGCTGACTTTCACGATCTCGGCGCGCGAGGCGTGGCGCGTCATGTCATCGGTGAGCCGTGCGGATGACGGGACCAGCACGACGCGCGCGCCGCGCCGGAGCGACTCGCTCACGCGCTGCTCGAGCTGCGGAACCGCGCGCAGTTCGCCCGTGAGGCCGATTTCACCGATCGCGACGGCGCCCGGGGGCATCGTGCGGCCGAGGAAGGCGCCCGCGATCGCGAGCGCGAGCGCGAGGTCGGCCGCGGGCTCGGCGATCTTGAGTCCACCGACGGCCTGCGCGAAGACATCCTGGTCGGCGAGGCGGAGGCCGCCGTGCTTCTCGAGGACGGCGATGAGCATCGCGAGCCGCGCGGCGTCGACGCCGCTCGCCCGACGCTTCGCGCTGCCGAGGAAGCCCGTCGAGACGAGCGCGTGCAGCTCGCCGAGGAGGCAGCGGGTGCCCGCCATGGCCGCGACGAACGCGCAACCCGGCGCGCTCGGGCCGTCCGAAAGCGGGACGCGCACCGCCTCGACCTCGGCGAGGCCGTCGCCCTGCATCTCGAAGAGTCCGATCTCCTGGGTCGATCCGAAGCGGTTCTTCACGCCACGGACGACGCGGATCGCCGAGTGGCGGTCGCCTTCGAAGGAGAGGACGACATCGACGAGGTGCTCGAGGAGCTTCGGGCCCGCGAGCGCGCCCTCCTTCGTGACATGTCCGACGACCACGACGCCGCAGCCCGTCGACTTCGCGAGGGCGACGAGGTCGAGGCAGCAGCGGCGGAGCTGGGCGATCGAGCCGGGGGCCGCCGAGAGGTCGGCGCGGTGGATGAGCTGGATCGAGTCGACGAGGACGAGGGTCGCCTTCGCGCGGCGGGCCTCCTCGACGATGCGGCCGACGCTCGTCTCGCCGAGCACGCGGAGGCGGTCGCCGAGCGCCGCGGCACCGCCCGCCGCGCGGACCGCCTCGAGGCGCTCGGCGCGCAGTCGGACCTGCTGCGGGCTCTCCTCGCTCGAGGCGTAGAGCGCGGTGCCGCCGCGGGCGGCGACCGCGGCGGCGGCCTGCATGAGGAGTGTGCTCTTGCCGATGCCGGGATCGCCGCCAAGGAGCATGACCGAGCCGGGCACGATGCCGCCGCCGAGGACGCGGTCGAGTTCGCCGATCCCGCTCGGGACGCGCGGCACCTCGGCCTCGGGGACGCTGCCGAGCGCGATCGCGCGCCCGATGCCCGCGCGGGCGAGCTCCTCTGGATCGGCGTCGGGGGCGCCGCTCCAGATCGGAGCCGAGCCCTTGGCGGCGGTCTCCGCCTCGACGGTGAAGCGCTCGAGGCTGTCCCACGCGCCGCAGTCGGGGCACTTGCCCTGCCACTTGGGATGGTTGGCGCCGCACTCGCGGCAGAGGAACTCGGTGCGGGACTTGGCCATCGTGGGCGCTCCGATCGGGAGGGGAGATCGGTGCCCGGCACGTGCCGGGCAACGCGGTGACCGCGGAGGATACGGCGGTCCTCGACCCGTTCCCGACGGCACCACGCCATTCCCCGCCACCGATCGGTGCGGAGTCCGAGGGTGCCCAGGACGCGCCAGGAGGTGCCAGGCACCGCACGGCACGCGCCTGGCACCGCTTCAAAAGCGGCGCGGGCGGGGCTCGAGGCCCCGCCCGCGTTCATTCGCTCATGCAGGTTGGACGCCTCCCGCTCAGCCCCAGTTGCCGAGCAGGATCGCGAGGTCCGACGCGTCCACCGCGCCGCTCGCGTCGAGGTCGGCCGGGCACGCGCCCTTGCCGCACGCACCCCACGCGCCGAGCATGATCGCGAGGTCCGACGCATCGACCGCGCAGTCGGCGTTGAGGTCGCCCGCCGCGTCGCAGACGCGGTCGACCTGCCACACCGAGAGGGTGCCCGAGATCTCGTTCGACACCACGACGAGGTCCGCGCCGTTCGGCGAGATCGCCGCAGGGATGAAGAGGACGCCCTCGGGGCCGAGGTCGCCGGCGGCCGCCGTGTTCGTCGCGGCGCTGAAGTCGCGCGAATTCACGTAGAGCTGGTACTCGGGCGAGGTCGGATCGGTGACATCGAACGCGAAGAGGCCGCCGACGCGCTCGAGGCCGACGAACGCGTAGGTGCGGCCCGCGATCTCGCCCGTCGTGACCGCCTCGGGCTCGGGGCCCTTGTCGTCGCTGCGGTTGTCGCGGGTGTTGTTGGTGTTGCTCGCGTTGAAGCGCGTCGGGTAGACGGCCGCGGTGACCTGCTCGAAGAGGTCGCCGCTGTCCCAGACCGCGGTGCCGTCGGGCGTCCAGACGGTGAGCGAGCGCGCGCCGAAGGCGTAGAGCGCGTCGTAGTCGTTGTCGCCGTCGATGTCGCCGCGCGAGCGCGTGACATTGAGGCGACCCATCGCGGTGTTCGCCTTGAGCGCCGCGGCGTTCGGGAAGGCGACGGGGTCGAGCGCAAGCTGCGAGACGCGCGCGTTCTCGACATAGGCGCCGTACTCGCGCACATCGCCCTCGTTCGCGCCGAGGATGTAGGGCGTGCCGCCGACGGTGACGATCGCGAGCGCGTCGGGCTGGTACATGCCGTAGACCGGCCAGTTGGCGATGTTGTTGCCGCCGTCCTGGTCGCTCGGATCGAGCCCGTTGCCCGCGAGCGAGTGGTCCTTCACGCCGAGCCACTCGAGCGCGGTGAAGGTGCCCGAGGCGAGGTCGAGCGTGCCGAGCGCGTTCGACTCCTGGCAGGCGACGTAGGCGGTCGCGCTGTCGGCCGAGACGACGATGTACTCGGGCTCGAGGTCCGCGGCGAGCGAGCCCGACGGGCCGATCGCGATGATCTCGGGATCGACGCCCGCGGCGACGATCGCGCTGAAGTCGATGGTCCGGACATTCGCCTGCGTCACCGAGGCGACGCCGCCCGAGACGTCGACGATGGTGACCGAGCCGTTCGGATTGACGGTGTAGTCGTCGCTCGGCTGGCCCTCGTTCGCCGCCAGCACCTTCGTGCCGTCGGGCGTGAAGCAGATCATGTCGGGAAGCGCGCCCGCCTCGACGGCGGAGACGATCTCGAGCGTCGTCGCGTCGATGAAGACGACCTTGCCGTTGTCCTGCTGGACATTCGCCTCGACGGCGGCGGCGAGGAAGCCGTTCGAGTAGGCGACGCTGTTCGCGCCGACGCCGTAGGCCGCGAGCGAGATCTGGTGCGTGCGGATCGGCATGCCGGGCATCGAGAAGTCCCAGACATCGACCGAGCCCGTGAGGCCGTTCACCGAGAAGATGCGCTCGTTCACGGGGTCGAACGCCGAGATCTCGGTCGCGCCGACGTCGTAGCCGAGGTTCACGCTCCGGCCGAGGAAGGTCATGGTGATCGAGGGGTTGCAGCCCGTGTCGGAGACGGGGCAGTCGCCGCCGAAGGTGGTCGCGGCGCAGGCGAGGACCGCGGTCGCGGCGAGGGTCGACTTGATGGATGCCATCCGGTTGCCATTCCTTTCTGTTGGGCGGGCGGACCGATGTCCGCTGCGCGGGAGAAGGAATGGTCGGAACGACGCGTTGCCCGTCCGTGCGCGCGGCGCGAGGACGGCGTTCGCGTCTCGTTCAGTCACGGTGAAGAGGGAGACGGCGGCGCTGCGCACGGCGCCATCGCGGAATCAGCCGAGCGTGTCCCACGCCTGCGCCCAGCGCGCGACGGCGGCGCGACGGTCGGCCTCGTTCTCGGGAAGCGTGAGCGGACGGCCGCGCGCGTCGAAGAGGATGCCGACGCAGCCGCCCTCGACGCGGCGCGTGACGGGCTTCCCCGGACCCGCGCCGAGATCGAAGCCCCGCTCGGGCTCGACCACGACCTCGACCTCCTCGCCCGCGCCGACGCGGACGAGCGCGACCTCGCCGCAGGCGAGCGCGCCCTGCGCGGTGACGGCGCCCGAGACGCGGTAGCGGAAGCACGGCTTCCCCCACTTCCCGACGCCCTTCGCCGCGACGCACCAGCCGAGCCGCACGAGGCAGTCGCGCTCGAAGACCTCCATCGCGGCGTCGGCGTGGACGCTCGCGAGGACGCCGAGGTGCGGCATCATGAAGATCGAGTCCTTGGCGAGTTCCGTGAAGCCCTGCGGCTCGAAGCTGTCGACGAGCATCGCCGCCGTCTGCTCCATCTTCGGCGCATGGCTCAGGACGCCGCCCGACGCGACGAGGAGGTCGAGCTTCATGTCGTCGACGATCGTGCGGCCCGACTCCTCCTGCGAGAAGAGGTCGCCGACGGTGCGCTGCTGCTGCACGCCCTTGAGGGTCGTCGCGAACTCCTTGTGCTGCGCGTACGCGAGCCGCAGCGCCTCGCGCGCGACCGCCTGCTCGAAGACGAGCGCCTCCTGGGTCTGGGGGATCGTCGTCGGGCGGATCATCTTGTTCTTGACGCGGTTCCGGAGCTCGCGCTCGTCCATCGCGACATGCACCCAGCGCAGGACGTTCGCCATCCCCGCCTCGGCGCACACGTTCGAGATCGAGTAGCTCATCCCGAGGTTCGCGCTCACGGTGCGGTTGAAGGTGCCGCCGAAGACGCTGAAGACGTCGGTGGTCGCGCCGCCGATGTCGACGCAGACCGCGTTGAGCCGGTCGCGCTCGGCGATCCGCTGCAGGATGTCGCCGACGGCGCCCGGCGTCGGCATGATCGGCGCGTCGGCCCAGGCGATGAGGCGGTCGTAGCCCGGCGCGTGCGCCATGACATGCTCGAGGAAGACGTCGTGGATCTTGTCGCGCGCGGGACCGAGGTTCTCCTCCTCGAGCGTGGGGCGCAGGTTGTCGACGACCGCGAGGTCGAAGCCCTTCGCGAAGATCGCGCGCACCTCGGGCGCGGCCTCGCGGTTCCCCGCGAAGATGACGGGCAGTTCGTACTCGCCGCCGAAGCGCGGGCGCGGCTTCGCCGGCGCGATCTGCTCGGCGACCTGCACGACCTGCCGGATGTTGCCGCCATCGGTGCCGCCCGAGATGAGCACCATGTCGGGCCGCAGCTCGCGGATCCGCTGGATGCGCTCGTGCGGGCGGCGCTTGTCGTTCGAGGCGATCGTGTCCATCACGATCGCGCCCGCGCCGAGCGCCGCGCGCTTCGCGCTCGCCGCCGTCATCTGCGCGACCACGCCCGCGACCACCATCTGCAGGCCGCCGCCCGCCGACGAGGTCGAGATGTAGAGGTCGCAGCCCTCGGGATCGTCGTCGCCCGCGCGGTGGATGATCGTGCCGTCGTCGGCGATGAAGCGCCGGCCCGCGAGCTCGCCGATCTCGGTGAGGGCGTTCGACACGCCGATCGTCACGTTCGCGAAGGGCTCCTCGACGGTCGTCGGCGCCTCGGCGCGGCGGGTCTGGCGCCACGAGGCCGACGGACCGTCGCCCACGCGCTCGACGAGGATCGCCTTCGTCGTCGTCGACCCGCAGTCGGTCGCGAGGATGAAGCGGAGCTTCGAGAGGTCGATCGGCGGCTTCGCGGTGGACGGGGTCGACATGGGGCTAGGGTAATCGACACGCCTCGCCGCGCGCGCGCCGCGCGTACCGTGCACCCATGCGCGAATTCCTCCGCAACGCCTTCGCCCTCGACGACGGGAAGCCGTGCGCGCCGAGCGACGACGAGCGCGCGGTGCTCGAGCCGCTCGCCGCGGAGGTCGTGCGGCGACGGATGACGGCGCCCGCGCTCGCGTTTCTCGAGATGTCGCGGCCGCTGAACGGGCTCGGCGCGGCGGCGGTCCACTTCTTCACGCCGCTTGCCGCG